>JADFQD010000005.1 GCA_022561975.1 Acidobacteriota bacterium
TGAAGGGGACACAGTACGTAATGTCGGGTGATCTCCGGACCAGCGGGTTCGGCTGCGGGGTTCGCCGATCATTCGCGAACATCACGTATTGTGTCCCCGATTCTAAACCGCGGCCAGCTCATCTTCGAGCTGCTGACGGCGCGCGAGATCGGCGTAGACACCGCCTTGGCGGATCAGCTCGCCGTGACCTCCGCGCTCGACGATGCGGCCGCGGTCGAGCACGATGATCTGATCCGCCGCGCGCACCGCCGAGATCCGATGCGAAACCACAAAAACGGTCCTGCCCAGAAACACCCGCCTGAGGTTGCGCAGAATCCTCTCCTCGGTGTCGGCATCGACCGCGGAGAGACAGTCGTCAAGGAGCAAAATCCGAGGCTCTCGAATCAGCGCTCGCGCCAGGGCGACGCGCTGTTTCTGGCCACCCGAAAGGGTTATACCCCGCTCCCCGACCACGGTTTCGAGTCCCCTCGGAAAGGACTCGAGATCTGCCGACAGGCCCGCGACCTCGGCCGCTCGCTCGATTGCACTCCGCTCGGGCTGGAAGGCCCCAAACGCGATGTTCTCGGCAATCGTCGTCGAGAACAGAAACGCCTCCTGCGGAACCACGGCGATCGCCGCGCGGAGAGAGTGCAAGGGCAGCGAGCGCACATCCAGCTCGTCGATGAACACGCTCTCAGCCGGCGGGTCCAGCAATCGGGGGATCAGTGACAACAGCGTGCTCTTACCGCTTCCGGTGCGCCCGACAAGGCCGAGAGTCTCTCCGGCGGCCACGGTCAGATCGATCCCCTCGAGAGCCGGATCAGCGCTTTCGGGGTAGCTGAAGTCCAAGCCGGTCACGCGGACCGCGCCGCTGACCTCGCCGACCGCTGCCCCGGAGCCATCGCGTATCTCGGGCTCGGTTTCTTTGATTTCCTCGATCCGGCGCAGAGATGCCGTTCCACGCTGCACCAGGTTGACCACCCAGCCGACCGCAATCATCGGCCAAACCAGCTTGGAGAGGAAGAAGTTGAAACTCACGAACTCGCCGACAGTGATCTCGCCCTTCGAGACCAAAGTGCCGCCGAACCACAGCATCGCGACGAAGCCGAGCCCGGTCAGCAGCTGGAGCAGTGGACGAAACGCGGCCGACCACCGGATCAGCCGGTTGTTGCGACGGACGTACTCCGAGTTTGTCAGAGCGAACCTCTCGACCTCTGACCCCTCGCGGGCATGCGCCCGAACCACCCGCGCCCCGGTCACGCTCTCGTGAACCCGCGACGAGAGCGCCGAGAACTGCTCCTGAACCTGACCGAAGAGACCATGGATTCTGTGGCCAAGAAACTGGGTGACCAATGCGATCAGCGGCATCATCGCGAGCGAGAGAAAGGTGAGTTGCCAGTGGATCCTTGCCATGAAGAAGAGGGCGCCGGACGCGGTGAGCACTGTGCTCGTCGAGTACATGATCGCCGGGCCGCAGAGCTGGCGCACGGCCTCGAGATCGTTGGTCGCCCTCGCCATCAGGTCGCCGGTGTGGTGCCGCTGATAGAACGCCAGCGGCATCCTCTCGAGATGCTCGAAGTACTCATTGCGGAGGTCGTACTCGATCTGCCGGCTCACCGAGACCAGAATCAGCCGCTGGCCGAAGCTGAAGACGCCTTGGACCGCCGTCACCGCGACCAGCAATAGGCCATAGATCAGCAGAGTCGCTGACGAAGCCTGCCCAACCAAGGCGTCGACCGCGCGGCCCACGATCAAGGGGCCAAAAAGCCCGGCAAGGACCGCGGCCGCGATGCAGGCAATGCCCCCGAGAAGCTGTAGCGAATAGGGGCGAAAGTAGGGACCCAGCCGGCGCAGTGCTTTCATCCGTCGCTCTTCACTATCCGCGACACCGACTCGGGCGGCTCGGGCGGCTTCGTGGTAGCAGCCACGACGCCACGACCGCCGAGAGGATGAAACAGGTTCTCGCACGACGCGACTCGGGCCTCGAAGCGCAAGATCTCCCGACCTTCCCGGTGGTACTTGTCCTCGTAGTGGGTTCTTGCCCGCCCTCCCCAGAGGTCTGCGGCGGTCTCGACTTTCAAAGCCGGGTGCGCTCGCAGCAACTCGCCCACCAGCTTTCCGTAGTCGAGGAAATCGGTCGCGAAGCTGAGCACCCCGCCCGGATGCAACAGACGCAGCACAAGATCCAGCGACTCGGGATCGAAGAGTCGCCGCTCGTGGTGACGGCTCTTGGGCCAAGGATCCGGAAAGTAAACGTGAACCGACCGCGCGAAGGAAGCGGGCAGTACGGCGGCCAGGAGATAGCGCGCCTCTCCGCGCAGGAGCACGAGGTTGTCCAAATGATCGCCCGCGGCCCGGTCTCGGACGTGGCGATAGTACTTCGACACCACTTCGATCCCCAGAAAGCCACACGCCGGATTGGCCCGTGCCTGCTCGAGTAGGAACCTCCCCTTGCCGAAGCCGATCTCGACCTCCCAGTCACGCACGGGCTCGGTCACCTGAGCCAGCAGATCGGGTAGCTCGAGCGGAACATCCAGCTCCGCCAGTAGCTGCTCGCGGCCGGCGACGGCAATTCGGACGGGAAGCACTCGCTCGATCCGGCTACAGGAGGTCCTCGGACTCACCGCGAGCAAGAAGATCGACTAGTTCCTTGATTTTTTCAGTCTGTTCTTTCGAGACCACGAGCACCACATCGCCGGTGCGAATTACCACCAAGCCCGAAACTCCGACCGCCGCGATCGTGCCTTCGTCCGCCAGCAAGAGGTTGTCGCGAGCATCCAAGGTCACGACCCGCCCACGGGTGGCATTGCCGGCGGAGTCGGCCTCCATGATCTCGGCCAGGGCTGCCCACGAGCCCAGATCGCTCCATTCACAGTCGAGCGGAAGCGTGGCCAGGTCTCGGCACTTCTCCATCACGGCAAAGTCGATCGAAATCTTCGGCAGCCGGCCATAGTTACGATCCAAATCACCCGGCTGCTCCCGAATCTTCGCCAGCCCGTCGCTGAGCTCCGGCTCATGCTCGGAGATCAGCTCCAGGAGGCGCCCGCCGCGAAAAACGAAAATCCCAGCATTCCAAAGATGGTTGCCACTCTCGAGATAGCGCTCCGCCGTCTCGAGATCGGGCTTCTCCTTGAACGCCGCAACGCGCCTGACGCCGAGGTTCGCGTCCTCTACCTCGCCCAACTCGAGGTAGCCGAATCCCGGCTCCGCCCAGCGCGGCAAGACCCCGAGCGTCATGACCCGATCCCGAGTTCGCACGAACTCCGCGGCCAAGGAAAGTGTGGCTCGAAAACTCGATTCGTCCCGAACCCGGTGATCGGCGGGAAGTACCGCGACGACGTCGTCTCGCGCTTCCATCCGATCCAATGACCACGCGATCGCGGGCGCGGTGTCCCGGCCTTCGGGCTCGGCCAGAATCTGATCGGTCGGCACCTCGGGCAGCTGTTCGCTCACCTGCTCGGCGAGTGCACGAGTCGTGCACACCCAAATATCGGCGGACGCGACCAGCGGCTCGAGACGGCGCACGGTGCGAGCCAACAGGCTCTCGTCGCCGTCCAGGACCAGCAACTGCTTCGGGCGCCGGGCTCGACTCAGCGGCCAGAAACGAGTGCCGCTTCCTCCCGCGAGGATCAAGGCCTTGAGGACGGGTTCGCTCATGGGGCGCAGCTGCGGGTCTCGGGCAGTGCTGCCAACCTGCGGCTCACGCAGCCCTCGAGAATCCGATCCGCTGGAATGCCGCGCAGGCGGAGTCTGGGCGCCTCCAACAGATCCGATGCCAGCGCCAACAGTGCCCGGCGGTTGCTCTGACTCGGCTGCGAGTTGGCGTAGTCGAGAACTGCGGCGGCCGCATGCTCCCACGGAGCTCGCGCGCGCGCATCGTCCCATTGCCCGGACGCCTTGAGGGCCCCGGCGGCAGCCAGCAGCTCCCCCGAATGGCGGCATTGGAGATAGCTTTCCAGCGCGCGCCCAAAGCCCTCCGCTGTTTTCATCAGCTCCGTTCCTCGAGGCCGCGGGCCGGTGCCGAGAAAGAGCGCCAAGGAGCGGCTCCGCAAGGTCGGCAGGAGGTCGAATTGGGACGGTGCGAGCAGAAAGAAATGCCGCGAGGTCTTGCCGGGCGGTTCCTCGAGAACTTTGAGCAAGGCGTTGGCCGCCTCGCCGCTGAGGGTCTCCGCGCTGGCGATCACGAACACCTGGCCGCAGGCCTCGAACGGCGTGACCTGAGCGCTACGAAGAAGTGCCTTGGTCGCATCCACCGAAGTCACGGTTTTCAGATCGCGCTCGAGGACAAGGAAATCCGGATGAAAGGCATCGCTTTTCCTGTCCGGCCAGACGATCCTCTTGCAGTGCCGACACTTGCCGCAGGGACGCCGGGAGGCTTCGACGGCTTCGACGGTTTCGGGGCCAGCGTCGCACAACAGGCACCTGGCAAGTGTCAGCACCGCTTCGCGCCGGGTTTCCTCTGTACCGCCATGCAGGATCAAGGACGGATAGAGCCGGCCGATCCGGGCGAGGCCGAGCGTCGCCTCGAGATTCATCCGCCGGCTCCGCTGGCTCCGCTGGATCCCGCGGCTTCTATGAACTCTTCCAAAACGTCCGCCAACGCATTACGAACCTGGACTTCGGTCTCGAGCTCCGAGCCGCTCGAGTCGATCATCCTGAATCGATCCGGCTCCCGAGCGGCAGCTTCCAGATAGCCTTGACGCACTCTCGAATAGAACGCCAGATCTTCCGCGTCCAGACGGTCGACTCCACCCGGCTTCGTCTGCCGGACCTGTCCCTGCCCGCGCTCCCGAGCCAACTCGGGGGGGAGGTCGAACAGAAGCGTCCGGTCGGGCACTCGCTCGCCGGTCGCGAGCGCGTCGGCGCTGCGAAGCAGCTCGAGGGGCACACCGCGTCCGAAGCCTTGATAGGCAAATGTCGAATCCGTGAAGCGGTCACAGAGAACCACGGTGCCACGAGCAATCGCCGGCTCGATAACTTCGAGCAGATGCTGCCTGCGACTGGCAAACACCATCAGGGTCTCGACGGTGCCGTCCAGCGCACCCCTGCTGGGATCCAAAAACAACGACCGAATGGCGTCACCGAGCGGAGTTCCTCCAGGCTCGTGGGTAGCAAGTACCGATGCTCCCACCTCTTCGAACCACCCTCGTGCGGTGCTCAGATGAGTCGATTTGCCGCTGCCATCCAAGCCTTCGAAGGTCACAAAGCGAGTCGTCACGCTGGAAAACATAGCACGCACGATCCACCCGTTTTAGATGTCGGCCGGGCCCCTGCCTGGGTGGGTTGACAGAGTGGTCCAGTTTGATGAGGATTCGTTCGGAATCCCAACAATGAAGTTTCTCATCCCGCTAGAGCGCCACCCTGCCGAGCGGCGGGTCGCGGCAACTCCCGAGACCATCAAGCGTCTTCTGGAACGGGGGCACTCCGCCGTGGTCGAGTCGGGCGCCGGTAAGGCCGCGTCGTTTCCCGACTCGGCGATGAGAGAAGCTGGAGCGGAGATCGTCCAGGAGATCTCCTGGTCGGGCACCGAGGCATTACTCAGAGTCGGGCCCCTGACATCGGATGATGTCGACAAGCTACCGGAAGGGTGCCTGGTCATCGGCCTCCTCGATCCCTACATGCATCTCGAAGCGGTCGCGCGTCTGGCCGAACGACGGGTGACGTCGTTCGCTCTCGAACTGCTGCCCCGGATTACGCGCGCGCAAACCATGGACGCGCTCTCCTCCCAAGCCTCGATCGGCGGCTACAAGGCCGTGGTGCTTGCGGCCACCAAGCTCGGGCGATATTTTCCGCTGCTCATGACCGCGGCCGGAACCGTGCCACCGGCGAAGGTCGTGATCATCGGCGCGGGTGTTGCCGGCCTGCAAGCGCTCGCGACCGCGAAGCGCTTGGGGGCCGTGGTCGAGGTGTCGGACATCCGGCCGGCGGTCAAAGAGCAGGTCGAGTCACTGGGCGGCAGGTACATCGAAGCCCCTCAAACCGAGGCCGCCGAAGACCAAGGCGGCTACGCCAAAGAAATGGACGAGGACTTCCTGGCCCGCCAGCGGGCACGTCTCGCCAAGCATATCGCGGCCGCCGACGTGGTCATCACGACCGCTCAGGTGCCAGGCAGGCCGGCACCCAGAATCGTCAGCCGCGAAATGATCGAGGGCATGAAGCCCGGATCGGTGGTCATCGATTTGGCGGCCCCCAGCGGCGGCAACTGCGAATTGACCCGAAGCGGCGAAGATGTGGTTCACAACGACGTGCTGATTCTCGGACCTGCGAATCTGCCTGCCACCATGGCTCACGATGCCAGCACACTCTACGCTCGAAACGTTCTTGCTCTGATCGAGCACATTGCGCCCGAGGGTAGGCTGACCATCGACCCGGCGGACGACGTGCAGAGCGGCGCCCTGCTCACCCACGACGGCGAGGTCATCAACCCGGCCGTGAAGAAGGCTTTGCTCGAGAGAGGAGACTAAATGGGCGAATTACTGATCGGCCTCTACGTGTTCGTGCTCGCTATCTTCGTCGGGTTCGAGATCATCACCAAGATTCCACCGACGCTCCACACGCCGTTGATGTCCGGAGCCAACGCGATTTCCGGGATCACCGTGTTGGGAGCCCTGCAGGCCGCTCGGGCGGGCTCCACCGAGTTGTCGAGTCTGCTCGCATTCGGCGCCATTGTTCTCGCCTCCATCAACGTGGTCGGCGGCTTCCTGGTCACCGATCGCATGCTCGCCATGTTCAGCGGCAAGAAGAAGAAGAACAAGTGAGCGCCATGGTGTCCGCGAACGTCATTGCGCTGCTCTACCTGCTCTCGGCGGTGCTTTTCATCTTCGGCCTCAAGGGCCTGACGGGTATTCGTAGCGCGCGTCGAGGCAACGCTCTCGCCGCGCTCGCGATGCTGCTGGCAGGCATCACCACGCTGGTCGATATCGGCAAGGCCGACTATCGTTGGATTGTAGCCGGACTCGTGATCGGCGGCGGCATTGGAGCCTACGTAGCGCTCAAGATCGCGATGACCGCCATGCCGGAGATGGTGGCTCTTTTCAACGGATTCGGCGGCGGCGCCTCGGCACTGGTCGCACTCTCGGTCATCTCACTCGCGATTCTGGAGGGTGGCGAACCACTGGGCGCCTCGGCCTCGATCAGCGGTTTTGTTTCGGTGCTGATTGGCGGCATAACGCTCACCGGCAGTCTCGTGGCTTTCGCCAAGTTGAGCGGCAAGCTCGGCGGCGCCCCGATCATCCTGCCGGGAAGACACTGGATCAACGGGTTCTTGGTTCTGACCACACTTGGCGCTGCCATCTACTTCTTGCTCTCGTCCGGCGCCGACGCCACCGCCCTGGTCACCAGCTTTCTGGTAGCGACCGCGTTGAGCCTGGCGCTCGGCGTGTTGCTGGTTATTCCGATCGGCGGCGCCGACATGCCGGTCGTGATCTCGCTGCTCAACTCTCTCTCCGGCCTCGCCGCCGCATCCACCGGCTTCGTGCTGTCGAACAATCTCTTGATCATCGGCGGCGCTCTGGTGGGCGCCTCCGGGCTCATCCTGACGCAGATCATGTGCGGCGCCATGAACCGGACTCTTCCCAACGTTCTGTTCGCGGGCTTCGGCGGTGTATCCGCAGCCAGCGACAGCCGCGATTACCAGAACATCACGTCCTACGGGCCCGAGGAGGCGGCCATGGTCCTGGAGTCGGCGATGTCGGTCATCATCGTGCCCGGCTACGGTCTTGCCGTCGCCCAGGCGCAGCACGCGGCCAGAGAACTCGGCGATCTGCTCGAAGCGCGAGGCGCCAAGGTTGCCTACGCGATCCATCCAGTCGCCGGCCGGATGCCGGGGCACATGAACGTCCTGCTCGCCGACGCGGACGTTCCCTACGAGAAGCTCTTTGAAATGTCCGCGATCAACTCCGAATTCAAAACTACGGACGTGGTCCTGGTCGTCGGCGCCAACGATGTGGTCAATCCCGCTGCCGAAACGGACCCCCAATCCCCGATCGCCGGCATGCCTATCCTCAAATGCTACGAAGCCCAAACGGTGTTGATGATCAAGCGCAGCCTCAGTCCAGGATTTGCCGGAATCAAGAACGCCCTGTTTGAGAACGACAACACGATGATGATTTTCGGCGACGCGAAGGTCGTCCTGCAAGGTCTCCTGGCCGAACTGAAAGAACTCGGCACCGCGTAGTCGCACGTGCGGAACGCAATCTCCCTACCCCGACTTCCGAGCCGTACCGAGCCGTACCTGGAGCCAAAAAATGAAGCCTAAGCCTCTTGTTTTCATAGCCCTGGCCACAACCATCATGCACTGTTCAGAAGTTCGCGAGACCGAAGTCGCCGAGCCGCTGCGAATCGAGAACGCAGACCTCGGTATCGCCATTGCCGCACTGCCGGAGCCGTTTTCGGTAGTCGAAGTCTCCGGACCGATCCTCGAGCTCACGGCCGCTGGAGAGGGGGGCTCGGGCACCGTGATCATCACCGCCGGCCCGGAGGAAGCTTTCGGAATCAATCTGGTCGCAGCGGTCAAAGAGCGCAAGGCGATCTTCGAGAGCGCGCCCGACGGTCATTATTTCGGCAATCGCGAACTTGGAACACCGCACGGCACCGCGTTCACGGCGCGCGGCGCCTACACCGGAGAATCCGGGCCGGTCGAAGAGACCTGGGTCTACTCCATCCACCCAGGCGCCAATCGACTCTTGACCATCACCTATACCTACCCTCCGGGTGAATCGGAAGTTCGCGTAAACCAGCTGCTTTTGCTGCTCGGCGAAATCGAGGGCCTGGCCGAGGCTGAGGGCGAGGGCGAGGGCTTCGAAAACCAGTCGGGAGGGGACACCTAGGAAAGGTGTCCCCGAGGGCCCGGCGAGCGAAGCAGTGTAGATCGCGTCGAGTGCCGCCAGATGCAAGGCGCGCAAGCGAGCGACCCGCAGGCGTACTCAAGTACGCCGAGGACTCGCGACCGCAGTGCAACGCCGCAGATGGTGGTACTCGACTCGATCTACGCGGCTGCGGAGCTGTGCTGGAGTAGATGCAGCCGATAATAGATGTCTCCCAACGCCACCAACTCGTCGTGGCTCCCCTGCTCGGCGAGGTGCCCCTTGTGGAGGACCAGAATCCGGTCGGCCCGGCGAATCGTCGAGAGCCGATGAGCGATGACCAGGGAGGTCCGATCGGCAAGAAGCTTCTCGAGACCCTGCTGGATCAGACGTTCGGTCTCGGTGTCGATCGAAGAGGTCGCCTCGTCGAGGATCAGGATGCTCGGATCATGGGCAAGGGCGCGGGCAAAGGCGATGAGCTGCTTTTGTCCGACCGAGAGCCCCGCACCTCGCTCCCGGACAATCGCATCAAAGCCCCCCGGCAACCGTTCGATGAACTCTAATGCGTGCACGTCACCCGCAGCGCGACGAAGGCGCTGCTCGTCGATCTGGCGATTGCCGAGGCTGATGTTCTCGGCGATCGAACCGGAGAAGAGAAAAACGTCCTGAAGCACAACCCCAACGGCGGTTCTGAGCCGGCGCAGATCCCACCGCCTCACATCGACTCCATCCACCAAGACCGCACCCGAGTCGACGTCGTAGAAGCGCTGCACCAGACTCGCCAAGGTGCTCTTTCCGGCGCCGGTATGTCCCACCACGGCAACCGTTTCGCCCCTACCGACACTGAATGACATGTCGTGGAGCACCTCGTCGCCAGGGTTGTAGCTGAAGCTCACATTTCGAAACTCGACGTGTCCGGACACGTACACCGGGTCATAGGGGCTCTCAGGGGACTGGATCTCCAGATCCCGGTCCAGCAACAGGAAGGTTCTCTCGGAAGCCGCCATCGCCGCCTGGAGAATGTTGTATTTCTCGGAAAGATCCGCCAGCGGTTGGTAAAAGCGCTGCGCATACTGGAGAAACGCCACCAGCGCGCCGAGAGACAGCGCACGCTGGACCACTTGCCCGCCTCCGTACCAGAGCACCAGGGCTATGCCGAGCGCGATAATCAGTTCGACCGAGGGAAAGTAGACGGCGTAATAGAAGATCGAGCGCAGGTGAGCGTCGCGGTGCGCGCCGCTGATCTCGTTTAGCTCGACGAGCGTGGCGCCTTCCCGATTGAACAACTGAACGATCGACATGCCACTGATGCTTTCCTGCAGAAAAGAGTTGATCGCTGCCAGCCTCGCCCGCACCACCCGATACCACTGGCGAGCGCGGAGCTTGAACCAGAAGGTCAAGAGAAAAAGCAATGGCAGAATCGCAAAGGTCACCAGAGCAAGCTTCCAGTTGAACCAGAACAGGACGCACACGATGCCGCCCAGCAGAACCACGTCTCCAAAGATGGAAACCAGGCCCGCTGTAAAGAGTTCGTTGAGCGCGTCGATATCGTTGGTCACGCGGGTGACCAACCGACCCACCGGAGTGCGATCGAAGAATGCCACCGGCAAGCGCTGGAGCTTCGAGAAGACCTCCATCCGCAGGTCGTACATGATCCGCTGGCCCATGAACTGCATGGTGAGCCCCTGGAGATAGAGAACGCAAAAAGTGACTGCCAGAGCCCCGAGGTAGATGCCCGCCACCCAGGCGAGCCCCTGTTCCGCGCTCAGCTCAATACCGCGCGCCGTGAGCAGTTCGGAAACCAACCGGCTCAAGGCTGAGGGATCCGCCCCCTCGGCTGCCGGGCGAATAAACAGGTCGAGCGCCACGGCAGTCGCCAGTGGACCGACCAGCTGCAGCAGCGAGGACAATACGATCAGCCCGACCGCGGCGACCGCCATGCCTCGATGCGGCCAGACGTAGCCCAAGAGCCGCCTCATCAATCGCGCGTCGTATCCGCGGCTCTCGGCGGATGAAAGATCTTCCTCGAGATTCATGAATCGCGAAACCTTAGCAGCTCGCGGCGAGAGTCGAGACCGCTACGCGGGCGGAGTCCAGCTGATTCGCTGAGTTCCGCTCATTTTTGGCAGCTTCGGACATCCAGCGTCACCTGTGACATTTTGCGCACCGCCACCCAAACCGCTGTTGCTATACTACGCTATCCGTTGAAAACAACGGACCTTAGAGGGATTTCCGCATGACCGTAACGCTCAACGCCTTGCTCAAAGAGATGGTCGATCAGGGCGCGTCGGATCTCCATATTACAACCAACTCGGCACCTCAAATACGCATCGACGGCGTCCTGCATGCGCTCAATCACGCAGCGTTCACGCCCAGCGAGACCAAGAAGCTCGCCTACTCGATTCTGACCGACAAGCAAAAGCAGCGGCTGGAAGAGACGCTCGAACTCGACCTTTCGTTCGGCATCAAGGGATTGGCGCGCTTTCGCGGCAATATCTACCACCAGCGCGGCGCCGTGGCATCCGCCTTTCGGCAGATCCCCTTCGAGATCAAGGGCTTTCGGGAACTCGGTCTCCCTGCGATCGTGGAGACGCTCTGCGAAAGGCCTCGCGGCCTGGTGCTGGTTACCGGTCCCACCGGATCGGGCAAGTCCACGACCCTAGCCGCCATGATCGACAAGGTAAATAGCGAGAGAGCCCAGCACATAGTTACGATCGAAGATCCGGTCGAATATCTCCACCATCACAAGAAATGCATCGTCAACCAGCGTGAACTCAACGTCGACACCCTCAGCTTCACCCTGGCACTCAAGTCGGTCCTGCGCCAGGACCCGGACATCGTCCTGATCGGCGAAATGCGCGATCATGAGACCATCGAGGCGGCGCTTCGTATCGCCGAGACCGGGCATTTGACGTTTGCGACTCTGCACACGAATTCCGCGGCTCAGACCATAAACCGCATCATTGACGTCTTCCCGGGACATCAACAGTCCCAGATTCGCGTCCAGCTCTCTTTCGTGCTCGAGGGCGTTCTGTGTCAGTCCCTACTGCCTCGCGCCAGCGGCTCCGGTCGCTGCATGGCGATGGAAGTCTTGATACCGAACTCCGCCATCAGAAACCTGATTCGAGAGGACAAGATCCACCAGATCTACGGCATGATGCAGACCGGTCAGTCGAAATTCGGAATGCAGACCTTCAATCAGTCTCTTGCCGCGCTCTACGCGCGCCGAGCGATCGATCTCAAGACCGCCTTGAACCAGTCATCGAAGCCGGACGAACTGCAGGAGATAATTGCTCGTAGCGCCGCTGCGGGAGACCCGCGCGGGCGGCCGAGTCGGGCCGCCCGGTAGCGACAAGGTAAGGAGTCGATTCAATGCCGAGTTTTGTTTGGAAGGGACGCGATCGTCAGGGCGGCTTTCAGGAGGGCACTCTGCTTGCCGACTCGAGGGACGCTGCCGCCCTCATGCTGCGCCAGCAACAGATCCGGGTCAACAGCCTGCGCGAGAAAGGGCGCGAAATCGCCTTTCTTCCCAGAATCTCGCGCAAAATAAACCAGCAAAAGGTAGCTCTCTTTACCCGGCAGTTCTCCGTCATGCTCGACGCGGGCCTACCGTTGGTTCAATGCCTCGAGATTCTCGGCGAGCAGCAAGACCACCCGGCGTTCGGACAGCTGCTGAACAAGGTGCGCTCGGACGTCGAAGGTGGCGCCTCCCTGGCCGAGGCGATGCGGCGTCAGCCGAAGGCCTTCGACAATCTCTACGTGAACATGATCGCCGCCGGAGAGGCCGGCGGTATCCTCGACATCATCCTCCAGCGACTGTCGGTCTATCTGGAGAAGGCGGTCAAGCTCAAGAATCAGGTCAAAGCCGCGATGATGTACCCGATCACGGTCATCAGCATCGCGGTCGGAGTGGTCTGGCTCATTCTCTGGAAAGTGATTCCGGTGTTCGCCCAGCTGTTTGCAGGGCTCGGGGCGGAGCTACCCGCGCTGACTCAGTGGGTCGTTGCCGCGAGCAATTTCCTCGCCAGCTACTCGATTTGGATCATTCTCGCGCTTATCGGGATGTTTCTTGGGCTCCGCTCCTATCACCAAACCCATGCTGGTGCTCGGGTGCTTGATGGGATGCTGCTCCGAGTTCCGATCCTCGGCGAAGTCTTGCGCAAAATTGCCGTCGCGCGCTTCTGCCGGACGCTCTCGACGCTTACGGCTTCGGGTGTACCGATTCTCGATGGCCTCCAAATCACCGCCAAGACGGCGGGCAACTCGATCATCGAAGACGCCATCATGGTCACCCGAAGAAGTGTCGAAGAGGGCAAGACCATCAGTGGCCCACTGGGAGAAACCAAGGTTTTTCCGTCCATGGTCGTTCAGATGATCAACGTCGGCGAACAGACCGGTGCCCTCGACCAGATGCTCTCGAAAATAGCCGATTTCTACGAAGACGAAGTCGACACGGCGGTGGCCGGCATGGTCAAGCTCATGGAACCGATCATGATCGTGGTCTTGGGTGCGATCATCGGTACCATCGTGACCGCCATGTATCTGCCTCTTTACACAATCCTCGGCTCCATCCAGTAGGCACCGAGTCGGAAGGAACCCGGTGGAATCGCAGAATGTAGCCGTCCGCCTTGCGGGTCCGGACTCGCAAGGCGTGGGCCCCGAAGGCAAGCTGTTCGCCCAGCTACGTTGGGTAATCATCCTTCGGCTGGTGGCGATCACCAGTGTTGTGCTGCCCTATTTCCTTCTCCAGCTGGCCGACAGTTCGAAGAGCCTGACTTTCGACTTGCTCTTTCGCGGAGCCGGAGTTACCTATGCCGCGAGCCTCCTCTACCTGACCCTCTTGGCTTTGCGGTCGCCGAGCGCACAGGCTCAGGCCTACCTTCAGTTCTTCGGCGACCTCTTGCTGATCACGGCACTGGTCCTCTTCGTGGGCGCAACCAGCAGTCCGTTCACGATCCTCTATCTCATCATCATCACCGAAGCCTCGGTTTTCTTGAAGCGACGGGCCGGCGTTCACACAGCAAGTGCGGCTTGGCTTCTCTACGCGGGTATCACTCTGGCCACAACACAGGGCTGGGTAGCGGTTTCGGGGGGCGAGGTTCAGGCGGAGATCTCGCCGCTGCTCCTCACCTACTACTTGATCATTCATCTGATCGGATTCTACGCGGTTGCCTTCATGACCTCCCACCTGGCCGCAAACGTGGTCCGGGCGGAGAGCGCCCTGATCCGCAAGGGAGAGCGCTTGGCCGAACTGCAGGTGGCCTATGGAGACGTAATCGAATCCATCCCGAGCGGTCTCATGACCACCGACAGATCGGGCCTGATTACCAGCGCCAACCTCGCCTCTCAAGAAATCCTCCGAAGGCCGTTGGAGCGACTGCTCGGCAAGCCGGTTTCTGAAATAGGCCTTTTTGACCAGGAGGCCTGGGATGGCCTCCGCGCCAACACCCGAGGACAACAACGAAGCCGGCTCGAAGCCACCTATCAGATCGACGGACGGGAACTCGAGATCGGCTACACGCTGAGCCCGCTGAGCGGCAGCGACGGCCCGCCCGCCGGCTTCATTCTGATCTTTCAGGACCTCTCCGACTGGAAAAGGCTGCAGGAGGAGGTGCGTCTGCAGGAGCACATGGCAACGGTCGGGCAAATGGCCTCCGGGCTCGCGCACGAGATCGGCAACCCGCTGGCCGCGATCTCGGGATCGGTGCAGATGCTCTCATCCGGAATCCCGGAGGCCTCACCGACGCGCAAGCTGCTCGATATCATCCTCAAGGAGAGCGAGCGCCTGGACCGGACCATCAAAGGGTTCCTCCAGTTCGCGCGTCCGAAGCATGCCGCAAGTGTGCGCTTCGATGTCGCGGCGCTGGTCTCCGAGAACGTTTCGCTTCTGCGCAACAGTGGCGAAGTAGACGATGGCCACGAGATAGAACTATCTCTCGAGCCCGCGAGTGTCTATCTGGTAGGCGATCCCGATCAGATCAGTCAAATTTTCTGGAACCTGGCCCGCAATAGCCTGCGAGCCATGAAGGAGGGCGGCAAGCTGCAAATCAGCGGCCGCTTGGTAAACGATAACTATCAACTCGACTTTCTGGACACGGGCTGTGGCATGACCGCCGAAGAGAAGTCCCAAATGTTTCATCCGTTCCGATCATACTTCGCCGGTGGGACCGGAATCGGCATGGCGATCGTCTATCGGATCGTCGAAGAACACCACGGACAGCTACAGGTGGACAGCCGTCCCGGCCAGGGCACGCGGGTCCGCGTCATACTGGCCGGAGCGGTTGCCGCCTCCGAACCCGTGCCCATGGAGGCCTAGCAGGCGATGTCGAGCTACCGCATTCTCGTCATCGACGACGAGAACAGCCTTCGTGAGTTCCTGCGCATACTGCTGGAGGAGGAGGGCTACGCCGTCCGGGAAGCCGATTCGGTCGAAAGCGCTCGCTCGGTACTCGCCGAAGACTCTTTCGACCTGATTCTCTGCGACATCATGATGCCGGACGGCAACGGTCTCGACCTTCTCAAGGACATCAAGGCCTCCTCGGCAGCCGAAACGGCAGTCATCATGATGACCGCCTACAGCTCGACGAAATCAGCCATCGCCGCTATGAAGCTGGGAGCCTACGATTACGTACCCAAACCCTTCGACGTTGACGAACTCAAGGCGATCATCGAGAAGGCGGTCGAGCGCAATCAGCTCCTTGCCGAGAACGTCTACCTTCGAAAAGCGCTCGAGCAAAAGTACGGCTTCTCCAACATCATCGGGCGCAGCTCCCGAATGCAGGAGATCTTCTCCCTGATCGAGCGTGTCAGCCGCACCGCCTCGACCGTTCTAGTTCAAGGTGAGAGCGGCACCGGGAAAGAGCTGATCGCGCGCGCCATTCACTTCGCCAGCCCGCGATCGAAAGGTCGATTCCTGTCGATCAACTGCGGCGCTCTCCCCGAGCCCTTGCTCGAAAGTGAGCTCTTCGGCCACGAACGGGGTGCTTTCACAGGGGCCGTCAAGAAAAAGAAGGGACTCTTTCGAGAGGCCGACAACGGCACCATGTTCCTGGACGAAATCAGTGAGATGAGCACCTCCATGCAAGTCAAACTCCTGCGAGTGCTCCAGGAGAAAAAGGTGCGTTGCGTGGGAGGGCACGAGGAAGAGCCGGTGGACGTACGTATCATCGCGGCTACGAATCAGAATCTAGAAGCCCTGATTGAAGCAGGTGAATTCCGCGAAGATCTCTACTACAGAATCAACGTCATCCCGATCGAAATCCCTCCCCTGCGCCACCGCCGGGAAGACATCCCTCTACTGGCAGACTTCTTCATCAAGAAATACGCGGCCGAAATGGGAATCGCGACGCAGCGCGTCGAACAGGATGCGATGCAAGTGCTCGAGGCGTACCGTTGGCCCGGCAATGTGCGGGAGCTGGAGAACGTGATCGAACGGGCGCTGGCCTTGACCACCAGCGACTCGATCAGCATTCGAGACATTCCAGAGCATCTGCGAGGACCAGCCAGACGCAAAGACTCCTGGATAGAGCTACCGGCCGAAGGCATGGACCTGGAGGGTCACTTGGAAGATATTCGCCGGCACCTGATGTCCCAATCATTGGATCGGAGCGGCGGCGTGCAAACCAAAGCCGCGGAGCTGCTCGGAATCAGCTTCCGTTCGTTCCGGTATTACTCGAAGAAGGTCGGGCTTACCGCCAGCGAAGTGGCTGAAGAAGCCGTAGTCATCGAAAACTAGCCTGCAGGCTAGGCGATCTCGCGCCGGCTGGCCGACTTCTCTGCGCCCCGTCCGACCCGGATCATCTCGGCCAGAATCGAGACCGCGAGTTCTCCCGGCTTATCGGCCCCGATCGACAATCCTATCGGCGCGCGAAAGTCGTGCTCATCCGGATCAAGGCCGAGGTCGAGAAGTTCTCTTCGAACTCGCTCGATCTTGCGCTTGCTTCCCATCAAACCCAGGTAGACCAAACTCTTTGGGCGCTGCCTCAAGATCGAGGCCAGGGCGGCCAGGTCGGTCTCCCAGCATCGGCTGACCACTGCGACATAAAGATCGCGGCTGGCGAAGCCTTCGAGGAAAGGCTCCGCATGCTCTCGGTCTATTGCGACAATCACCGAATCGTCGGGAAAAAGTTCCGGATTCCTGAATTCCTCGCGATCGTCCGCAATCACGACATCGAAGTCGCACAGAACGGCATTGTGAGCCAACGCCTGGCCGACGGGGCCGCCTCCGCAAATGGCTAGCAGCGGTTTGGTCACTAGAACCTCCAGAAACACTTCCACAAGGCCACCGCACACCATCCCGGTGGCTTCGCCTCGCACGGCAGTCTCGGTCAGATAGTAGCGCTTGATCTCGGATTGCGGAGTCTGCTCCGCGAGCTTGGCCCGGGCGTCGTCCTCGACCAAAGCCTCGAACGCGCCGCCTCCCAGGTTTCCGAAAACCGTGCCATCGGCCCTGACCAGCAGCTTCCAGCCCGGCTTGCCTGGGCTCGAGCCTTCCGTGCGAATCACCTGACACAGAGCGGCCTTTCCATGCCGCCGGACGCTGCTTTCGGCTTCCTTGAGAACGTCTGAAATCGTCGGAAGCTTCATACGACGCACGAATCCTATGCCGCGTTAGTCCGACGGCGAGGTGCTCTTGGAGGAGGCACTCTTTGCCAAGCTGGTCTCCGTAGCGCTCGACTTCTCCGAACCGCTCGATTTCTTCGAGTCCGTCGTGTCGCTCGACCCGGTCGATGTCTCTTTGGCACCGTTTCCGTCCGAGGTCTCGGAAGCCTTGCCTTTGCGGGCGTAGTCGGTGACGTACCAACCGCTGCCCTTGAACTGAAAGGCCGGTGCCGACATCAGCTTCCTCACCTTGCCGTTGCACTCCGGGCATGCCGTGAGCGGCACGGCGGAACCGAGCTGGAGGTGCTCGGTTCGCTTCCCACATTCGGTGCACTCGTACTCAAAGATCGGCATCGGCGAAACTCCGGTCCATCCCGGCTCTCAACCGGGAAAAATGTTGTCTATTGCTCTCGTCGCGCTGGAACCTGTTGCGGCGCCACCAATCGATCCTCTGAGGACCGGCGCCGAACAAGATGCAGCACTTGAAAGGCATATATCAGCTTAGCATTTTCGGCGGCGCTCAGAGGCTCGAGCGAACAAAGATCGTAGAGTGACTTCTTGCCGTCGATCGCGGTCAAGAGCCGGTAGGCATTCGAGTCGAGCCCGATCTCGATCAAATCTTCCCATTGGAAGCTGCTTTCGAAGATCGTCGAACGCCTGCCCAGCCGCTCGACCAGCGGCTTGGCCTCGGGCGCCTGCCTGATGCCTTCGAAAATCACCCTTCTCAGAGGCAATTGAATTCGGACTCGCTGAGGGGCGCTCGGCTCTCCGACATTAAAAATGATCTCGCCGTCGCGCCAGTTGAAGAGACTCCAGACTATCTCTTCGATGTGAGCCTGAATCGCTTCGTAGACCTCACGCGGAGTCAAGATTCCGAGCTCGATCAGCAGCACGCCGAACCGTTTCCGGCCGCTCACGAGCGCATCGGCGACTCGCTGGTAGTCTTCCTTCGTGAGCTTGCCGAGGCGCTTGAGGTACTCGCCAAGACTGTCGCCGAGGTCGTTCGAACCGGCGTGAACCACCTGTCCGTCCTGGAGCACGATCTTCTTGACTACCGAGCCCTGAGTGGCCTCGATGGTCCCCGCAACCCGGAAGCGATGCACCGTAGAGAGCATCTCCGGCAAGGTAACCTCTCGGATACTCGCGCGGTACTCGAACTTTCGCTTCATAGCTATGGTGAGAGTTTGGCCTCCATCTGCCTGGAATTACCGACTCAATATAGCACCCGGCCAGCCGGCACTCGGTTGCGCGACTCACATCAATGATCTTGTAAGGTAACCCATGATGACTTCGATCTCTCCCGAAGAAGCCTGGCGCCGGCTGGCCGCTGGACGCTCCGACCCGACTCCCGAATCGCTACCCCGGCGGGAGGCGGCCGGGCGAGTTCTGGCGGCGCCCGTGCAAGCCACGGTCGATCTCCCGCCGTGCGACATGTCCGCGATGGACGGCTACGCGGTGTCCGGGGGGATTGTCGCGCGTAGCACGCTGCCGGTTACGGGGACGATCGCGGCCGGAGATCCGCCCGGGCATGTGCTGGCACCCGGCACCGCCGTCCGGATCATGACCGGGGCGCCCGTGCCAGCGGACACCGAGGCGGTTGTGCCGGTCGAGCAGACCGACGCGGGCGAGGAGAGGGTGACTTTCACAGCGCCCTCGCAAGCCGGCGCCCACATACGCAAACAGGGCGAGGTCGTTCGCGCCGGCGACGAGATCCTCACCGCCGGCACCGCGGTCTCGGCAACGGTCTTGGGACTGCTCGCGGCGCACGGGGTCGAAACGATCGACGTCTATCGCGCGCCACGGGTCGCGACTCTCAGCACCGGCGACGAGATCCTACCGCCCGACCGCGAACCAGGACCCGGCCAACTGCGGGACAGCCACACGGATTTTCTACTGGCCGCCGGCGCAACACTCGGCCTCGGGTTCAAAGCGCTCGGTATCGCTCGAGACGATGAAGCCGACCTCGCCCGACATATCGAGAGAGGTATCAGCCACGATGTACTGTTGATCACCGGAGGTGTTTCCAAGGGTATCTTCGATCTGGTCAAGGATGTTCTGGCTGGATACGGGTGCAGGACCCTCTTTGACGAGGTGGCGATTCAGCCGGGCAAGCCGCTGGTCGCCGCGCGCCACGACAAGGGCTGGGTCTTCGGTTTGCCCGGCAACCCGGCCTCGGCGATCGTCTGCTTTGCGCTCCTCGTGCGGCCCTTCTTGCGTACGATGATGGGATTCAAAGACGGCTACTGGCACGGAGCCCTGTCCGCCGAACTCGAAGCGCCGTTGCCGGGAGCTCACGGGCGCGATCGGTTCGTGACCGCGTCGCTCCGGATCAAAGAAGGCCGTATCCTGGCCACGCCCAACCTGCCCGAAGGGTCCCACGACGTCGTCGCCTACGGCAGCGGCTCGGCGCTGGTGCGAATTTCCGCGAGCTCGCCGCCCGCGCCGGTCGGATCCGCCTGCGAGGTCCTACCGCTTCCGGGCCTTCTGGGGTAGCGAGAAAGCGGGGGAGCAGGGTGCCTGGCCTGGCAGCTAGACAATCTTTTCGCGGATCTTGGCCGAGAGAATGTCCATTGCCCACACCGTGCCCGCGATCAGCAGCACCAGCGTACCGACCTCGCCCCACTGGCCGAGATCGACGCGCGGTTTCAAGATGTATCCGATTCCGCCGCCGCCGACGAAGCCGATGATCGTCGACATCCGAACATTGATATCCCAGCGGTAAATCGTGAACGACAGAAAAGGCGGAATCACCTGAGGCACCACGCCGTAGCGCATGACCTGCAGCATCGAGCCGCCGGTTGCGGTGATGGCGTCCACCGGTCCGGTGTCGATGTTCTCGATCTGCTCGGAGTAGAGCTTGGTGAGCGCGGCGATCGAATGGAGCCAGAGGGCCAGCACTCCCGCGAACGGACCAATCCCGACCCAGGAGATGAAGATCAGCGCCCACACCAGCGGCTCGACGGCTCGCGTCAGGTTCATCACCGTCCGGGTGAACGTGTAGAGCGAGCGCGACCAGAAGGTACCCCGGGTCAGATTGCGAGCCGCCATGAACGCAATCACGAAGGCCATGGGGATCGCGAACGCCGTCGCCATGAAAGCCAGAAAAATCGTCTGCACCAGGAGCACCAGGCCCTGATGAAGCACGGCCGAGGACGGGTTGAGGAGTCCCCGGACCATATCCTGTGCCTTGTCGAACTGGGTCAGAAACTGCATCAGTTGCACTTCGGTGACCAGCCAGCCGGTGAAAAAAGTCGCTTCGGCGAGCAGAAACGAGAACCAGCCGCGCAACGTCCGGGTCCAGGGCGGCCCCGCGGCATCGACGCCCCGAATCAAGGCCGCCCCGGGCGAAATCGCGACCCCGCCCTCGGCCCTCCCCCAAACCAGCGCCGCGAGCGCAGCGCCCAGCGCGGCGCGCCCGTAATGCAGCAGGTCCAGGATTTCTTCGGCCGGCAGCAGAAAGCCGGTCGGGCTCCGCCGTCCCGAAAACGAGATCACCAGAAGCTCGACCATCAAGATGCCGAGTCCGATCAGGCCGGCATCGATCAGAAAGACCTGGAATGGCTCCAGCACCCTCCTCCAAGCGGATCTACGAGCGCCCTTGCTCATATCCACGCCAGGCCGCTGGCGACCTCGGCCTCCTCGCCGTAGATTTCCTTGAAGGTATGGGCGTTGAAGCCCTGCGGTTCGCCCTCGTAGACCAATCTCCCGTCGCGCAGCCCGATCAAACGAGTGGCGTAGCGCTGAATGAGATCTACGTCGTGCAGCGCGCAAACCACGGTAAGCCCCTCCTCGCGATTCAAGACCTCGAGATGGCGCATGACCGAGTGCCGGAGCGCCGGGTCGAGCGAAGCCACCGGCTCGTCGGCAAGAAACAACTTCGGATCCTGCATCAGCGCCCTGGCCACGGCTACTCGCTGCTGCTGGCCGCCAGAGAGCGCGTCCGCCCGGCTGCCGCCCCGGTCGCCCAGACCGACCCGATCCAGACAGGCCTGCGCCCGGCGCACCTCGTCGGGCGAGAAGCGCATCGTCAAGCTTCTGAAGAGCGAGGTCCGGCTCAGCGCGCCCGAGAGCACGTTGGTCATGACCGAGTGGCGCTTCACCAGATTGAACTGCTGGAAGATCATGCCGATGCTGGCGCGGAGTTTCCTGAGTTGATTGCCTTTGGCGCCGGTCATCTCTTCACCGAAGATCCAGATGCGGCCTTCCGTGGGATCCTGCAGCCGGTTGATGCAACGCAAGAGCGTCGACTTGCCGGACCCGGAAAGCCCGATCACGACCAGGAACTCGCCCCGCTTGACTTCGAGCGATAGGTCATCGAGCGCGCGTACCGGCCCCGGGAAGATCGTGGTGACGTGCTCGACGCGAATCGCGATATTGGTTTCGCTCACGAGCTTTTCTTCTTCTCGAGTTTCTCTTCGGCCGCTTCCATCAAGCCCTCTGCTCTAATTCCGGCCGCCTCGAGAGCACTGCGAAAGCCATCGAAGACCGAATCGTCGATTTCCGTCACGCCGACCGCCGTCAGCAAGTCGTTGAAGACATCTTGACCCTCCGGGGTCTGCAGGTAGCGCTGGAACGAATCCACGAAGCGCTTCCAAATAGCTTCGGGCAGGCCCTTGCGCACGGCGCAAAGATCATTCGGAATCGGATCGGTGAGCGCCAAGATGCGAATCGTCTCCAGAAATGTCTGCCGCTCTTCATCGGTTGCCAACCTGCGCATGATGATGTAGCGCGCATCGCCAACGTAGAGTTTCTCCTCGCGCTGCTTGACACCCGGAGGCGAGTAGAAGGTGGAACCGGCCATGGCTTTGCCGTCCCAAACCGCCTGCACGACATTGGGGTGCCCGCCCGCCATGTAGACCCGGCCCAGCGAGACGTTGTTGCGGTCGAGCAACATGCGCGGAAAGATGTGGCCCGAGGTCGAGGTCTCGTCCGCGAAGGCAAAACTCCGACCGCTGAGGTCCCTCAACCGGCGGATGCCCGAGTCCGTTCTCGTCATCACGCAACCGCGATAGACGGTATCGAGATCCTGCACCGGCTCCGCGGTCTGGAAAATAATGCGGGTGCGCTCGAGCGTTCCGATCTGGTCGTACTCGAGTTCCTTGCGGCCGTCCCCGATCAGATCGTACGGCCCCGAGAAGACATGCGTCGAGGCCGCTGCGGCAATCTCGAAGGGCCGTTCGACCAGCAATCGGACGGCGTCTTTGTCACTATCAGCCTCGACTTCGTTCCACCCCGGCGCTTGCTCGTCCAGGGCCGCCACCAGCTTCGCACGCAACTCGCCCTTGACCGACAGGGGCATCGCGATAACGCGGCCGGCCAGTTCGCCGAGCGTCGCCGGCTCGCCCCGACCGCGCCGCGTGACGATGATTCCGTCTCGTTCGGCGCTGCGCACGACCTGGAGCCGCGCCTGCACCCCGTAACGACCATGGGCGATCACGTAGGCGAAGGCCGGCATCCAGGCGACATCGGCCTGCTCCGAACCCAGGGCCTGAATGACCGCGGCGTAGCTGGTCGGCACCTCGGTCTGAAGAATCAGTCCCGAGTCCCGACGGATGAACCGCGCGAGTTCGTCGGCTCGCTCGACCAGCGTTCCCTGCTCGACCGAGGGTACGAACAGCATCCGCAGCACCTCGTCTCCCCTGGCTTCGAGTCTCTGCCGCCGATCGAGTCCCCAGGCGAATACCACCAGCCCCAGAACGGCAAGAAACCAGCCGAACCGTGGAAGCCAAGAGGGACCGGAAGTCGTCATCGTTCGTAGCGCGAGCGCTTTAGTCTATCCCGGCCACCGACGGCCGACCCCCAGGCCGGGCCAGGCACCCGCTGCTAGACTCGTGGCCCCCGAATAGGGTGCGAGGAGGCAGTTTGGCGGTCGACGAAAGCACACCGCGTCCATCGAAGGGCTATCCGGCGTACGCGCTGGCGGTCCTGGTCCTGGTCTACGTTTTCAACTTCATCGACCGCCAGATCCTGTCGATCCTAGCCGAGGAAATCAAGGCCGACCTGGGCTTAACCGACGCCAACCTCGGGTTTCTCTACGGCACCGCCTTCGCGGTCTTCTACGCCATCTTCGGCATCCCGCTCGGACGCCTGGCGGACATCTGGAGCCGAAAGAACGTGATTGCAATCGGTCTGTTTGCCTGGAGCACCTTGACCGCGCTGTCCGGAACCGCCCGGAGTTTCGCGAGCCTCGCCGCCTATCGCATCGGCGTCGGGATCGGCGAGTCGAGCGCCAGCCCGGCCGCGTTCTCCATGCTCGGCGACTATTTTCCACCCCGCCGTCGCGCCACCGTCGTCGCCGTCTATTCGAGTGGTGTCTTTATCGGATCGGGTGTGGGCATGTTCCTGGGCGGCTGGATCGTCGATTCCTGGAACGTTCGCTTCCCTCACGGCGGCCCGCTGGGTCTCGCGGGCTGGCAGGCTGCCTTCTTCGGAGTCGGCCTCCCGGGGCTGCTGATGGCGCTCTGGGTTTGGACCCTGCGCGAGCCGGTGCGGGGAGCCTCGGAGGGCCTGGCCCCGAGAGGCCTCCACCCACACCCTTTTCGCGAACTGCTTCGCGAGATCGCGGCCATCGTGCCGCCGTTTGCGCTGCTTACGATCGCTCGCGGGCCGGCCGGCAGCCGCGGCGCGGCGCGAAATCTCGCCATTGCCGCAGGCTGCGCCATCGCGGCCTGGGCCCTGATCTCCCTAACCGGCGACACCATCCAGTGGATGGCTCTCGGACTCGGCCTGTATGCGTTCTTCTCGTGGCTGCAGAGCCTGGCCGTCCGCGACCGGCCGGCCTTCGTCCTGATCTACCAGAGCCGGGCGATGGTCTTCGGCATGCTCGGCTTCGGCTTCCTGTCGTTCGTCGGCTACGGCTTCGGATTCTGGTTCGCTCCCTACTTCATCCGCGTCTTCGGAGCCAGCGTGAGTCAGGTCGGAATGACCCTGGGCGTGGTGACCGCGGTGGCCGGCTGGCTGAGCGTGTCACTCGGGGGCGTCTTCTCGGACTGGCTCAAGGAGCGCAACCCTCGCGCGCGACTCTACGCACCCATGGGCGCCGCGGTAGTCGCTCTCGGAGTCGCCGTTCTCTTTCTGAATACGAGCGAGCCAACCACGGCCTATGCCCTCGTGTTCGCGTTTCAACTCTCGTCGCCGTTTTGGATCGGTTCGGCGGTGGCACTGGCCAATGAAATCGTCCTGCCGCGTATGCGTGGATCGGCTTCGGCCTTCTATCTGCTGGCGGTCACCTTCGTCGGTCTCGCCCTCGGGCCCTACACCATCGGCAAGCTCAGCGATTATTTCGCCAGTATCGGCTTGGCAAGCGCGGAAGCGCTCCAGCGCGCGCTCTTGGTCTCCCTGGCGGCCTCCTTCCT
The DNA here is from genome assembly GCA_022561975.1 of Acidobacteriota bacterium. GTDB lineage: Bacteria > Acidobacteriota > Thermoanaerobaculia > Multivoradales > JAHEKO01 > CALZIK01. The sequence goes on from JADFQD010000005.1 coordinate 24,740, forward strand.
GGCGCTCGCCTTGCTCTGGATCGCGAGCCGCACTGTCGAATCAGAAGAAAGCAGCCGGTTCGAGCGCGCCCGGGAGGCGGGAGAGGTCCTCGAGGCCGGCGAAACCTAGCTTCGCCTTCCGAAGAAGGAGGGTTTGACGAGCCGCGCCTTCCTGTATACTGTATTAGTACAGTGATACACTTAGACACGCCATGCTAAACGTCGATCCCAGGGACGCGCTACCGATCTGGCGCCAGATCGAACAGGGACTTCGGGATCTGATTCGGTTGCGACGTCTCGAACCGGGCGATGTAATACCTTCGGTACGCGAGTTCGCCAGATCCCAGCGAATCAACCCCGCAACCGTTGCGAAGGCCTACCGGAGCCTTACCGACGCCGGCTACCTCGAAATCCGCCGCGGCGAGGGAACATTCGTCGCCGCAGAAGCACCATCCCTCGACAGCCGGAGCCGACGAGAGTTGCTGCGATCCGAGGCCGCCCGGCTCATCGACATCGCCACCGGTCTGGGTGCCGGCCCGGAGGATCTATCCGTCGTACTCGAGAGACTTTGGTCCGAGCGCGCCGCACACTCTGCAAGCCCAAAGGAGAAGCAACATGCCTAACTCGGACTCCGACCTGAGCCTTCAGGACGTGTCCATCGCCTATGGGCGACGATCGGTCCTGCAGAACGTCACGTTCCGAGTGCGACCCGGAACTACCTACGCGCTCCTTGGCCGAAATGGGACCGGTAAGTCGTCACTCATTCGCAGCATTCTCGGGCAGAGACCTCAGCGCGAGGGACAGATCCGGCTCCTCGGCAAAGACCCGTGGAAGCGGCGCAAGTCTCTGATGAACGAGATCGGCGTCGTTCCCGAAACCCCGGACGCTCCACCAAGAATGACGGTTACCCAATTGCTCCGTTTCTGCTCGCGCCTCTACACTCGCTGGTCACGCAAGGAAACCAGAGCACGGCTCGATCGCTTCTCGATTCCACTCGACATCCCGTTCGGCAGGCTCTCTCGCGGTCAGAAAACCCAAGTACATCTGACCCTAGCGCTGGGGCACCATCCCAGGCTGCTGATCCTCGACGACCCCACTCTCGGTCTCGACGCGGTCGCGCGCAAGGCGCTATTCGAGGAGCTGGTCAGCGAGATGGCCGAGCACAAGCCCACGATTCTCATCACTACGCATGACTTCCTCGGCGTCGAGAGACTCGCGGAGCGAGTCGGCATTCTCCACCAGGGACGTCTGGTAATGGACGAGGAAGTCGATGCGCTCAAACACGGTTTCAGAAAGCTGATGTTCTCCAACAAGATCGATCCGGCCCAGCTTGCCCACGAACTCGAGGCCTTGCAACCGATCGCGGTCGAAACGAGCAGCTGGGGCACCGAGGCCGTGGTCGCGGTGGCATCGACAGGCGCTTCGGGGGCTCTACCCGCTATCCCCGCTACGGCCCTTTCGGTCGAAGAAATCTTCATCGCCATCACCGGGCAGGGAGCTCAAGCATGAGAGCCTTCAGGGCGGTCTTCCTTCGAGAAATCCAAGAACACCGCCTGGTCTTCTTGATCGGCGGATTTCTGGCGTTGATCCCTCTCTTGGCCCCCCTCTTGGTGCCGACAAGTCACTCCGCAAGAGATGTCCGGGAGGTAACCGCCATGGCGCTTTCTCTCGCCTACGCCCTGACCCTCTCGATCGGCCTGGGCATGACCGGAATCGCATCCGAACTCGGTTCGGACCGACACGGTTTTTTCTTCGCGCGGCCCGTCGGCGCAGGGTCACTGCTGGGGGGAAAGCTTGCCGCCGCCTTCGTCCTCGTAGCGGGTGGCAGCCTCCTGGCTGTAGCGCCCGCGGCAACTCAACTGGCGGAGATCGCCTCAGGCTGGCATGGAAGCACTGGAACTCGTGGTCTTGGTGTTGCGTTCGTCGCTGCCTCCGCGATGGGAGCGATCCTGCTGGTTCTGGGCTGCGCCCACTTTCTGTCTCTCGCGGTCAGAGCTCGAGATGCGTGGCTGGCCGTGGATCTCACTTGGCTCGCGACTCTCGCTGCGCTCGGATTCTGGTCCTATGCACAACTGGAAGCGATCTTCGCATCCCCTCTTTGGATAGGGATCTTCCTCGCCCCATTCATCTTCCTTCTGATGCCGGCGGTCGTGGTCGCCTGGCTACTGCAGGTGGCCCGAGGCCGAACCGATCTCTCACGCAGCCACCGCTGGATGTCGACGGCGCTGGGGTGCATGGCTCTCGCGATCGGGGGTTGGCTGGCGATCTCCGCCTATCGCGCGGCCCGGCCCGAGCCGACCGATCTCTTCGCACTCGATCGGGTTCAGGCCGGTTCAGGCGAGTGGCTGTTCCTCAAGGGAATGACCGGATCGTCCCTTATTGAGACTTGCATAATATAGTGACATTATGTACAGTTGTGAGTATGGGGAATCCAAAAGGTGTCAGGCGAGATTTCGACATGCTGGAAAAGCGACGATTGAAGGCCGTGAGGCTGCTCGAGAAAGAGTGGAGCCAGTCGCAAGTAGCTCGGAAAGTCGGAGTCCATCGCCAGTCCGTGAGTCGCTGGGCCCAACAGCTGGCTAAGTCGGGTCGCGCCGGGTTGAAGAAGGCGGGCCGTGCGGGGCGCAAGCCCCGTCTGAGCCCAGCGGACTTGCGGCGCATCGAGCGCGGACTCAAACGTGGCCCAGAGGCGTTGGGATATGTCACGGGTCTGTGGACTACCGTGCGGGTCAAAGAACTCATCGAGCAGGAATGTGACGTGAGCTTCCACCCCTCCCATGTCTGGAGAATCCTCCAGCGACTGGGCTGGAGCTGCCAGCGGCCGGCTCGCCGGGCGATCGAACGCAACGAGGAGGCGATCCGATACTGGAAGAAGGTACGGTGGCCGGAGCTAAAAAAAACGCCGCTCGAGAAGGCCGCACCATCGTCTTCGTCGACGAAAGCGGTTTGAGCGAACGACCGCACCGGTGCCGCACCTGGTCGCCCAAGGGCCAGACACCGGTCCTCGAGTTTCACTTCAACTGGAACAAGCTCTCGGCGATCGCGGGGATCACGTGGTGGAACTTCTACTTCCGGATCTTCCCCGACTCGATCAAGTCCCCTCAGGTGGTGGTATTCCTCAAGCACCTCCTGCGCCACATCCCGGGCAAGGTGTTGGTCATCTGGGACGGACTACCCAGTCATCGCAGTCATCTGGTGCGTGACTTCGTGGCCGCCCAAGACGGCCGCCTAAAGCTCGAGCGTCTGCCGGCCTATGCGCCCGAACTCAATCCGGTCGAGTACATCTGGGGCTACTGGAAGCACCATGAGCTACCCAATTTCTGTCCCAAGGATTTCTCCCAGCTCAGCTACGAGGCCCGCTGTGCGCTGCGCCGTATGCGTCGTCGCCCACCCCTCGTTGAATCCTTCTGGAAACAAGCCGAACTCTTCTGAAACGTCACTATATTCTGCAAAGATCAGTAGGCGCCGTCCGGTGGCTCTCTCCAACCGCCCGACGAAACTCTCGGAACCGAGCGGTCTACCGATGCGCCCGTGACGCAGAGGGCTCCGGTTCCCTCACGAGCGCGCTGGTCTTTCCTCAAGTAGAGGTTCCAGTCAGCGATACGCTCGGCACCCGGGCCGCGGTTGACCAGGGGTTCTTTGAGAGCGGCCCTACTCCAACTCGATCTCGGCAACGGCCCGACCGACGATCGGCTGTACATACCAGCGATCGAAGAAGTAGCGCACCTTCTCGTCCCCCTGCACAATCGCCTCGTCGTAGGGTGCCAGATCGAGCCGCTGACGAATGCTCTCTTCGTCCAGCCCTTCGGCGTTCAGGCGCCGAATCTCGCCGACGGTGTGACGCTGCAGGGCGAGCACCTTCTCGGCGTAGGCGCGGTCGGTCTGAGTCGGCCCGTGGCCGAGGACGAGATGGTCGAAGTCAAAGGCGAGGAGGGCCTCGATCGAACCGATCACCTCGCTGGGATAGGTGGGGTATCCGAAGGGCACTGGGTGGGTGACGATGTCGCCGACGATCAGGACCCTGTCGCGCGGCAGGTAGACGACGAGGTCACCGGGGGTATTGGCACGACCGACGAAGTGGATCTCGATCGGCCGGTCGCTGAAGGGCAGGGTCATGCCGCCGGTGGTGGTGATCTGCGGCACGCCGGCGCTGGCCTCGGGTGCGTGGCGGGCGAGTTCTGGGTAGTCGGTGAGGATCCGCTCACGGTAGCGGCGACCGGTGGCGGGCAGAGGTTCGCCGGTGTCGGCGTCGATGCCGCTCACCAGTTCTCTCTCGGTCGTCTCGCGCAGCGCTTCCAGCCGCTCTGGGAAGCGACCGACGCGCTCGACGAGACGGCTCACGATGCGCTCGTGCGTCCAGGGATGACTGACGATTCGAGCTGCCGGAAAGGCCGCGAGGTAGCGGTCGAGGCCAACGGTATGGTCGCTGTGCCAGTGACTGACGATGACGTAGAGCAGTGGCCCGGCATCCAGCGCTTCGATCTTGGCGATGATTTGATTGACGACCGGGGCCGCACCGCCGCCATCGACGAGCACGACACCGGCGGCTGTCGTGATGAGGACCGCGTTGCCGATCACGGGATAGCGCGACATGTCCAGCCGGACGCCGAGAACGATGCCTTCGGTCACCGGCGAGAACTCCAGATCGAAGGGTCCCGCGGCCGGGGCGGGCGATGCGAGCAAGGCCAGGTACGCGGCAGCCAGCGTAGCGGCTGCGTGGGAGCAACCGGATCTCTTCATTCCAGAATGTACGAAACGAGCCCGGGTGTTTCTGGGGCTACTGGTGCCAGCTCTCGCCACTCAGGACCCACTGGCCCTCGGCGAGCTTCATCTTGATCCTGCCGGTTGCGGGCTCTCCCTCGGACTTGCCTTTGACGTCGAGGTAGGCGGTGTCACCGGCGAGGAGACCACCGACGACTTCGAGGTCCGTGTGCTGGAACATGGTCAGGAACTCGAGCACATCCGTATCGCTCAGTTCGAGATCCTGCTGGAGTTCGTCCAGCTCTTGGAGTTTTTCCGCCGGCATCTTGCTGCGGATGAGCTCCAGATCGCCGGTCGCAAGGAGCTCGACCGACTCGAGATAGGCCTTGCCCGGCGCGCCGCCGCCGGCCGGCAGGGGCTCGCCGAGCTCCTCCGGCCTGGGAATGCGAGCGGCGAAGCTGAGGTCGATCTCGTAGCTGTCGTCGAAGAACTCGCCGCTGCCACTCATTCGTCCGCGGAACTCTTCCGGCCCGGCACTCGAGAGTTCCGCGTCGAAGTCGAGCCCGCTGATCGATGTCTGTAGGGTGTCCGTGACCACGAACAGGTTCCTGGAGATGCTTGCCCCGTCCGAGGCGAAGAGCACTTGGAGACTGGTGCCATGGTAGGAGTCGATCTCCAGGTAGGGAACCGGCTCCGCGGTCAGAGTCACCAGGAAGGCCTGCTCTCCCTCCTCGAGGGGGTTCTCCTCAGCCTGGACGTAGGCGTGCTTGATGGCGACGCTCTCGCCGTTGATGATCATCGTGCCCTCCGCCTGGCCCCACTCTTGGGCGCCGAGCCTCGGCGCGATCAGGAGGGCGATGGCGAGAAACCAGATACGGCCATGTCGTCGCAGTCGAGCACTTCCCGCAGCGTGGTCGGCTAAGTGCTGCTGCCCATTTTTTCGTGTGTCGCTCACTAGAGTTCCTCCCAATGATGTGCGCTGATGCGCCGTTTGGTGGAGAGCCGAGACGGCCTAAGACGTCGCGTCTCGGATGCGCTTGGCGGATGCTCTTTAATCGAATGGCACTTTGCAGTAGCGAAGCCGGCTGACTGTAGCAGCTACGGAGCCAGGAAACCGCGGGACGAGGTGCCGGTTCGCGGCGAGAGGTCGCACCCTGGGACACCGAGCCGCGGTGGTAGAGTCGCGATCGATATGAAAGCGTGTCCACTCGATCATTTTGTTGCATTGCCCCCAAGGGTGGCAGAGCAGGGGTGACGGCTTTCGCGCCGCCAGCCGCAGGGCGCACACGCGCATGGTCGCCTTTGCATCGCTTTTTCTGAGTCTGGTCGTCGGGTTTCAGCCGGTCGAACTTCACGTCGGCGAGTTGGTCGCTTCGGTCGAGATTCTCGTCGACGGTCGGCAAGCGGGCACTCTCCGGCAGGCGCCGTGGTCGCTACCGTGCGACTTCGGCGAGGAGTTGGTTCCTCACCAACTCGTGGCCGTGGCCTATGACGCGAGCGGCCAGGAAGTGGGCCGGACGAGCCAATGGGTCAACCTTCCGCGCTCACCCGCCGAAGCGTCCCTGATTCTGGAGCGCGACGGCGATCGGACCTTTGCTCGGCTGGACTGGGAAAGTGTGGTCGGAACCGATCCGGTCACGGTGAGGGTGACGTTCGACGGCGCGGCTGTGCCGGTTTCTGATGCCCATCGCATCGAGCTGCCGAAACACGACCCACAGCAGCTCCACTTCGTGCGCGTTGAACTCGAGTTCGCGAGGAACGTCAGCTCGGTGGCCGAGATGACCTTTGGCGGGACCTACGCCGGGGGTAGCCGCACCGAGCTGACAGCGATTGCGGTCCAGCTTGATTCGGGTCGCAAGCTGCCGGCATTGCGGAAGCTTCAGGGGCGGTTCCGGAAGGACGGAAGGGCACTCACGGTGGTGGCTACCGAGGAGGGGCCGGCCACCGTTCTGGTGGTTCGCGACCAGCGCGCGAGGGAGACGCTGGCGGAACTCGGCCGCTCGAGCGAGGCTGCGAAGGTGCGTCACAGGCGGACGCTGTTCGGGGGCGGATCCGCCACCAATCCGCGATCGCTTCGCTACATGATGCCGCTCTCAGAGGATCAGCGCCTGCGCTTCATCTGGCCGGTGGCGAACTCGCGAGAGGACACGGCGCCGGACCTGGAAGTCTTCGACTTCTCGTCGCCGCTGGACTCGAGGGACGGAGGCGTCTATTGGCTTCTTTCGAACGTTTTGCAACCGCCATCCTTGGCGGGGGAGCAACGCCTGGCCGATGCGGTCGCGGTTGCGGGTGCGATAGCGGCGCGCCGCAACCGCAGACGGGCGGTGGTCCTGGTTCTAGATGAAGACACACGCGATGCGAGCCGCCTCGAAGCGCCGCTCGTGCGGCGCTATCTCGAGGCGCTGATGGTGCCGCTGGTGGTCTGGTCGCCGAGGATGAGAGAAGGGACCGGCGTCAAGAAAGGTGTCGGCAAGTCGACAGTCTGGGGTGAAAGCCGTGATGTCTCGTCGCTGGCGGGTCTCGAGCGAGCGGTCGCCGATCTCAGCCGCATGCTCGATCGGCAACGATTGGTCTGGATCGAGGGTCTTCACCTGCCGCAGGACATCACCCTGGCCGCGGACTCCAAGCTGAGCATCGCGCGATGAGACGGCGGACAATCGGCCCTCGGCGCGAACCGCGGCGGGGGCTGAGTTCGGGGCTGGGTCGGCGATCGTGCCGTGGACCGCGCCGTCGGCTCCGTCGGGGCCTCGTTTTCATCGGCGTAGTCTTTGCGGTCGCGGTTGTCGCGGTGGTATCTGCAGGTGGGGCGGGCGGGGCCGGTGTGGCCGGTCCGGAGCCCCCGGCGGAGCGCAGCCTCGAGCCCGCGCCGACTCCACTGGGCAAAGCGGCCGCGATCAAAGACGACGGCGACTGGGTCTGGGCAGAGGCGGGCTTCCGGCTCTTGCGCGAACCGGATTTCGAGTCAGGGCACCTCGCCTATGTCGAGGTTCGTACCCAGCTAGAGGTACTCGAACGTCACCAGCACTGGGTACGGGTTAGGCATGGAGCGCTGATCGGATGGATCTCGACGGTACTGGAGTCCACTGGCGAGTCCACCGGCGAGTCCACCGCCGCCGGGCCGCCCGCGAACGGCACGGCGGTGAGTGCCCGGTATGTCGCGAGGGCACGAGATGTGTTCGAGCTCGAAGACAGCCCCGAGTTCTTTGGGGAGTTTGCTCTCTACACCGATGTTACGGACGATCGGATTCTCGAGATTCTCCGCAAGACCAGCCGGCATCTTCCGTTGGCCTACAGGGAGCGCTACGGTCTCGAAGGACAACCACCTGTTCGCGAGACGATTCTGCTTTTTGCGCGCGAGGCCGACTATCGAGCCTTTACGCTCGAGGAGGTTGCGAGGCGCAGGCCGGATCTTCGAGGACACGCCACCCCCGAGATCGCGGTCCTCTACGTCGGCGACCACTCGTCCGAGGCGGTGGTCGCGGTCTTGGTTCACGAGCTGACCCATCTCCTCAATCGGCGGGTTTTCGGAGCCCCGATACCCCCTTGGCTCGAAGAGGGGTTGGCGAACGATCTGGCCTTTTGCCGGATCGATGCGCGTGGGCGCACCCGCTTGGGCAGTCTGGGTGGTCGCAGCGTCGTGATCGAACAGCCGGAGTACGATCAGGGCGGATTCATCCGAATCGACAGAAGAGTGCACCTGACCGGTCCCATTGCTTCCCTGAGGTCTGTGCAGGAGCGATGGAGAACGTCCGAAGGTCTTCCCCTGGCGTTGCTCACGGATCTTGTTTGGAGCGAGTTCACCGATTCCCGAGACCGCGGCCTTCGCTACGCTACGAGCGCGTTTTTGGTTCGCTATCTATTGGACTCCGGAGGGGATTCCGGAGCGGGTCGGCTGGCGTCCGGCTTTCGTTCGTTTCTGCGATCGGTTGCCGCCGGCGGCGCGGCCGGTCCGGAGGACCTCGCGCGGTATTTGAACCAAGGGTTGAACCAAGAGCTGAAACAAGGGCTCGACCGAGGGCTGGATGAGGGGCTTTTGGATCTCGACACGGGGTTCGCGAGCTGGATTGCGGCCCAGCGGTTGTCCGGGTCATGATGCGCTCCTGGAAGAAGTTCGAGAGGTGGGCGTCGAAAGTGATCACGCTCTCAGCCCTGAGCGTGTTGCTTTCGGCTTTCTCTGCGAGCGCGGAACCCCCCTTCGCCGAAGTCTCGGAAGCCGCCGGACTCGAGTTCGTGCATTTCAACGGAATGTCCGGCGAGTTCTACTTCCCCGAGAACGTCGGAGCCGGAGTCGCGATGCTGGACTTTGACGGCGACGGGGACCTAGATCTCTTCCTACGCCAGGGAATGCTTCTCGGGTCGAACAAGAAAATGGGGGAGGCTCTCTTCCCACCACCGGTCGGGGCTCCTCCGGGTGACCGTCTCTTCCGCAACGATTCGCCCGGCATCACCGGCACCAGAGACTCAGCCGGATCCCTTCGATTCGTTGACGTCACCGAGGCCAGTGGCATCGTTGGTGAGAGCTACGGCATGGGCGTCGCCGTCGGCGACTACAACGGCGACGGAGCGGTTGACCTGTACCTCACCAACTTCGGCGCCAACCGGCTGTGGGAAAACGACGGTCATGGCCGGTTTACGGATGTCACCGAGAAAGCCGGCGTCGGGGTCGACCAGTGGAGCGTGAGCGCGACCTTTCTGGACTACGACCGTGACGGACGGCTCGATCTCTACGTCGCCAACTATGTGGACTTCACCATCGAAATCCACAAACCCTGCTTTTCGGAATCGAGCGCCCGGGACTACTGCGGACCCCGCTCCTATAATCCACAGCCCGATCGCCTGTTTCACAACCGCGGCGACGGGACCTTCAAAGACGTCAGCGCCGTCGCCGGGATCGCCAGTGAATTCGGCGGCGCGTTGGGAGTGGTTGCCGCGGATTTCAATCTCGACGGTTGGACCGACATCTACGTCACCAATGACCAGCTTGCGAACCAACTGTGGATCAACGGAGGCGACGGTCGCTTTACCAACGAAGCGGTTCTAGCCGGGGTGGCGGTCAACATGGACGGTGCCCCCGAGGCCTCGATGGGGGTCGATGCCGCCGACTTCGACAATGATGGCGACGAGGACCTCTTTCTCACCCACTTGAGACGCCAGACCAACACGATCTATGTCAATCAAGGCGACGGTTGGTTCAGCGACAAGACACTCGAAACCGGGCTCGCCGCGGCGAGCTTCCCCTACACCTCCTTCGGCACCGCCTGGATCGACTTCGACAACGACGGCAGACTGGACTTATTTGTCGCCAACGGTGCGGTACAAACGATCGAAGCACTGGCTCTCGCGAAAGATCCCTATCCTTTGCACCAGCCCAATCAACTTTTTCGCAACCTCGGCAACGGCAGGTTCGAGGACGTGACCGCGCGCGCCGGAGAGCCTTTCGCGCGCTCGGAGGTGAGCCGGGGCGCTGCCTTTGGTGATCTCGACAACGACGGGGATACGGACGTGGTCTTGACCAACAACAACGGTCCGGTGCGCCTGCTTCGCAACCGTGTCGGCAGCCGGAAGGCTTGGTTGGGCTTGCGGCTCCGGGAGTCCAGCTCGACGGGCGACGTTCTGGGTGCGCGCGCCGCTTTGCTCCGCTCCGGCGAACCGACACTCTGGCGACGGGCGCGCGCGGACGGCAGCTATGCCTCGGCCAACGACTCGCGGATTCTCGCCGGCCTGGGGGCTCGGCAGGCCGGGCGATCCCTAGCCGAAGTCCTCGTGGTCTGGCCCGCCGGCAAGTCGACGCGCGAGTCGGCCGGCAGAACCTGCCGTTACCGCGACCTGCCGATCGATCGCTACATCACGCTGTATCGAGATACCGGCCCGACTACCGCCACCACTGGCGGCCCCACTGGCGACCCCACTAGCAGCAATACCAGAGGCGATCTCTCGGGAGATGGGGAATGACGTTGTCGAGGGCCAGCGTTCGGGCCAGGGTTCGGGCCGGAGTTCGGGGCCGAGTTTGCCACAGAGTACGCCACAAGCTGCGCAAGATGCTCCCGGCTGCGGTCTTGCTCGCGCAGGTGCCGGTTTTGGCCGGCGCCGAGCACCCACTGCCCGATCCCGACCTCAGTCGCCTGGAGCCCGCGGTACGCGCAAAACTCGGCGATGCGCGTCAGGCATTGCTCGACGCCATCGACGATCCCGACATCGATGCCCAAAAACGAAGCCGTCTCTACGGACATACGGGCAAGCTGTTTCATGCCCACGATGCCTATGCCGTGGCGGAGGTGTGCTACCGAAACGCGGCCGCTCTCGATGCCGGGGAGCTTCGGTGGCCGTACACTCTCGGCTTCCTGTACCAGGACACAGGTCGCTTCGAAGAGGCCAAAGAGCAATATCGGAGGGTACTCGAGCTCGAGCCGGCGCATGCTTTCGCGCAGCTACGCCTGGCGCAAGTTCATCTCGACCTGGGTGAATGGGACGATGCCGCATTGTTCTATGAACGTGTCGAACGCGTCCTCGATCAGCCCGATCTGGGCGCGGCCGCCCATGCGGGTCTCGGCCGAATCGCGCTAGCTCGGGGCGATCAAGCCGCGGCGGTCGAGCACTACGAGGCGGCTCTCGAGCTGCAACCCGAGGCCCGTCGCCTTCATGTGCCTCTCGGACAAGCGTATCGCGGGTTGGGGAACATGGAATTGGCCCGCAAGCACCTGGAACAGGCGAGCAACGTCAAGCTCAGAGTTTTCGACCCAATCTTGGATGACGTTGGTTCCTTGAGCGTAAGTTCGGCCATGTTCCTAACCGCGGGCGCGCAGGCACTCAAGGCGGAGCGCTTTGACAAGGCGGAGCGGGCGTTTCGAGGAGCCATTGCCGTCCATCCCGAGAACCATCGCGCGCACCTGAACCTGGCAGTGGTTCTGACCCAGCGCGGTGCCCTCGAGGAGGCCGAGGTCAGTGCTCGCGAGGCGCTACGTCTTCGCCCGGACTACTACTTTGCGTACTTCAACCTTGGCACGATCTACGAAGCTCGCGGTCAACTGGGCGAGGCGTCCGGGTACTATCGCAGGGCCCTCGAGGGAAATCCCGACGAAGTCAAGTTCAACTACCGGCTTGGCGGACTGCTGATGCGGACCGAAGAGTATGCCGCCGCCGCCGAACGCCTCCGGGTCGTGGTCGAGCTAGCGCCCGCCTTCGTTCAGGCACGATACCTCGAGGCGCTAGCCCACATAGCACTTGGCAGCGCGGCGACAGCCCGCGATCTGCTCGAAGGCGCTCTCGAGATCAATCCGGAGCAACTCACTTTAATGAGCCCCTTGGCGAGGCTGCTCGCGACGTCGAAGCCGATCGCGACAGGCGATGCCCGGCGCGCTCTTGTACTCGCCAGGGCGCTGATCGAGAGACAAAACAGCTTAGACGACGGAGAAACTCTGGCGATGGCCCTTGCAGCGGCAGAGCGCTTCGAGGAAGCCGCATTGATACAGCTCCAAGTCATCGAGGCGGCGCGGCATCAAGACCTGGAAGAACTTCTGCAGCATCTCGAGTACAACCTCGAACGGTATCGGTCGAACCGGCCGAGCGATCGTCCCTGGCCTGATGGCGGATCGGCTGTCGAAGGCTCTGGCGAGGAAGTAGAGGAGTACAGGGACCGGGGCGATCCAAAACTTTGATGATATTCATTGCTTTGAATGCAAATCGCCTTGCGAAGCGGTGCCTAGGTCGTTTGGCAAAGCTGGAACTAGGGTTCTCCAATCACAGATAAGCTGTTTTTTTTCAATTGCTTAGACCCTTTCCTTCTGAGAGGAATGGAGCGATTCCGTTGGCATCGATTTGTGGCATACAAGTTGCGCTCTCTCCCCGCGGCGGGACGCTGAGTTGGAGACTCCACCGGTGCTCAGCCGTTTTGAGAAAGACCACTGATGTAAGCGGATCTGGGCGATCGAATACAAGCCTCGAAAACCCTGATCGCAACTCCTAACCATTCTTCTCATCGAAGAAGGAGGAACCAAAGAACATGAAGCAACAAACATTCACAAGAATCGGAGCCTTGGCGCTCGCGGTAGTGGTGGGTTTGGCGCCGGTCGCCTTCGCCCAGTCGAGCCGTGGCGATCTTCAGGGCACGGTGACCGACGACAACGGCGACGCCATGGTCGGTGTGACCGTGACTGCAAGTTCGGTCGTGCTCGCCGGTTCCAGAACCGTGACCACCGCAGCGAACGGAAGCTTCCGCATCGCGGCGGTGCCACCGGGCACCTATAAGATTGCGTTCAGTCTCGACGGCTACCAGACCATCGAGCAGGAGAACGTCAAGCTCAACATCGGTGGCACGGTGGTTCTGGCCATCCAGATGACCTCGACTTTCACCGATCAGCTGCTCGTGACCTCCGAGCGGCCGGTAATCGACACCTCGACCATGGAGTCCGGTGTCAACCTGGATCAGAGTTTCTTCAACGAGCTGCCCACCGGGCGCAGCTACACCTCGATCGCCCGGGTAGCCCCTGGTGCCCAAACCGATGCCTGCGTTGGTACCGCCTGCCAGATGGGCTTCTACGGTTCGACCAGTGCCGAGAACGCCTACTATATCGACGGCGTCAACACCACCGGCATCGAGCTCGGACAGGAGGGCCAGGCTCTCAACTTCGAGTTCATTCAGGAAGTACAGATCAAGACCGGTGCCTATGCCGCCGAATATGGCCGCGCCACCGGAGGTCTCATCAACGTGATCACCAAGTCAGGCGGCAACGAGTTCACCGGCGACGTCTTTGGCTACTTCGACGAAATCCAGAACTCGCTTTCCGGCGCGGCGGCGGTCGGCCCTCTCGCCAGGACGACCCAGATCAAGGAATTCACCAGACAGGATATCGGCATCGATATCGGCGGCTATCTCGCGAAGGACAAGCTCTGGTTCTTCGCCGCCTACAATGATGTCGACAACACCGACGATGTCGCGTCTCTCGAAGACTTCGGGTCGGTGATTCCCGGTGCGCCCAACCGCGGCGACATCTTCCAACGCAAGACCGAGCGCGAGCTCTGGGCCGGCAAGCTCACCTGGTCGATCAACAGCGGCCACTCGTTTTACGCCGCCGCCTTTGGCGACCCCGGTAAGACCACAGGCCTACTGCCGGGCGTTTCGGTGGCGGCCACGCCGCTCCATTTCATCGGCTCCGTGGAGACCGGGGCCACCGACTACGCGGCCAACTACGATGGCGTGATAACCGACAACTTCATCGTCAACGCGCGCCTGTCCTCCCATTCGGAGAAGTCCAACCAGGTTGGAGCCGGCGCCAACACTCCGGGATACATCGACTTCACCGATCCTCTCGGTGACGGCACGACCGTCTGGGGATTCGAAGGCCACGAATCCGGCTTCGGTTTCTACCAGAACCAGCCCGATCTCAACCGCGAGAACATCAATGCCGACGCCACCTTATTCGCGGACGACTTCGGCGGCTCGCACGAGTTCAAGGCCGGCTACGAGTTCGAGGACATCAGCGGACAGCAGGACAACTTCAACGGCGGCACCGGACAGCGGATCTACCGGTTCAATTGCGTCCAGAGCGACACCCGTAACTGCCAGGGACAGGCCTACTACTACCGCCACCGTTTCTACACCGGCGACAACACGCTCGACCCGGCAGCTCTGGTACCGTCCAACATCCAGGTCCCGCTTTCGGTCGGGATCAAGACCGAAAACGACGCGATCTACCTTCAGGACACCTGGCGGCCGAGCTCGAACCTGACGATCAATGCCGGCGTGCGCTGGGAGACCCAGCAGCTCTTCAACCACCTCGGTACGGTCCAGGCCGACATCGACGACAACGTCGCGCCGCGAATTGGCTTTACCTGGGATCCGACCAAGAGCGGTCGATCCAAGATCTTCGCCCATTACGGCATCTACTACGAGACCATTCCGATGGACATCGTGATCCGCTCCTTCGGCGGCGAGATCCAGATCTTCACCTACAACCTGTCGCCGGATCCGAACGACGTGGCCCAAGATGACAGCGTGCGGAGGTCGCGTTTCCTCGGCGGCGGCATCTCCCGCGTCGATCCGGGCGTCAAGGGCCAAAAGCTCGACGAGCTCGTGTTCGGCGGTGAGTGGGAGGTCAAGAAGAGCTGGAGCGTCGGCGTCAAGTACATCAACCGCGACCTCAAGGACGTCATCGAGGACGCCCTCTCGGCCGACGGTGACTACTTCATCGGCAACCCGGGCCAGGGCCTGATGGCGGGCACCTACGACCTCGGGTACGCCTTTGGCTACAACACAACCTTGCACGCCCTCGACAAGCCGTCTCGCACCTACGATGGGGTCGAGCTGACCGCGTCGAAGCGGTTGACGAAGAACTTCCAGTTCCTCGCCTCGGCTCTGTGGTCCGAGCTCAAGGGTGACTACGATGGCGCCTTCCAGCTCTCCACCGGTCAACTCGATCCGAACCTCAACTCGGCCTTCGACTACTACGACTTCTCGGTCAACAACGAGGGCTTCCTCTCGAACGACCGGACCTGGCAGTTGAAGTTCGACGGCATCTATCAATTCGACAATGGGCTGAACGCCGGGCTGGCGATGTTCTACCGAACCGGCACGCCGATCACGGCGATGGGTTACTCGGTTGCGTACAACAACTGGGAGTACTACCTGTCGGAGCGCGGTGCCTTCGGCCGCGTCGCCGATGCCTACGAAGCCGACGTCCACTTGGGCTACGCGGTGAAGGCGGGAGGCAACACGGTGCACCTGTTGCTCGACATCTTCAACCTGCTCGATAACCAGGGAGGGATTCTGAACGAGACTCGCTACAACATCGCCAACGAGCCTAACGCGTTCGGCACCGTGATCGACTGGCTAACGGGTAACGAGTTCACTCCGATCGCACCTGGCAACGAAGTTGGGAATCCGCAAGGCGCGATTCGGAACATCGCGTTCAACACCGCGAGGGCGTGGACCAACCCGCGCCGGATCCGGTTGGGAGTGCGCTTCAGCTTCTGATCTTCGCATCAGATCGCGCCTAACTGGCAACGGGAGGCCTTCGGGCCTCCCGTTCTTTTTTGGTGTTCAGGAAAGCTCGCGGTCAGTTGGGCACGGTGGGGGCGCTGCTGCTGCTGCGATACCGCAAGAGCCTACTCTGGATACCTGCAGCCAGCACATCGTCACTACGGGCCCTCGCGCTATCGAGAGCTTCTCGAGCCGTAGCGATTGCGTCGGTGGGCCGTCCCGCGGCGGCGTAGGCGGCCGCGAGGGTATCCAGGGCTACGGGGTGGCGGTCCTCGCTCAGAGCGACCGCCCGCTCGGCAAAGCGAACCGCCTCGGCCGCTCGCTGCGCGTTGGGCTCCGGGTGGCCGATAAGGATCCAGGCCATGGGAATCAGGGGCGCCGGCCAATCGGGTCGCAGACTCTGCGCTATTGCAAGATGCCGCAACGCCTCGTCCAATCGGCCCGCCGTTCTCAGGGTGACCCCAAGACCGTGTTGGGCCTCGGCGTCAGCAGGGTCGATTTCCACCGCCCGACGATAGTGGTCGATCGCCGCCTCCGGCTCGCTCGATCTAAGGACAGCCGCCAATGTCGCGTGGGCTCGTCCCAGGTCCTCCTCGAGATCGATTGCCCGCCGCAACTGGACGATCGCTTCTTCCCGCCGGTCTTGCTTTAATACGGCGTTGGCCAGGCTCAGACGTAGACCGGCCTCCTGTTCCGAGCGCCGGCGGACTCTCTCCGGCGTCATAGGCTCTGCGTTCCGAGCGGCAAGCCGATCGAGCGCCAACCGCAAGTACCGTTCCGCGTCCTCAGGGAAACGCACGCCGAACCTCTTGGCCAGCGACTCCAGGTCTGGGCCCGGCAGCGGAGCAATCCAGCGGCCGGGTAGAGGGGCCGAGGCCGCTTGCAGACGCACGCGAGATTCGCCCAGACTTTTCAGGTCGAGCAGCAGGCGATCGACATCGGTGCGGCCGCGGTAGGTGGCCGCCAGCTCACCCGCGCCATCCAGTAGCAAGCTCGCCGGAACGGCGAACGGCAGACTCCGTTCGAAGAGAGTCTCCTGAAGCAGCTCAATCTTCTCCAGCAGCTCGGGAGTCGCGTAGCCCGCCGGGAACGGAAACTCGAGCTCTTCGAGCAGGCGATTCGCGTCGGCCGGCTTGGTGATCTGGTCACGATCGAGACCGTCGACGGAAAGCGCGAGAATGCCAAGTCCGGTGGCGCGAAGCTCCTCGGCGCGCTCGGAAAACTCTCTGAGTTCGGCGACACACGGCACGCACCAACTGGCCCACAAGTTGATCAACAGGGGCCCGCTACCGGTCTCGACAGCTCGCGGGCCTACGGCGTCCAGCGGTTTGTAGAGAAGCCGCGGTAGTGGGACTCGTACGGGAAGCAGCACGCGTTCCGTGGTGTCGGGTGCCGGGGGTACCGCGGGTGCCTCCGGCTCGCCCGGTTCCCCTGGCTCCACCGACGAAGCTTGGGGGGCGGACGCGAGCGCCCTCTGTGGTCGCGGCTCGCGTGCAGTCACTGCCACTGCTGCGCCGGTGCCCTCGACGAGGAGGTATCTTCCCCCGGGCCGAACGCCCGCGAAGGTCTCACGTTTCCCGCCGGGCCAGCGGACCGTGACCCGCTTGATCACGGGTGCAGTACCCAGACCGAAGTGCAACCACTTGCTCGATTGAGACAGGAAGGCGTCACCGGCGTAAATCGTTCGCACCAGCCTCGAGCCGAGAGCCGACCCCATCGTATGGGGATCGGGGGCGAGTTCGACCTCGGCCCGAGCACCGATCGCGTCGCGGTTCGATCTGGTGCCACGAAGTCGCAAGGCGACGAAGCTGTTCTTGCTCTCGCCCTGATTCAACATCAGCCGCAACCTGGGAGCCGTCCGGTTGGCAAGCCACAGGTCGAGGTCGCCATCGCCGTCCCAGTCAACCACCGCCAGACCTCGTCCGTCGTCGGGAAAGTCCAGACCCGAGACTGCCGAGACGTCGGCGAAGCGTAGGTCGCCGGTGTTTAGGCCACCGGTGTTGAGACCACCGGTGTTGAGACCACTGATGTTGAGAAAGACGCAGTTGCGCTCGGTACCGCTCCAGGACTTTCCCTGTCGCAGCAGGCGCAGCGTCGCCTGCCAGCCGGCGACATAGTCGGCCGGCGAGCGACCGGTGCCGAGAGCTTGTGGCGAGCGCGACACGACCTGTCGCCAGAAGAAGCTTCACAAATCGCCGGTGTCGTCATTCGACAGGTAGCCGTTGGCCACGACCAGATCCTGCCAGCCGTCGTTGTTCAAATCGGCGAAGCGTGAGGACCAGGCCCAGCGGCCCATGGCGACGCCGGCGGCTTCGCTCAGATCGCGGAAGCTGCCGGTGCCTTCATTGGCGAAGAAAGTGTTGCCTCGCGCCATGCGCTGGAGGTCCGATGCGGCGTTGCCGGTGGCGTCCACGAACGCTCGTTGATAGGCGACGCGGTTACCTGCCGCCGAGTACATGTTGCCGATGTAGATATCCATCCAGCCATTGCGGTCAGGGTCTCCCCATGCCACGGACATACCCGAAGCCACATCCTCGACACCCGCCTCGGCGGCGACGTCGTCGAAGTGTCCGCCGCTGTTGCGGTAAAGGTTGTTTCGACCGAAGTCGTTGGCAACGTAGAGATCCATGTCTCCATCGTTGTCGTAGTCCTCCCAGGCGGCGGCGAAGCTGTAGCGAGTGTTGTTGGCGTCGAGCCCGGTCCGAGTGGTTACGTCCACGAACTCGAAACCACCGCGGTTCTCGAGCAGAGCGTTGGCGCCGCCGTTGTTGGCATCGTGGTACGGAACCGGGCCCGGCAATCCTTGGTGCTCCGCCTCGCCATCGTAGCCACACACATATATGTCCAGATCGCCGTCGCCGTCGTAGTCAGCGGCGGCCAGCGAGGTCGCGCTCGCCACTACATTGCGCATCGGTTTGTGCAGTGTGAAACGGCCGCTGCCGTCGTTCTCCGCGAGCAACAGCATCCGGCGCGTCACGGCGACCAGATCTTGATCACCGTCGTTGTCGAGATCGATCAGGAGCGCCGAAGAAGTGGATTCGAGCCAGTCGACACGGGCAGAGGCCGAGACCTCGGTCGCGGTTCCATCCGGGTTTTGCACGTAGAGGCGATTGGGGAGGCCACCGGCGTCCGCGACATAGAGATCCTCCAGGCCGTCGCCGTTGACGTCTCCGATCGCCAGGCCATGATGGCCAAAGAGGGAGACGCCCGAGAGCCGACTGATTCGACCCAGCCAGTGTCCTATGCCTGGAAGCACCTGTTGGCGGTAGGCGGCGTTGCGACCGAGCGTGTACTCTGTGGCGTCGGTGAAGATTGTGCGTTGCCGAACCGAGACTTCCTCGTAGCGCTCAAGGGCGATCGCCAGTAGCTGTGGCGGCTTCCCGTCGTCGGGATAGGTCCACCGACAGAGCCACGATGCGTTCCACTGGGAGCTGTTGCCGGCGGAGCGACTGCTGGCCTGGACCAAGACCCGAGTGCTGAAAAACGAGTCCGAGGTCTCGATTTGGTAGGCTTTCAATGCCGCTCGAATGTCCGATCCTCCCGGCAGGCCATCTTGTAACTGCCGAAGCGCATCGACGAGTCCGGGGGCCCCGAGGTGATCGGGAGTCGAGGCTGTCGATTCGGCCGGGCCGGCCGATCCGATCGGGCCAGCCGACGTTGACGGCTCTGTCCAACGCCGTACAACCCAAAGGTCGTCGGCGAAGACTGTGTCGAGTTCCTCGACAGGCCGCAGTGTCTGGCTTACGAAGCTGTCCGCGATGAGGCCCGACGCGTGCTCTATGACCGGCGACTCCCGGCTTTCGATCAGTCCCCTCAGAATTTCGAGCTGTAAGGCGGTCGATTCGGCCAACGATTCGGTATCCCAGATGTCGTTCTTGGGGTCTACCTTCTCGGCCAGCCTCTCGGTCGGCGACCTCGGTCCCTGCCGAAGGGGCATGGGAACAGTCTGGGCGGCGCCGAGGGACGGCGGAAACGCGCTGGGCCTGGTGCTCGATTGACGATCAGGGTCCGCGCCGCAGGCGCTCAGGAGCACGGTGCCGGAGAGCAGGAGGATCCGAATCGATGGGGCCCGATTGCTTGCAGCCCGTCGCGCGACCATTCAGACTTCTACCGCGGGCGGTTAGTCAAGGTCATCCGCTGCCCGCGTCAACACTTTGCGAGACGAAGGAGGCGGCGGTTCCGTATTCATCCTGGATTCCGACGCCGACGATATGTCTTCCGCGTCGCAGTAGCAGGCTCGCTTCGTAGGCGTAGTGTTTGTTCTGGGCAGTCTCGAAGTCCTGTGTCGGGATCTCAATCGAGATTTGATCCTGCTGTACTTCGGCGATGCCACCCCTTTCGTCCATCGCGGTGAAGTAGATTCTCACACGGCCCTGGTAGAGGGTCCCGCGAGGGACCAGCACGATCTTCTTGAGTGGAATCTGAATCAGGAAGGGTGCGGCGAAGTTGTCCTGGTGGACGCTCGGTTCACCGACGCTGAGGCGGACATCGAGCGGGTTGACCTGATAGCCGTGGCGCAGGCTCGAGACCGTCCTCTCGCTCATCCGCTGGGACAAGGACTTGTCTCGATACCCGGCGCGATGGCGTACGTTAAAGCGCTTCTCGAGCGTCTTGACCTCGACTTCGTGAAAGCGTCCGTCGCCCGCGCCTGAAGGGGAATAACCCAGAGAATAGTAGTTCTTGAAATCGGACGCGACACGATCGAGACCTCGTCCGATATCG
This sequence comes from Acidobacteriota bacterium, assembly GCA_022561975.1. Classification (GTDB taxonomy): domain Bacteria; phylum Acidobacteriota; class Thermoanaerobaculia; order Multivoradales; family JAHEKO01; genus CALZIK01. Next base: position 45,117 of record JADFQD010000005.1, read on the forward strand.
TTGGTGTTGACGATCGCGGTGCCGCCGGTACGCTCCGCGATGAACTGAATGGAACTCTGCAAATTGGACAGGTTGAGTGAATCCGCGAACGCTCCGCCTCCGTCGATACTGCTTGCCCTGGCGTTCTCAGCGTCACCCGCGGTCAGGGATTGAAGCCCGGAGGCGTCGATGGTGTAGAAGGTGACGCCAGCGGCGTTTGCCTGGTTGGCCAGTTCCTTGAACTGGCGCGTGGCGTCGAAGTCCTGAGACTCGAGCACGGCGGACATGTACTGGAATTTCTGCCGGATCACGAAAAACAGGTCCCTGGCGGGCACCATCGGCAGGCCGTCGCTGGCGTAGAGAAGTGCCTTGCGGCCAGGCAGCCCCGAGAGCGATTGGACCGTGTCCCTCATTGCGGCGAGAGTGAAACGAAGGTCGTTCGCGACGGACGACGCATGCTGTCGCGTACGCAACATCACACCTTCGGGCGAGTCGGCGTTGTCGATGGCCCTCAAAATGTCGCGGCGTTCCCTGTTGGCCTGAAGCCTGAAGCCGGTGAGTTTTTCGAGTTCATTCAGGGTCGCGGCGATCAGTCTGGGGTTATCGGTAAAACGATGGCGGATGTTGAGCGTGCGATCGTAGGAAACCAGCATGACGCGATCGCTGCGTTCGAGTTGGAGTAGGAACTCACGCAGTCGGTTGAACACGCGATTCCTGTGAAACGGTTCGATGTTGAAGTTGTCGATGTAGACAACGAGGTGCAGGCGTTGAGCCTCGGGGACTTCTTGGAGGGGAATGAGCGGCCGTCTGCGATCCGGCGCCTGTGCGATCTCGCCCTCCGTTTCCGGCCGGTCCGACTTGATCGCCCTGACCGGGCGGCCGTCGGCGACCGCGGAGAAGTTGGTGATGAGTACGCGCCGGCCATCCTCGTAGACCTCGAAGTCCTCTCGCACGAGGCCTGATACCGGGTTGCCCTTCTTGTCGGTGACAAAGACCTCGATATTGACGACGTTGACGTCTACGACTTCGAAGAAAGGACTCTCCACTTCCTGCGCCGCCAGGGCGGAACCCAACAGCAGCGCAACCGCCAGTCCGGGAATAACGCGGCTTCGTCGGATCACGGTTGGGTTCTCGAAATCAGCCGGAACGCGGCACGAGCGTCCGGAGGAGAGTGTCATTCTACCATCGGCCCACCATCTGGCGCTTCTTGGCTTGGGCTCTCCCGCGAGTGACTGCTAAGGTCATGCGTCATGCGCGCCGCCGTCGCAGCTTTGATATTGCTCTTGGTGGCCTCGACCCTATGGTTGTTGTTCGCCTGGGTACCGGCGGACGGAGCGCTCCATGCCTGGAAGGCTTCCGGCGGAACGCTTGCCGTTCCCCGGAAAGGCATCTCGTTCTTGCCGCGCTGGTCCTACGAGCGCGCGCCGGCTTCGCGTCTGCGAACCGAAATCCAAGCGACGTCGAAAGAGGGCGCTACGGTCGCAATCGAGCTCGACTGGGACCCGGCGCCCGGCGTCTACCGGCTCTCCTCCGGGGAGGATGTGCGATCCGGATTCCGGGACCGGGTCGCCGATGCCGTCCGGGCTGCACTCGAGAGAGTCTCGTTCGCCTGTTTCGTGCCGGAGATGATCCAGCACGAGAGCGGCTCACTCGCGCACTGCCCGCCGAACCTGGCGCTATTGTTTTCCGGCGCCGTCGCTTCGGTCACCGGCGCCGATGCCGGGCGTCTCGGCGTGACCTTCGTGCCGGAGTCGCAAGCACTGCGGGAATTCATCCTCGCTTCCCTGGCTGGCAAGCTCGAGCCGGTTCGGCAAAAGGTCCTCGTGCTCGGCTTGGACGGACTCGACTGGGATCTCGTGTTGCCCTGGGTGCGATCCGGCAAGATGCCCAACCTGGGTCGGTTGATGGCCGCCGGCTCTTGGGGCGAGATGGAAACACTGGTTCCGACCCTGTCACCGCTCATTTGGACGACCGTCGCGACCGGAGTGAGTCCGGATCGTCACGGCATTTTGGATTTTGTCGAGAAGGAGCCCAGGCGCGGAACTCTGGTCCCGATCACCGGCCGAAATCGGAAGGTGCCCGCAGTCTGGAATCTGGCGTCCGCTCTAGGGCGAACCGTGGGGGTCGTAGGCTGGTGGGCGACTTGGCCGGCCGAGCAGGTTCGCGGCGCGATGGTTTCGGATCGGCTCTACTACACGCTCACCCAGGGGATTTCGGAGGCGGTTTTGCGCCGGGATCCGCCGGAGATGATCTTTCCCGGAGAGATCGCTGCGGAGGTCATCGCTCTTCGAGACCGGGCGGTCGAGGAAACCAACTGGGCGGCTGTGCGCCAGTTTATGGACGTTTCCCAGGAGCGCTTCACGGAAGCGGTCGCGGCGAACCGCGGGATGGAAGATCCGGTGGACGGCTTTCGCCGTATTCTCGCGGCCAGCCGGACCTACCTCGGCGCTGGGCTTCGGCTCGCGGAAGATCATCCCGATCTCCTGATGGTCTATCTCGAAGGGACCGACACCATAGGGCATCTCCTGGCTCCCTACATGTCGCCGCCCACTCTTGAGGTCGATCCGGCGCTGGCTGCGATCTATGTGCAGGCGGTACCCAAGTACTTCCAGATCGTCGATCGCTGGATCGGACGTTATCTCGAGCACTACAAGCTCTCCGAAAGTGCCGTCATCGTGGTTTCAGACCATGGCTTCAAGTGGCACGAGGGCAGACCGCGAGGCCTCTCGGGCACCTCGGGTCCGACGGCTCCGCTGTGGCACGATCCCGACGCGGCCTTCGTGGTCGCCGGCCGGGGTGTCGAACGGCGCGGACGGGTCGGCTCGAAGGCTTCGGTTTACGATATCGCGCCGACGGTCATGGCTCTTCTCGGATTGCCGGGCGCCGCCGGTTGGTCGGGCCGGGTTCTGCCGGGTTGCGAGGAGTCCGCACTCGAGCCGATTGATTACCAGCCGTTGGTGCCTCCAGCATCGTATCGTCCCCAGCTTGGGGGGGAGGCGACACCGGTGGATCCGGAATTTGTTGCCAAGCTCAGGGCTCTTGGCTACCTGGGTGGCGGTGGAGGGACCCCGATCTCGACCGCGAGCGCGCCACCGGTTCGAGCCGACGTCAAGGACGGCTTCGAGGACAGTAGCGAAGGCTCGCCTCCCAGCACGAGCCAGGCGCCGACGCGTGGTCAGCTCAACAACCTCGCGGTCGTCAAGATCAACCAGAAGGAGTACGAGGAAGGCGAGCGCCTACTTCGTCAGGCGATCGCCCTGAGCCCGGCGTACCCGTCGCCCCACTACAACCTCAGGCGGATCTACATGGAGACCCAGCGCTATGACGACGCCGACCGCGAGCTGTGGATCGCCGTTTCCAAGGGCCTGCGTGACCCCGAGCGTACGGTCGATCGAGCCGCGGCGGACTACGACAATCTTGATCTGCAGGAGCGAACCGTGGCGCTTCTGACAACGGCCATCGAGCGCTTCCCCGACCACGAGCCCTTCTGGGTGCATCTTCTCGTGGCTTTGATCCGCACCGAGAAATGTGCCACCGGAAAAGAGCTCGGAACTCGAGCTGCGCTGCGTTTCTCCGACAGTGCGCCCGTCCATGCCTTCTACGGCTTGGCGGCGGCCTGTGTCGGCGATGTGCCGACGGCCCGTGTCGCCATTGGGCGCTCCCTCGAGATCAATTCCGATCAAGCCAAGCTGCGCCGTACCCTGGCCGAGTTACCCCCGGGCTGAGCAATCCTTCCGATGGGCTTGCCGAGGGGCCTCCCCGAAGGCCCGAATCGAAGCCCCAGACCGACTGTCGCGAGGTCGGCTGGAGGTCATCGTGTAGAGTGGGCGAGCAGGAAATGAACAGGGCCCTAGCTCTTTGCGTTGTCGTCCTCTTCTTCGCGCCCGGCCCCTCCGCCGAGGCTACGGGAAAAGACCGGCTCAAGCTGGCCCGCGCGCAGCTTGCCAAGGCCGAGGTGCTACTCGAGAAAGCCGACTTCGAAGGCGCCGAGAGGCTCTTCCGCAAGGCGATCGCCACCGAGCCCGAGCTGCCGACGGCTCATCTCGGGCTCGGCAAGGTGCTGGTGAGCCAACAGCGCTACGAAGAAGCGCTGGTCGCCCTCGAGGAAGCCGAGAAGCGGTTCGTGGCGTGGGAGCAAGCGACCCATATGGCCGGTCTGGTCAAGCGGCAAATAGCCGAACGCCAGAAACAGAGCCTTAGAGACCTACAAGCTGTCCTGGAAGACCGCGGCGGTCGACAGGGCATCACGGCACGAACAGGGCCAGGACCGGGTCAGTTGACACCGGAGAAGATCGAAACCGAGCAGTTCCTCTTTCGAGAACAAAGAGAGATGGAAGCCTTCGAAGCCATCCCGGCGCAGGTCTTCTACCTGGAGGGTATTTCCTATCTGCGCACCAGACAGCGCAGCCAGGGTATCGAGGCGCTGGAGGTCTGCCTGCTCATCGATGACCGCTACCAACTTGCGCATTACAACCTCGCGGTCGCCCGCTTCACACGCGGCGAACTAGACCTGGCGCAAACTCATCTTGCCGCGGCGATCGCGCGCGGAGTCGAACCGGATGCGAGGTTCGTAGCCGACCTGGAGCGCGCCATCGACTCGCGCCCGGTCGCCGTCGAGCGGTAGTAACTACCGGGTCGGAAGCGCGACCTGCGCGCCTCCCCAAAGCCCCGATGCAAGCTCTTCGACTGTGACGGCGAGCCGGCTCGAAGCCTGAGCCGGCCACTCCACCGGAAAGGCGTAGATCCACCCCGCGGCCGCCTCCTCGAGCCGCTCGCTCCGGTGCACCACCGTGGGCTCGGCGCCAGCGGCCACCACGGCGACCGAGACCCGCAGAAGGGCTCCCGGACGAACAAGTGGCGCCAGCGAGCGGAAGTGGACCGTCACCTCGACCTCGGCGGACAGCTTCTTGCCCTCGTCGGCGGCAGGTACGGTCGAGCCGAGTGTCAAGTCGACCTCGAGGTCACCCTTCTCCATCGAGCCCCCGAGCAACCGTCGCGCCCTCGCTTCTGCCTGTCCCTCCGAGGTGGCCGAAGTAACGATCTCGGTGGTCTTCAACTCGATACCCGGCCGCCGAGCCTCGAGCTCGAGGGTGTGAGCCGCCCCATCCGGCGACCGCGCCACTTGATAGGTGAGCAAGTACCAGCCGGACGACGCGTCCAGAGCCTTTGCCAGTCCTGCGGGTCCGATCACAACATCGCCGCCGCTCGGCTCCGCCAGGTTTCTCTGCGCGTCGATGGGGTTGACGAGCAGAAAGTCCGTTTCCACCGTATGGATCGCATCGGTGCTCGCGGTCAAGAACGAAAAGAACTTGTCGGTTCTCAATTCCGCGGCGAAAGAGGCACTGCCGGTGGTCTGACCGGCGACGGTCACCACCCGCCAGCCGGTGCTGGCCAGCTCGCGGCCGAGGGCGTTGACGCTGGCTTCCTTTCTCTTCGACCTGAGATCTTCGCGCAGTTGGGAGACGTTATGGGGCTCCAACCTCCCGACTACGGGCGCATAAAACGCCGCCGGATCCTCATCGAAGCCGGCGCCGACCACCACGAGTAGCCCGGCGCGCTGGCCGGTCTCCCTCTGCGCCCAGAGGCGAAGCTGGTTCAGAGCCCGCGAGATGATCACGTGTTCTTCCCCCGCCGCCACCCGTGCGGCAAGGGTCACGCGGCTGCTGGGAATCTGCGCAGGATCGTCCTGCTCGTTCTGGGCTTCGATCTCGGTTAGGGTCATGCGATCGGGAATCTGGCGAACTTCGTTGACGAAGCGGCGCCGGATTCGTTCGATGGCATGGACAGCAGTCTTGCGGGCGGCGACTTCGTCGAACGCGGTCGACAACTCGTGCAGGTCCCGGGTCGGTCCCACCACGGATCGAACCTCTTGCTTCTCGGCTACGACCACTTCCACCGGCCCCAGGGCGGCGAGCCGACCCAGCTCTCCTTTCACGGCTCGAAGAGCCTGTCTCTGGTCAAAGCCTCCGCCGATCGTGCGGTTGACGTACACGGTCACAGGAAGCGCCTTGGCATCGGCGATCGGGGTGTCGGGTGTCACGGCATCCGTCTGCGGGGATGCCGGAACCGCGGCCTCTGCGTTCGCTTCCGTGATCTCGATCGGGGCCAGTTGAGCGACTGGAGCAACAGAGGCAAGCTCCAGTACCGTGACCGGCTTGCCGTCCTCGAGAACCTCGAAATCCTCGGCAGAGAGATCCAGCACTGGGCGACCGTTGGCATCGAGTGCGCTGACCACAACCGTCATCGCAGTGATGTCGAGACGCTCGATAGCCAGACCTGCGATGTCCGGTACCTCAGCTGTTTCAGCCAGCTCCAATTCGGCGCGCGCCCACACGGACTCTGAACTCACCGGAGCGTCCTCACTGCTCCCGGCCAGTCGGACCCCGGGGGGAAGCGTGTCGGCCAGCCGGCTGGGGTTCCATTTCTCGGAAAACCATGCAATGCACTGTGCGTCCAGTAGCTCGCGTACCCTTGCCAAACTGCGTGACATGGCTTCCATGTTGAGGGCGGGCAACCCCGCGGGCCAACCGTCTTCCCGCCGTTTGCCGTTACGCAGCACGACCAGGGGTACATTGACCTCCGCCAGGTACTCGCGCGCCTGGCGCGGGCTGAAGCGGCTGCCGTCGCGCTTGTGCACGTTGTTCCCAAGAATCAGAACCACCGCTCGACGTCGAGGTCCGGCAGCGGCAACCAGACCGGACGCCGCCACCGCGTCGGCAATGCGAGGCTGTCCCGGGACGTCGGCCAGCCCGAATTTGAATAGCAGCTTCAACCAGTTCGGCCGCCCCGCCCCGAATCCGTTGACGCGATGGAGGCCCTGGTCGGGCGCGACATACCAAAGACGGTCGGCATCGAAGAGCGAGGCCTTGGACTTGAGCCATGAGTTTCTGGGCTTGGGTTCGCTGGATTTGCCGCCGCTGCGAACCGCTTGGTCGAAGACCTTGGTACTCGCACTGGTGTTTTCCAGCCGCCCGCGATCCCACCCGGACGCTCGCAAGGCCAAATAGGCGGCTCCGGGGTCGAGCACGATCACGACCTCGAAACCGCTCTTTTCGACGCGCTCCGCGGCTTCGGACCAACCTGCGGCTGTCGATTCACAGGGCGCCGCGATCTTGGCATCTGACACCAGCGGCACCGCGTGGAGCGCAACCAAGGTTTGTTCGGCGAAGCCGCCGGTGACCGCCACCGACTCGACCCGGCGGCCATCGGGAAACACGGCCAGAGCCACGAGTATCTGCGACTGGCCCGGCTCGGGGCAAGGGAATCGCACCAACCGTCCGCCGGCGGCGATCTCAGGCTGGGATCCAGCCAGAGTGACTTCGAGCTCCACCGGATCCAGTCGCTCGGGGTGCGTCCAGCCGATCCGCGCTTCGCATTGCCGTGAGCCGGTCGGCGGCAGAGGAACTACTTCGAGCTCGGCCTCCTGACCCGGGCGATTGACCCAGCGCTCGGTCCGCTCACCGCTCTCCCGAACCAGTTCGAGGAGATGCACATGGGGGTCGGCTCCCAAGTCAACGGTGCAGGTCGCGTGCTCGGCGCTCACCGTGCATTCACGTTCGCCGTCCAGGTAGAGCTCCGCCGGTTGCCCTTCCGGCCCGAGATCGACACGCACCTCCAACTCACCCACCACCAAACCGGTCGGATAGGTCAAGATTCTCATTGACCCGACGGCTGGAACTGCTGTCGTCGCGAACGCGAGGATCGCCACCGAACCCACGAAGCGCGCGAAGCTCATCAAGATTCTCCTTCTATCTGTCGGATCCTCCAGGCTCCGAGTAGCTCAAACTCGTTCCTACTCGAGGCTACTGAAGGTAATTGAGCATTTCCCGCGCGCCGGCAGCGTCGGGGTCTTCCGGGGTCAGCTCGAGGAATCTCGCGAGGTGCACAGCCGCCTTTGCGTTCCGCCCCTGGTTGGCCAGACACAACCCCAACATGTAATGGCCGCGAGGGTGGTCGGGGTTTGCGCTGATCGTTGCCTCGAAGGCAGCCTGCGCCGCCGTCGTCCCGCCCTCGTTGAACAAGTCCATTCCCTGCTTGAAACGACTTGCCGCCGCCAGCTGCGGGTCGGCTTCATCGAGAGCAACCCGAGCCTCTGCTATCTTTTCCTCGTCCCCGAGATCCCTGAGTATTTGGTAGCGTAGACTGAGATACTTGGTGTTGTCGGGCTCGAGTGCTACTGCCCTCTCGGCTGAGAGTAGTGCATCGTCTTGGCGTTGTTCGGTCAGCAGAACCCGAGCGAGGGCGGCATGCGTCGGGGCGAGGTCGGGATCGAGCTCGAGCGCTCCCCGGAACTTCGCCTCGGCCTGTGTCAGGTCGCCGTCTTTGGCCGCCGCGGCGCCCTGGTTGAACATCGCCGGCGCGCCTTCCCTGGCGGCTTTGGCCGACAGCACCGTGAAGTTCATCTCAGACTCCTTCCCGACATCGACCGCGAAACTGGTCTCGAACGGCGCGAACCCTTTCTTGTCCAGCTGGTAGACGTAGGTCGCAGTGGCCTCGTCGAGTTCGATGCGGTATCTCCCTTTGGTGTCGGTTTTGGTTTCGAACAGAATCGTCGTCTTGTCCAGGTCCTGGACCTTGATCTTCATGCCGACCACAGGCTCTCCGGTTTCGTCAACGACCGTACCGATGACCCGGGCCTCGTTGGCGGCGAAGAGAACGGCTGCTGTCAGTCCCACGACTGTGGCCAGGCCGAGGGTGAGAGTTTGTCTGGTCATGGTGCTTCTGCCTTCCCGCTCTTGAACCTGTAGTCTTGCCGGTCCCGGCCACGGCATTCTACCAACCGGAGGCCACTGCAGCCCGGGTAGCGGAAGAACTCTTCGGTGGCGTCCTCAAAACCAAGGTTCTCTAGGCCGAGGGTCACAGATTGCCCTCCGTATCGACCGTCCGATCTGTCGGTTTGTAGCGGTCGAGCTCCGTCTCGACCGTTCGGACCAGTCGCAGCAAGACGGTCGACACGGAGGTCGACCGCTACAAATTACCTCTAGGGGCCGAACGCCATAACGCGAGCGTCGCGACGTCACCCACGGGCTGCTAGGGTCCGGTCGCGCGGTTCAGCTGCGTGGCGATGATTCGGGACTCGCCGTGTCGAGGTCGGTGCTCGAGGTCTCGAACTCGAGTTCCCGAAAGCTGAAGACGCGGTCCAGCAGCGCTTCGAATCGGGTGGTCTGGCCGGGCGCCAGGATCGTGGTGTCGAGCTTCGCCGGCTGCTCGAGCATCGGGTTCAGCTCTTGGTCCAAGACTCGAACGGTGAGGACGATCGATGTGCTGACGCGATCGCTCAGATTGCGCAGAAAGCCGACGATCATCGTGCCCCCCACCTCGGCGTCGTCACGTTCCCACCCGGTTACCATGAGGCCCTGCTCTCGGGCTGCAGGTTCGGCCTTCGGATCCGAAGAGTCTGTCGGCCGAGCCGGCGCGATGTGCCCGACATCTGCATCGGTTAGCACCATCGCGGATTTGAACTGAGGATTCGGGGACGCGGATACCAGGTAGTCGCTCGACAGCCAGCCTCGGTATCCATCGTGGGTCCGAACCTGGGTCCACCCTCCGCGCCTGGCCAACATCTCGACGCTGGTGCCGTCGGCGACGCAGTCCAAGACCGGAGCATCGCTTCGGGGCGCAGGGTGCAGGTTGAGACACGGTCTGGCTCGGACCGTAGCCGACGGGTATTCTCGTCGGCCGGACGCGGCTGTGCTTGCCAGGGTGTCTCTCGCGGCCCGACCGGTTTGCCCATCATCTGTCCGGCCTCGCTGCGAAGGTGTCTCCTGTTGCGATTGTTGCGAGCGAGTTAACTTGCGACTTGCATCCAGGTTCAACTCTTCCAACTTCACGGTCGAGAGCATGCCGTTGGGAAGCGAGAAGACGACGTGCTTGCCGTCGATCTTCCACTCGCCGACGGTTTCGAGGCGTGTCCCGTCCCGGTACACGAGCCAATCGGCTGAAACCGGGCGAGCGGTCGCGAGAAGCGCACAGAGCACGAAGAGAATCCACCCGGCAGCGCACGCAAGCCGCCCGGCAGATCTGAGCGCGGTGGCAAGATGCCCCGCCATGCCTAGAACTCCCGCCAGTTTTTCTCGATAATGCACACCGGTACCGGAGCCACTTCGATGATCTCGGTATCGGATGCGATCGCCCGGATGTCGATGCGATAGTTGGCGAAGCGACAGTTGGAAGGAAAGAGCTTCTTGAGCTCGTCGAAAATCAACTGTCGGTTCGGCGGTAGCGGCGGAGGTGGCGACGGAGGCGGGTTGCCGCCACCGCTGGGTGCGTTCTGGGTCGCAGAAAGATCCGCGAAGGCCTTGCCGATCAGGGTGTCGACGCCGGTGCTCCGGGTGCGGTCGTTGTTGGTGTCGAACAGCACACCGTTGGCGTTGGTGGTCATGACCGCAAAGACCTTGCTCTTGCCGGTGCGAGAGCAGAGTCGGGGGAGGTTCTTGTTTGGGCCCCCGCCCGGTCCGGGCGCAACCGGCTGGTCCGGCGTGTAGGTGGTGAACACGGTGATGCCGGCGAGCGCGAAGGCGTCGGAAACGGTCCGCTCATCAGCGGCGAGGTCGAGGACCCATCCGTTTCGTTTTCCGACCTGCGGATTGAACAAAAAATCGGCTCCGGTGAGGCCCGGCGGCACGGTCTCGAGCAGATCGGCGGTGATGATATCTGCCGGGTCGGAGGGATCGGTATTGTCCGCGAAAACGTAGAAACGGCCCGGAGACTGTCCCAGCGACCACAGATTCTCGCGGTCCCCGTCTCCCAGAGCCAGGCCGAAGTGGGGCGCCAGAAGTGGGGTAAACAGGACCGAGGGGCGGAAAAAGAGCGGCAGCCGTTTGGCGGTCACGGAGTTGATGCTGTCGAAGATGACCCGCGGCTCGCGCTTGGGGTCGGTGATCCTGGGGACCTGGACGTCCTTGAACACCCCGGGCTGTGTCTCGATTCGAAGAGTGTGGGAGACCAGCTTCGGCAGGTCGCCGCTCGAGTCCGGCCCCAGATCGACCCGATACAGGTAGCCGCCCGTGGTCCCGATGTAGATCCTATCGAGGAGGCCGTCCTGGTTGATGTCTACCGCGGCGGGCTCGCTGGGCGCTGCGCCTCCGGACAGGCCGAGGGTGTAGGGGTCCTCGAGCTGCTGCTTGTAGATCGCCTGCCCGGTCTCGATGTCTACGATGTAGAGCCAGTCGCCGCGGGTGGTCGGCTTGTCGGGGTCGAGGCCGCCGCCGAAGACGGCGACAAACTTATCGACGATCGTGCCGCCCTCGTCCACTTGGATGCGGCCGATGTTGGGCTTCGACCAGGTGAACGCGAGATCCAATTCACCGTTGTCGTCCTCGTCCAGGCGGAACCTCTGCCCGTCGACTTCGACCGTGTCGCTGAATTCCCAAAGTACGGAAGGGAATTTCAGTTCGTCATCGCAGGCCAGATCGGCACCGCCGCCGAGGGTGTTGTGGCAGTCGGGTATCGTGCCGGGGTTCTTGGGCACGATGACCGTCTGGGCGGGAGGTCCGGCGAGGTTCTTCTCCTTCAGCGCATCGGGCTGGGTGATGTCCAGAGCATAGACGATTTCTCCGCCACGGCGCAGGCCCGCGACGAGCACGGTCCGCCACTCCCGATCCGCCGCAACCGGGCTGCCATTGTGCGTGGGATCCAGATAGACGTCCGCAATCGCAAGGCCGCCGTCGACCGACCACAGATGGGAGGTGCCGTCGGCCAGGGGCTTGAGCTTGGGCAGAATGGTCCGCGGCACGAAAGCTACGATCTCTTTGCCGGTGCCGTTGGTGAACTTGACCTGGTCGGAGACAATCTCCGCCACTCCGGCGTCGAAGAAGTGCAGCATGCCGTCGTTGGTCGCCGTCGCGAGCATCTTGCGCCGGAACCGGTGCTTGGTGGCGAAGTCCCTGTAATCATTGAAGTTTTGGGCAAAGAGAAGATTGCTCGTGGGACCACCGAGGACCACCGGGTCGGCGTGAAAGGTGTCACCCAGGAGGAACTGGATCTCGGTCGCGGGATCGGTCGGATCGAGCCGACCGATCTTGATGGAGTAGGTTGCGTCGAGGATTCTCTTGGCCTCGATACGAGCGGCTTCTTCGGAAGGCGTCAGGCCGTCTGTGAAGGGGATCCCCAGCCCGGCCCAAAGGTCTTTCTCCGGGGCGCTGCCCGCGCCGCTGGCAGTGCTGCCTTCGAGCTCTCCTCGGGCCATCGGCACACCGTCGCCGGAAGGCGCCTGCGGGTAGTAGACCCGGCGCTGGGTCACGGCGGACCCGACCGG
>JADFQD010000094.1 GCA_022561975.1 Acidobacteriota bacterium
CGGGCAGAACGAGATTGGGCCGGAGTTGTACGAGGAACTGGCCGTCTTGCGGACGCATGAAACGGCCAACGCTTCGAAGATTACGGGCGCGGAGCTTCATTTCCTGAATCTGCCGGAGTTCGGCTATTCGAAGAGCCGTGAGGAGACCTACGCGCTGTGGGGGCGCGAGGTCGCGCTGGAACGTATGGTGCGCAAGATTCGCGAGCTGCGTCCGGACGTGATCATCACGCACCATCCTCCTCAGGGCGGGCATGGCCATCACCAGGCGATTGGCGATACGCTGCAAAAGGCCTTCGACGTTTCCGCAGACCCCAAAGCCTTCCCGGAACACTTGCAGGAGGGTCTCGAGCCCTGGCAGGCGGCCCGGCTCTATGTGAGGGCTTTTCGCGGGGGCGAGGGCGTGCGTATCGACCTTCAAGTGCGCGGTATCTGTTGCTTGCGCCCCGGCGTAGCAGGGCTGAGCGACACCATCACGGTTACTTCGATCGTCGGACGCTTCCTCGAGCACTCGCGGATCTACTATTTCCACAACGGCGGCGAGGAAGAACTCTACATCGGCAGCGCGGACCTCATGCCGAGGAACCTGGACAGCAGAGTCGAAATCTTGGTGCCTGTCGAGGATCGCCGGCTACGCGACCTGGTGCGCGATGACATTCTATTCCTGCACTTGGCCGACAATGTCAAGGCGAGGGTGCTGCTCTCGGACGGCACCTATGCCCGGGTCGTCCCGAAAGCACCCGACCAACGAGTACACACACAGATGCTGCGCCTCGAACAGCGAGGAGGGTGGTTGGCGGAGGACTAGTAGAGCTCGTCGAGCCACTTGCGGTCCCAGGAACCGAGCACCGCCCCGCGGCCGTCGTCGTGGAAAAAGGCGCGCATCAGAGCTTCGGCCTTCGATTCGGTTCGACACGGTCCCGAGCTGGCGTCGTCGCAGGAATGTCCCAAACCGAGCGTGTGGCCCAACTCATGGCCGAACACCTGCGCCGCCGCCTTGACGTCTCCGGAAACCAGGCATTCGGCTCCGTCATTGACGACGATGTCAGCCTCGAGCGCAACGTTCGCCTTGCCCTTGCCCTTGTCTTTCGGAATCTTCTGCATCAGGGCGGGGCTACTGAAGAACCATGCCCCGCCGAGGGCGACTACGCCCCCGGCAAAGCAGCTGTAGGTGCCCGCGACCTCACCGTTGGGATCTCCGAAGATAATCGAATTGATCCCGTCGGGCGCCGTGAAACCACTGGTGTTTCGGGTTCGACCCTTTTGCTCCAATAGAACCGCGGTCGCGGAATCTCCGTTCCAGGCTCTTATCGCCTTGCGAAAGGACTTCCGCGCCTTGGATACGCCCCGGCCGACTTTCCAGGTGACTTTCTCACCGTCGTCGAACTCGAAAAAGCGTATCGGCTGTTTTTCAAACTCGAGAAGATTCGCAAGGTAGAGCGAGCCGGGTGTCCGAACGGCCGCGGTCAGATAATCCGGATCTCGAAAGATGCCCCTCGACCGATCCGCCAACCAGTTCTCGAAGCGATCCCAGTCGCGCACCTGCTCGGGCTCACCCGAGGATGAGCCTCCGAGTTCTCGGAGGCCATCGAATGGACGTAGCGCGACGCGCCCGTCGCCGGATCCGGCCTCGAAGAAGGCTCCGAGCATCAGATGCAGGATGCCGTAGGTGCCGTCTCCACGGGGCCGCAGAAACAGCAAGGCGCGGGTTCTCGGGGCCAGAACCGGCGCACCATAAACCTCGAGGCCGAGACCGTCGGGCCCCACGCCTCCCAGAACGCGCACAACCACGGTGGTTCCGCTCACCTGCCCCTTCAAGAGGCGCTCGACCAGAACAATATGGTCCGTATGCGGCGCACCCAATCCCGGCGCCGGCGACGTCGAGAGCACTTCCACTCGTGCCACGACCTCGGCCTGCTCGTGCAAGTCTCCGTCGTAGACCATCGTGTAGGTCGTCGCCTCTGAGCTGGGTCCGAGTACCATTGCAGCCGGCAGAGCCAAGGCAACAAGCAGGGCTTTCTTGGCGATTTCCGGCATCAGTTCGTCTCCGTCGTTACTCCTAGCTTACAACCAAGTCCGCCGTTCCTGTGCCTAGAACTCCACATCCCGCGGGCCTTTCCCCTCATCTCGACGTCGCAAGAACAGATGCCTCCCAACCTGCCCGATTCTCCGGAAACCAAGAAGATGAAAGAAGTCGAGCGGAAGCCAGCGCGCGATTCGAAGGTTGACCTCGAGTTCGCGGCCCGCGGCGTCCAGCCGACGGACTCCCGGCAACCAATGAACAAAGCGCGCCAGCCGCAGCCGCCTCAGCCGCGCCGAAAGCGCCAACCATGGTGTTTTGATCGGACGAATCACGAAGAAGCCCTCTTCACCCTGGGCCTGATAGAGAGGCAGGAGCAGCCGGCCGCTCTGTGGCACGAGAACCGGCGCGCCGGCCTCCGTCCCGACCTGCTCGCCCCGGGCGACATCCTGAAACCCCCGCAGGCCGGGGCGCATCTGAAAGTCGGAGTTGGGCTTGATCGCGTGCCGGTACTTCACTTCGAAAAGGTTCGGAAGGCCTCGAGCCGCGGCTGCCAGCCTCCGGCTCGCACTCTCGACTTCGGCTTCGCCGCTTCTACCCAGCACTCCGCTCGCCCGCATGGCAACCCAGATCGCCGCCTCGGCTTGCTCGACCGACGCCGGATCGTCGTGTTGACCGGCTTCGAAAGCCGCGGTGCGTACGCCTCTGGTGTCGAGGTAATCGATCAATGTGCCCTCGAGTTCCTCCTCGATCCCGAGGACCCTCGGCACTTCCAGTTCGAGCGCGAATTCTCGGTTTGGAAGCGAATCATCGAAGACGACAAAGGCCGGCCCCGGGCCGGAGAAGGTGTGAATGTCGAGGGCATAGACCGGGCCCTGTGCCCGGGTCAAAACGCGCTCGATTTCGAGGTAGAGCTCACGCGCCTCTTCCATCTCAGCCTCAGGCTCAGCCTCAGGCTCACCCGCCAGATCGCCGGCGGCTCGAATGCGTGCGACCGTATCGGGCAGCCACAACCGATTCAGGTCCTCTTTGACAAAGCGACGACCCTCGGCAAGCGCCTGCCGGTTCCCCACCAAGCCAACCACGGAGCCCCGGAGTTCGACCGGATCCTTCTCGAATCGCGAAAACAGCGAACGCAGCGCCCGGTAGCCGGCGGGCTCGTTGCCGTGAACCGCTGCCAGCACGATCAGGGTCGGTCCGGACGAATCGTCGCCGAATCTTCCAATCACCCGGGGCGGCAACTCGACCGCCTGGGGGAATACAGCTGCCCTGCTCACCTGAGATACTTTGAGGTCCATTGTGTCGTGTTGGCGAGAAGGTCCCGGGACTCTGGCGTTGAACCGTGTCTCGCCCGGTGATTCTAGCAACCTTTCCCTCTGGTAACTTCGGTCAATGATCGCGAACGATGAAACGCCCTCGGGGCTGTCCGCGCCGGGCAAGGCCCTCCTTCTCCTGGCGGTGCTGGTGGCGGGTGGTCTGCGCTGGCACCAAGCTGTGCTCGAGGACTACATCAAGCCCGACGAAACCGTGTACGTACACGCTGCCGAGCTCTGGTCCGCCGGTAAGTCGCCGTACGAGGAGAGCAGTTTCTTCTACCCACCGGTCTTTGCGTGGGCGGCGTCGGAGCTCACCGACATATTTGGAACCCTGGGCTACCTCAAGATCCAGCGTGCCTCGAGCCTCATGGGGATCTGCCTAGCGACTTGGCTGGCCGTCGTGATTGCGGCCTGGCGCTGGTGGCCGGCCCTACTTCTGAGCGTTGCCTGGCTGTGGCTGTCCCCGGTGGTCGCGCTTCCGATGGCAATCGGCAACGCCACCGGCCTGTCGACGGCGCTCACTCTGGCGTGTCTGTGTTTTTGGTTGCGGCAGCCGATTGCAGCCGGTAGCGCCCTCGGTCTGGGACAGGCGCTCAAGCCGATTGCCCCGCTGGCAGCGCTGTATTTTCTGGCATACCGGCAGGGCGCCAATCCGCGGCGGGCTTTCCAGACCGGAGCGGCATCGCTCGTTGCCGGCGGCCTCCTGCTTCTGGTCGGACTGCGCTACCTACCGGGCATGTTGGGCAACGCTACCGGATCAGGTCATCAACCCTACAACTTCTCTCTCCACCGGGTCCTCGCAGGCTTTGGTGTGCCCATCCGGCCGGTTTGGATCGTAGCGATCGTCGGACTCACCGGACTATGGTGGATCGCAAGGCAGAGGCTATCGAAGCTCGAGTTCCTGGTAGCTGTCCTGGTTTTGAATCTCTTCGCGGCTCCTATTCTCTGGGCGCATTCGCTACTGCTCTTCCTTCCGGTTCAGCTCCTGGCGGTCGCGCAGATCATCCGATCGGGCCGGTCGATCCGCTCGGGCCGCTCGGGCCGGTCGGGCCGGTCGATTCGGTCGGGTGCTCTCGGGTGGCGCGCCACTCTTCCGCATATCGTCGCCGGCCTGGCGATCGCTTCGACCGTCCTTTCGGCGTCGATCGGGGGACTGGCGGCGGCACCCTCCTGGATCCAAAGCGCCTTGTTGACGGTGCCCCTCTTGTCCCTGCCCTACCTGGGAGCCTACGTCCTGGGCGGCCTTCGTGCTCAGCGGCGACTCAGCCAACCGGAGTAGAGCTCGGGCCGACGATCTCGCAGAAACAATCTGCGTGCGTGCGAGCCATCGACTTCTTCGAGTTCGAGATCGCAAAAGAGAATCTCCTCGGTGCCCTTGCCGGCTCGCGCCAGCACCCGACCCGCCGGATCGCAAACGAAGGACTCGCCGCCAAAGGTCAGCTTGGATTCGACGCCAACGCGATTGCACAGCGCCGTGTAGTACCCGTTCTGGAAAGCCGCCACGCGCAACTCGGCTTCGAACAGACCCTCCGGCCACTCGTCGGCCGCCCCGGCCTGGGGAATGAACACGACCTGCGCACCACCGAGCGCCAACGCGCGCATGTACTCCGGATAGTGCCGGTCGTAGCAGATTGCAACCCCGACCTTGGCGACTGCCGTGTCGTAGACGGGCGCGCCCAACTCACTCGGATGGTAGTAGTCCTGCTCGTGGAAGCACGGGTACTCGGTGATATGCACCATCCGGGTTACGCCGAGCAACGTCCCGTCGGCGTCGATGACGGGAGAGCTGTCGTAGGTTCGATCGCCATCACGCTCGAAGAGATTGAGAACGACCACGATCCCGAGCTCGCGAGCCAATGCGGAAAACGCCTCGGTCATAGGCCCCGGAATCTCCTCGGCCAGGTCGGCAACAATGCCCGAGCCCGGTTCCTGCGGGTAAAACGGCGAGAAGGCCAGCTCGGCGAAGCAAACGACCTTGGCACTGTCGGCAGCCGCTCGGCGGGCGGCCTCGAGTCCTTTCTCGAGGTTGGCGTCGAGGTCTGGGGTGGCGGGCTGCTGAACGAGAGCAATGCGAAGCCTGGTCATGGACTGATTATCTCAGGCTACGGCTCGGGCTAGATGCGCTGCTTCGTGCGTCGCAAGGTTCGTCGTGGACCACGGACGGTCTCCTGCGTTCGGTTTGTGTCTACGGCGCGATGGTCAGCCGCGCGCCGGTCGAATACGCGGTGAACTCGGGCGCGTACATCGACTGGAGGGTCGCAGGAGCCGATTGGAAGGTGCCGGCGGTGGTGGCGCGAAGCCGATGTTTCATCGTGTACTCCCCGACCGGGAGCCGCTCGAAGAAGAAATTCATGCCGCTGTCGCGGACTTCCTCGTAGCGCACCAGCCCCAGGTCCCACTTGTAGCCCGATGTCGATCGCTCGGGTTCGAAGCCGGCGGGCCGGGGATCGCGCAGATGCACGTATTCGGCGGCATGCTTGGCCCGAATCGAGAGGTGTACTTCGACCTGGTCGCCGACTTCGACCTTGGCGCCCTCGGCCAGCGGCTCGAGCCGCCACCCTTGGTCGCCCGAAACGCGGCGGAAGTACGTGCGGTGGGCTTCGAACAAGTCGCCGCGTGCCTCCTCGGGCAGTTCTTCGGTCGAGAAATGCCAAGTGGCCGACGCAAAGGCAAGGCCCGGCGTCTCTTTCTCGATCACCACGGTCGAATCGGTCGCGGGGTCGATGTCTTCACCGATCACTACAATCTGGTTGTTCTTGCCGGTGTATTCGTCGGGCTCGAAGACGAAAACCTTCGGTGTCCGCGAACCGATCGTCACGCTGACTTCCTCCCTTGCCGCCAGCGTGCCCTCGTGCTCGAGATAATGAACCAGGGAGTAGACGACCTCCGCGGTCGCGCGGGTTGATTTCCAATGATTCAGCTTCTTGTTGAGCAGCAGCCACTGCACCAGGCCCTCTCGACGGGGGTCGTCTTCATCGAGCTCGGTGAGTGTTCTCAAGGCAAAGGCGTGGGTTTCGATGGTGTCGTTGTACCAGAGCCACGCCCGGTCTTCCGATGCCCAGTAGGTACCGAGATCTTCGGTGGTTTTCGAAGAATCCATGACGCTGTCGAAGACCAGAGTAGCGTCCTTCGACCGGCGTTCGCGCTGCAGCGTGAGCGCGAGTTGAGCCTTGAGCAGAGGTGAATGACTCTTCCAGTGCCCGAAGGAGAAATCGAGCATCCGCCGGCGCTCCGCCCCGGTGAAGACTCCGCCGGTCCAGGACTCGTTGGGATAGCTCGAAAGCACATAGTTCAGGAAGGTCACGAACTCCCAGCAGCAGTCCTTCGCCATCATGTGGTCGACCATCTTGTCGAGGTAGTGACGATGAAGGTAGCTCCAGGCTCTCTTCACCATCGGCTTGGGAACCTCGACTCCGAACTCCAAAGCTCGCGAGAAGCCGTTGAGCAGATAGAGCGTCATGTGGGGAGATGGGGGACCGCCCGGAAACCACGGGAAGCCGCCGACCGCGGCCTGGGCCTTCTTCAACTCGGCCAGAGCCGCCTTGCGTTGCGCCTTGGCCACTCCCGGATCGAGAACGTTGATCAGATCCTCGGCCTGTCCACGGCCGCCCTTCGAAACGCCGACCCAAGGCGTTTCTTCGAGCGCCATCTTGCGGTTGGGATCATCGGCCTGCCAGGTCTCGAAGCGGGTGTCACGCTCGGACAATTCCCGAGCCATCCGCTTTACCGCAGGGTAGTCGTCGTAGAGAGTCGACACGATGCCGGTCGAGAGGAACCGGTTGAGCGTTTGCTCGGTGCACTCGTAGGGATAGTTCAAGAGGTAGGGAAGTGCCGAGAGGACGCTGTAGAAGAGCTGCGTGTCGAGGGTAACCACGAGCCGCTCGTCGATCCGCGTCGGATCGTCGTCGCGCGCCAGATCCGCAAAGTGCATGATCTTACGATCTTTGTCGCTCAGGGTCACGAACCGAGATTGCGCAAGGTGCATGCGGCCGGGCAGGACCGGTAGCGACCGCAACTCTCCATCCGAGAACTCTCCCGCACTACCCTGGACCCTGAACGCGACTTCGCCGAGTCGAGCCGGGGTGTCCACGGTCACCGTGTAGGTCCAGCTCTTTCCCGGCTCGATCGAGAAGGCGCGATCGGCGCCGGCCTCGTCGACCCCGAAGATCTCGAGCAGACTTTCCTCGGTCGCAGCATCCAGAATCTCGAAACTCAGCTCTCCAGCGAGCAGATCGTCGCCGGCGTTCTGGACCACGACGCGCAGTTCGGCCCGATCGCCTTCCCTGAGAAACCGGGGCAGATAGGGCCGGACCAAAAGCTCTTTGACTGTCCTCACCTTGGCGGTCAAACGGCCGACTCTGAGGTCCCTGGTGATGGCGTGGACCCAGACGTTCCACTCGGTTACCGAGTCGGGCACCTCGAACTCGAACGACACCGAACCGTCGGCGTCGAGTAACAGATGGGGCTCCCAGAAAGCGGTTTCCGAGAAGTTGGACCGGAGTTCTCCCGAAGTCCGGTCGCCGTCGGGGATCGTCGGAGCATCGCTCTTCTTCAGTTGGTCTCGCATCTCGGCGTCTTGGTCTCGCGCAGGGCTCTCGGCGGTCACGACGGCCTCTTCCATCGGCGCAGGCGGTTCAGGCTCCGCCATGCTCCTCCTCGGCATGCCGAGGCTCATGACGGGCATGGGGCCGCCGCCCCTGCGGCGCCGCATGCCGCCGATCCCGTAACCGCTCAAAAACTGAAGCCGATCCCCGTAGAGACCGGGGTAGCCCGGAAGCTCGACCCGGGTACGCACCTGCCAGATGGTCGCGCTCGAACCCAAGTTCGAGCGTACGGCCCGCGGCGCTCTCCAGCTCGGATAGACCGCCATCGGATCGGGCGGCAGATGGGGCCCGAAGACATCGAGGCTGCGGTCGTACATGTAGGCCAGAAGCTCGGCCGAACCTTCGGCGAGATCCCGCTCGGCCCCCTTGACCTTCACCCGCCAGGTCTCACGTCCTCCCGGCCGCAGGTAGTCGCGGAAGGTGGCGAACTCGAGCTCGAGCTTCTTGTCGTCCCAGGGCACGAAGATCGAGTCCTCGACCGTCATGAGTTGATGGTCGCGTACCGCCGTCAATCGGAAACCGAGGCCACCGCGATCGGCCTCGGTAATCGGAATCTCGAGAATCTGGAGACCCTGTTCGGAAGTCAGCACCTCGCGGCGTACCCGCCGGCCTTTCCGAAACATCTCGAGCACCATGCGCTGCCGCGGCAAACCGGAGTGCACGAGCAAGCGAGCGGTGCCGCCGACCGGCACCGCCGAAGTCTCCGCCATCAAGAGTGCCGGCAACGCCAGCCGGGTGGTCCTGGGCGCCGCCACCACGAACTCAGAGGTGGTCGAGAACTCCGCTCCGAATGCGTCACGAGTTGCATAGTGCAGACGATATGCGCCGGGCTCGAGAGGTTCGAGCTCGAGCTCGGCCCAGCCGTCTTCCAGGTGACTCAGCCGGCCCTCGCTGACACCCTCCCCGTCTTCCCAGCCACGGAGGATCTGCGCCATCGAAACCCGTCCCTGCCAGCGCGCCCGGAGTCGATCGCCCGGGGTTCGGAAGGCAGGCGTCGAAGAGCCCTCCTCGAGCAGAGGCTGAGGCAACTCCAAATCCGCCGGCAAGGGCGTCTCCGCGGGCTGCTCGAGACGGGTAAGGCGCCAGGAAGCCGATCCCGCGCGCGGGCTACCGTCCAAATCCCGTCGCTCGAGCCTGAACACGGCCCGTGCACCTGCGACGACAAAGTCGCGCTCGCTCTCGATCCCCGCCTCCACCGCGACAAAGCCGAGACGGAAAACCCGCTCCGCCGTGCTGGTTTCGCCCCCACTGTCGGTAACTTCGACGGTGACCCGAAAACGGTAGCTAACGCCCTCCCGGGCTTGGCGCTCGTCGGCCTCCGGCAGAAAATCAAAGGCAAAAGCGCCGGCGTCATCGAGCTGGGTGACGCCCGAGGCGACCGTCTGTACATCCGTGCCTCGTGGCGAGTAGTACCACCACCACCAGGTGGGGTATACGGGCTCGCGCGTGACCCTCCAGGTGATCTCTCCATCGACGACCGGCAGCCCAAAGTAGTAGCGAGCCTCGCCCGAAATCGTGGCGGCGTGATTCAGTCGCAAGGCCTTGTCAGGTGGCTCGAGGGAGGCCTCGAAGGTCGGCCGCTTATACTCTTCGACACGCAACGACGCACCGCCGCCGAGAGACGAGCGCAAACTCCAAGCGCCGAGCAAGCGCCCCGTGGGGATCTCGAAGGCGCCTGAGGCCGAACCGTGATCATTGGTGCGAACCTCATCCTTACCGACCAGTTCGCCGTTGGCGTCGAACAACTGTACGATGACCGCTCGATCCGCGAGCACGTGGAAATCTCCTTCCGAACTGGTGCCGATGTAGCCGACCACCTTCCACTGAATCTCTTGACCCGGCCGATAGATGCTGCGATCGGTATAGAGAAACGAGCCCGAGATCTCGCGTTCAATTCTCGGGTCACCGAAATAGCGCCGGCTCTCGTCCAAGGCCACGTCCTCGTCACGCCGAGCCAGGAGGAAGTAGCTCTCGCGGCCTCCGCCTCGCTCGAAGAGCACGTCGCCGTCCTTTCCAGTGCGCTTGACCTCGGCGAGATGGTGCCCCTTACGCCGGTAGTCGTACCGATAGAGATAGACGTCGCTATCCGAGACCGCGTCTCCGGTCGACCCTGAAATCACGGACACGTCGAGCTTGCCACCTTCGGGACGCGATACCAGCACCAGATCCGATCGGTTGAGATAGAACGCCCTGAGCTCATTGCCGCTCGTGTCAAACGACGGCTTTGCCGACGCTACGATCAAGAAAAAGCCGCTGTCCTCGAGCTCAGGAACGACGAAGGTGCGATGTTCCCTGTAGTCGGGTGTCTCGGGCAGCTCGACGTGCCAGTTGGCGACAGGGGGCAGACCGGAAATCATTTTCTCGATATCGTTGTATCCCGGCAGCAACCGGTAGTCCTGGCTCTTCTCCACCAGCTCGAACAGATTCAGGGCATAGGCTCGAAAATAGAGGTCTCCGAGGTTCTTGTGCCTGATCTCGATCGACCGGCGAGACGGGCCGTCGGTCGACATCGAGGTCACCGAATAGGCCGAAGCCTCGATACCGGCGATGATGTGCAAGCAGCGGTCGCCGCCCAGGGACCCGGGGTGAGCCTCGGCTCCGGCCATGGCGAGGCGGCGCGCCTCGACCAGAGCCCAGGCGTCGGGGCTCGACCGAACGAACTCCGCCAGAAGCGACATACCCATCGACCACCATGGGCGCGAACTCCCGAGCCTGTCCAGTCGCAAGCGTAGGCTGTCGGCGATCGAACTCCTGTCATCATCTCGCGAGAATGTCGCGTGCAGCCGGCGCAGGCGCTCCAACCGCGCTTCGAGAGCGGCCTCGGGCCGGTTCGACGAGGTGTGCCAGTGCTCCAAGTCGCCCAGCAGCTCGGTCAACCTGGCCAGGGGATGCGCATCGCCTTCAATATCACTTGCCGGGCCGACCGGCTGTGCGTCAGTGAGAAGAGCCGCGACATCCAACCTGGAGACCTCATTGGACTCACGGGCGCTCCACAGCGAAGAGTCAGCCAGGAGCTCGACCCAGAGATAGGTCACGGCGTCGCGCAGTGTGCCGCGGATACCTGCCGGGTAGTTGTTGGGCGTCAGGTAGCGCGACAGGGCGGATAGCTCGAGGCCGCCGAGGTCGCCGCGGGTGGCCCACACGCGACGGTACGCGCGATCGGCCTCGGCAACGATCTCCCGGGCCGTCCAAGCCTTGATATCGACCTCCTCGGCCGAGGCAATTCGCTCCCGCTTCCGGATTTCCCACGAATAGATCTGGAGATAGTGAACCAATCCCTGCGCGTAGTAGAGCTCCAGAGCGGCGGTGGAAAGAGCGTCCTCCGGCCACCGTTCGCTGCGCAGAAGACGTACCGCCTTCTCATAACCGTGAAGCCCGGTCTCGAGCTGCACCAGCTCGATCAGAGCCCGAGTCCAATTCTCGGTGTCGGCCTGCGACCTGGTCTCGATCAATAGTTCACGAACGCGTTCAGATGCTGCCCGAAACTTCTGCTCGTCGATGAGCCGGGTGATTTCTTGCCATCCTGCCGCAGATTGCGCACCGCCCTCGCCGACACCATTCACCGCAGGGTCCTCCTCGGGGTCCTGCCCGGGGTCCTGCCCGGGGTCCTGCCCGGGCGCCGGGTGCCCTCCTCCGACCGGTGCAGCTCCGCCCGCGGCCGGAGCGCAGCCCCATGGGACGCCAAAGGCCACCACCATGAGTGCCGCGATCGCCACGCGCGAAACCGAGAAAGGGAAGAATCGTGAGGCCACGGCGGTGCGGGGGGCTTGCCTTCTGTGCATGTCGTGAGTTTAGACCGCCCGGGCCGCTGCTCGGTTCCTGGCTCGGCCCTAGCAGCCCGTGCTACCAAGCCGCTTTCGAAATAGATACGTGAACAACTCCTCGCACAGAATCAATTCGAAACCGAGGAACCGGTTGACCGGTATCGCTGCGAAAACTCCTACCAAGGCAGCTGCCGGACGACGATCTCTTCGGCGATCTTCCAAGCGTCGTCATTCCACGACATGCGCAGGGTCTTGCGTACGCGATCACGAAACCTGTCCGACTGATAGGACTGAGTAAACGTCACTCGCATCTCGGTCGGCGACACTTCTTCCACCTCCAACAAGACCACGGCCACACGAATCGCTCCTTGCGTCACCAGTCGATCTCGTCGACGCGCTTCCCAGACAGCTCGCGTCACGCCGGAAGCCGGCCGGAAGTCCTCCGAATAGAACGAAAGATAATCGTCCACATGCCGCTCGGACCACGCCCTCGCCCAATTCTTTACAGCCCTTCGCACGGTCTCCCGCAGCGGCATGTCGGCAACGAGCGGGCTCTCCTTTCTCGGCTCGCCTTTCTCTTTTTCGACTTCGATCGCGCGCTGGAATCCGGGCGGGCCTCCGATTTGGGAGCTGCCGGTCAGCTCTCCGAGCTTCGCTTCGAGACTCTCGATCCGCGGTCGTACCCAGAACTGATTGAAGATCAGCACCATGCAAACGCCCGCCAGAAGCGAGAACACGAGCAGCTCGAGAAAACGGCCCAACCCGAGCGGCCTTCGCGCCGGGCGCGTCCCCCCGGCCCGAGCGGTTGGCTCGGGGAGCGGCAAGGAGGGCGCCGCGGTTCGCGCCTGCTCTCGAAGGGAAGCCGGAATCGGCACAGGCGAGACCCCCCGGACCGGCAGCTTCGACTGGTCCGCCGGTTTCGGAGAAGCCTGCAACGTCTTGTCCGGGTGATCTTGTGACGCCGCGTCTGTTGCCGGACCGTCCGAGGAAGCCGGCGTCGGAACCTGCTCGATGAGTCTTTCGCTCGCGGCCAAGATTTCGTCGGAGAGACCCTGCGTCGCAGTCGCCCCCACGATTCTCGCCGCGGAGCTCACGTCGTCGAGCTCGAAGGGCTCCTCCCCAGCCTCGATCCTCTCCTCGACGATTCGTCGAATCAGTACTTCGCTCTTGTCCTTGAGCGCGAGGAATCGGACACCCATGCCGCTCGGTTGGTTCTCGGAGGTCGAGAGACGGCGGACCCAGACAACTTCCGCCCGGCCACTGACCAACGGATACCCATCCGCCAGCGAGCATTCGAAGTCGAATTGCTCGCCAGGCGCGTGCGGATCGTCCGAACGCACGAACATGCCACTCGGCGAGATGTTACCGGCGATCTCGGTCAGGAAATCCTGGAACTTATCGAACCGAAGCCCGACCTTGCGATTCAGAACGACACGGTCAATGACTCTTCTTTCCGAGTTGGATGTGCCGCTACCCATTCGAGATCCTGGTGAAGAATCGGTCTGAGAGGAAGTACTGAGGTAATCCCTTATAGGAAACAGAAATCGTAACACGGTGATGCCACCGAAACCACTGCGGCTTCGAGCCCGCTGTGGATGGCTACGTTGACTCGCCTACGTGTTTTCAGGCACTCTTCCGACGTGTTACGAGCGTTGGGTAGGATGCTGAGTCTCAGAAAGCTAGCGGTCGCCGCTGCCCTAGGAGTGGCCGCGGTTGCCGCCGGGTGCGCGAGCTCGCCTCAGGCAGGGCCGGCAGCTCCGAGCGCGGCCGCCGCGACATCCGAAACCAGCGCCGACAGCAAACGGCCCGTTTCTCGAGAGGTCGAAGGAATCGAGCCGACGCCGACGCTGTTGCAGGTGGGCGGCGGCCAGATCCAGACGATCGCGTTACCGACTCATCAGATCGAGAGTGCTCCCGGCCGTATCCAGGAGCCGTCGACCCGGTCGCCGGCAGCTGCGGGCAGATCCATTCGCGCCACCGACGTGCCGGGACCGGCCGGACCTTCGCGGCCCGGAAGCCGTGGTATCGGGGTGCCCTGGACGCCAAGCGCTGGTTCCGATCCCACAGCGGCCACAGCGCCGTCAGGGCCCGTGGTGGGCGAGATTCCGGACCCGCTGGCGCCGCCGATCCTCACAAACTCTTTTGACTCGACCAACTTCGACACCAGCGGTCCCCTGACCGGGTTTGTGTTTATTCCACCCGATGCACACGCCGCCGCCGGGCCGGGGCACGTCGTTAGCGTTACCAACGTGGTTCTGCAAATTCACGACAAGACCGGGATGACGCTGTGCGCGATTTCGCTGGCGGATTTCTTTACATCTCTGTCAACAACCACCGAACTGTTCGATCCCAAGATCCTCTACGACCAGTTCGCCGAGCGCTGGGTGGTGGTAGCCCTCGAACAGACGACCTCGCCGGACGTCTCCCAAATTCTGCTCGCGGTCTCGGATGACTCCGCTCCGAACGATCCCGGCATGGCGTGCGGCACCTGGTACCAGTTCGCCATCGACAGCAGCGTCATGATCGCCAGCGTCGATTACTGGGCCGACTACCCCGGCTTCGCCGTCGACGAAGAGGCCGTCTACGTCACCGGCAATCTCTTCCCCTTCGGGGGCGGAGCCTTCGGCGGCTCGCGCCTCTGGATCATCGACAAGGTCGGCGGCGGCGGCGGTGGCTTCTACGGCGCCGGCACCGCCGAGGTGTCGGCGCCGCTCGATCCCTACACCTGCGGTGGGTGCGTGGCGACGACCACCCAGCCCGCGCACGTTTTCGGCACCGCGCCAACGACACCCAACGTGGGCACGTATCTGGTGTCCTATTCGGGGCTGACGTTGGACTGTTCTCCTCCCGGTCCGCTCTGCGACGGACCTAGCCAGTCGGAATTCGTCCAGATCGTTCGCGTTGATGATCCTCTACCTCTCACTTCCTCACCCATGTTCACGCAGGAGTTCATCGAGGCCTTCAATCTCGAAGACCTGGCCTTCGGCGGTGCCCTCCCCGACGCCCCCCAGATGGGAACCGGCCGCCTGATCGAAGTCAACGACCGCCGCGCCCTCTCGGCGGTCTGGCGCAACCACAAGCTCTACATGACCGCCAGTATCAACCCCAAGGCGGGCGAGCCGGATGCGGGCGAAACTACCGCCCACTGGTGGATCCTGGACACGACCACACCATCGAACGGCGTCGATCCACCGGAAACCCTCCTGGCGGACCAGGGCTCGATCGGCGGCGAGGACATCGCCATCGGCACTTTCACCTTCTTTCCTTCGGTTACCGTGAACGCAGCCGACGAGATGACGATCGGGTACTCGGCCTCCGACGATTCG
>JADFQD010000095.1 GCA_022561975.1 Acidobacteriota bacterium
CGCTACCGGACTCGTCGCTGGCGTCGTTCTCGGAGCTTTGCCGCCGGCTTTTTCGGTTGACGTCCGGTGATTCGCGGAGCTGGATCGCGTGCGCCCGGGTCGACTCGACCAGCTCGCAGGCCCGCCGTTTTCTAGAGAGCTGCCGGAGCGCCGGTACCTCGCTGGTGCCACCGTGCTGCTTCTTGGCATGGGAGCAGAGCGGGGGACGGGGGCGGGGCGGCCGGGAGTGGAGCAGCGAGGCGGGACTCGGCCTCACCATGACCTTCCTTCTTCCCGGTCTTTCACCCACGACGATCGCACAGTTGCCGCTGGCGGTTGCGATCATCGTGGCGCGCACAGTGAGCCATGGGCTCGAGCGGCCGGCGCGAGTCAAATGGCCCAACGACGTGCTGTCGCGCGGTCGAAAGCTCTCGGGCATCCTGCTCGAATCCTGGAGTCGGGGCGTAGCCGACACCGAAGCGCTGGTCGGCGTTGGCATCAACGTCCACCACACCCAAGAGACGGTGCCTGTGCCCGGAGCGACGTCGCTGGCACTGGAAGGTGCCACCGATCCGGATATAGCAGAGCTGGCGGCCGAGATCGGTCGATCCCTGAGCAAGTTCTTGGAATCATCGATTTCGATGGCGGAGGTCGTGGACGAATACCGGGTCTGGAGCCAGCACACCCTGGGCGACCGTCTGCGCTGTCGGGTCGGAAACCAGGTCATCGAAGGCGAGTTCGCCGGTTTCGACCAGAGCGGGGCCCTTCTGCTCGAGCGCCGCGGCCAGGTCAGGAGGCTGACCTCCAGTGAGATCGTAGAGGCGTGAGTGACAAGCCGAGCGATGCCTCGGCGTCGGATCACGCTTACTTCCAGGACTTGGAA
Organism: Acidobacteriota bacterium; assembly: GCA_022561975.1. Taxonomy (GTDB): domain Bacteria; phylum Acidobacteriota; class Thermoanaerobaculia; order Multivoradales; family JAHEKO01; genus CALZIK01. The sequence continues at coordinate 863 of JADFQD010000095.1, forward strand.
GCCGCGTTTATTCGACTTCGCGGAGCCCCTCTCCTGTTGTCACCGGCAGACTGGCAGGTAGCCAAGCGATGGCGACGAGAGGGCGTGCCACTCGAGCTCGTGGTTCGGGTCATGGAGCGCGTTTTCGAGCGCCAGGCGGAACCCGACAAGAAGGCCGGGATTCGGAGTCTGCGCTATTTTCGATCCGCAGTGGCCGGAGCATGGCGGCGGATTCTCGAACTCGGAGGTGGCGAAAAGGAGAGGCTGGCGGAGCCGGTCGACATTGCGGCGCGGCTCGAGCGACTGGCAGCGGCACTGCCCACCCGAGCCGGATTGCTCGAGGCGTCGGCAGGCGGAAGCGACCGGCTATCCGATCTTCTGGGCGCGGCCCTCGCCGAGGCGATCGCCGAGCCGGTCGAAGAACTCGCCAAGAAAATTCTGAGCCTCAGCGGCAGCGCCAGGACGGTCGAAGCCGAGCTTCAGCGTCTTGATCGCGCGTTCATGGAGCGCCTTCGCGAGGAGCTCGACGCCCCCACCCTGGCGGCCCTGGAGGAGTCGCTTCAGGACAGCCTGGCAGGGCTTTCCGAACGAATGGGCGGCGACATCCGCGACCAGACCCTCGGCCTGCTGCTGCGGCGCCGGCTGAGGCAAGAGCTGGAGCTACCGGTTCTGTCGCTGTTCTCTTCCGAGGCACGCAACCCGCGGTAGGTACTGGGCGACCGTCTCGACTTCTGCCACGGGCTGCTACGGACTCGAGCGCCAGACGATCGGGGTTAAACGCGTCTCCACCTTCGTGGGAAAGACCGTACCTGCGCTCGGGCCGGCGCTATTCCTCCTGTGCGGAGCGTGGTTTGCTGCCAGCTCACCAATCGTGGCCGCCACGGCGGTGGTGCCGCTGGCGGCTTTGCTGGTGGGTGTCGGATGGACCTGGCGACGCGTTCCTGGTCGCCTGGTCGCCTGGACTGCCGTGGGCGCCCTGCTGGTATGGGTTCGACCGGAGCTTCTGGAGGGGTGCCTGGAGCGCTTGGACCAGTCTAGACCGGTAACCCTGATCGGAGCGACTGCCTCGGCCTGGAAATCGACCGAGTTCGGGTGGAAGTCCGCGCTCTCGGTGCACCGAATTCGCCAGGGCACCACGGTGGTGCGCTGTCACGCGAGAGTCGCCTTGACAGCAGCGAGAGAGGCCCCCCCGGAGAGCGCCTCTTCGGTGCGCGTCAAGGGCTTCTTGAAGCGCTATGAGCCGCTCAGAAACGGAACCCTTCGGCATCCGCAACGGCCCAGTCGGGGTGTTCCCTGGAGAATGCATGTCAAGAGTCCGCGCTTCTGGACCGTGACTTCGTCGCCGATCAGATCCTCGGCCAAGTGGTCGCCGAGGGCGCCGCCGCGTGAAGATGAGAGCGGCTTGCTTGGCCCGCCGAGTCAGGTGGGCCGCCCGCCGAGTCAGGTTAGTCCGCTGAGTTTGCTGAATCAGCTCACCAGGCTCGGTAGGAGGTTCCGGGAATCGGTGGAGGAGAGCTTTGCCGGGGTAGAGACTCGCCCGGGCGTGAGAGCGGCTCGCGCCCTCGTGCTCGGAGATAGAGCGGCGCTCGACCCCGGCTTCAAGCGCTCGCTGCGACGATTCGGGCTGTCGCATCTGTTCGCCGTATCCGGTCTCCACGTCGCATTGGTCAGCTTGCTCGTTCATTGGCTGCTTCGCGGTCTTCGGCATCGACCTCGGTTGGTGTTCACAACCGTAGCGGTGATCGCCTACTTGGTTCTGGTCGGGGCCCGGCCCTCGATCATTCGGGCGACCGCCATGTCTTTGCTGGCGTTCGGCGCGGTGTGTAGTCAGCGTCCTCCCCATTCGCAACAGGCCCTGTGCCTGGCAGCGTGTGCGCTGGTCGTCGTCGATCCGGCTCTGGTGTTGAATTTGGGCTACCAGTTGACGGTCTCGGCGACCGCCGGAATCCTCTGGTTGTCGCCTGTGCTTGCGGATCGCTGGGGAAGTTTGCCGCGAATCCTGCGGCGCCCTCTGGCCGCTACGGTCGGTGCCCAACTCGCTAGCCTGCCGTGGACCGCGAGTACCTTCTCGCTGGTCCACCCGCTTGCCCCCTTGCTGAATCTTGTGGCGATTCCGTGGATGGCGGCCTTTGCTCTGTGTTCTTTCGTCGCGTCCGCCTTGATGAAGGTGGTACCCGAGAGTCATGGCTGGGTGGCGGCCGCACTCGATGCGGGGGTGATGCCGGTGGCTTGGTTGTCACGCTTGCCGCCCAACCGCTGGTTCATGCTGCCGGTCGCCCTGAGCTTTGGAGAGGGATGCCTGCTTGCAGGCAGCCTGGTGGCGCTTCTTCTCCTCAGGTCCGTCGTCCAGCGGATGATTTTTCTGTCCGTCGCCCTGGTCCTATTGCATGGTCCGTCGATGTCCGACGTCGCCGAAGTGATCGCGATCGATGTCGGCCAGGGCGATGCGATTTTGCTTCACGACGGCGCTTCGGCGGTCCTGATCGACGGCGGCGGCTGGCGCCGGGGCGACATTGGTGCTGCGGTGCTCATTCCAACTTTGGCCCGGCTTGGAATTCGAAGGCTGTCGGCGGCGGTGGTGACTCATCCGGACATCGATCACTGCCGCGGGTTGGTGGATCTCTCGTACTACCTTCCGATCGCCCGGATCTGGAGCACGTCCGGAGCCAGCCGGTCGCCGTGTGTCCGAGAGCTGGTATCCCGGCCTCGGACCCGATGGCGCCAACTGTGGCGTGGGCAATCCGTGCAAGTGGGTCGCATGACCCTAGAGGTGCTGCATCCTGGGGCAGGTTCCACGGATCGAGGTAACGACTCATCGCTCGTGCTCCGCGCCGTCCTCGACAGGCGCTCCGTTCTACTCACCGGCGATATCGAAGCGAGAGCCGAAAACTCCATACTCCGTCGCTATCCACCCGAGAAGCTCCGCAGCCAGGTGCTCAAGCTGGCCCACCATGGCAGCAAGACTTCGACCACGGATCGGTTTCTCGAGGCGGTCTCTCCGAGGATTGCGGTGGTCTCGGCCGGCCGAAAAAATCTCTACGGCCATCCAGCCTCCCTGGTTCTCGAGCGCTGCCGGCGCCACCGGGTCGCGGTCGCTCGGACGGATAGAGACGGTCTGATTCGCCTACCGCTCGAGCCCCACGGACGACGCCAGCGACGGTAGTCACAGCCTTCGGTTAGCTTAGACTCTGAAGCTATGGACGAGGTTCTGGCGATACTTGGTCCGACCGCGACCGGAAAGAGTGGCCTCGGGATGCAGCTGAGCGCCGACTTCGACGCCGAGATCGTGAGCGCCGATGCTCTGCAGATATACAGGGGGCTGAATATCGGAACCGCCAAGCCCACCGTCGAGGAACGACGGCTGGTGGTACACCATTTAATTGATATTCGAGAACCCGAGGAAAGTTTCTCGGCTGGCGAGTTTGCGCGCCAAGCCCGGGCGGTGATCTCGGAGCTGGGGTCGAGAGGAATATCGACAATTCTGGTAGGAGGATCGGGACTGTATCTTCGAGCCCTCTTGGAGGGGATGAGCGAGATTCCGGCTGTGCCGGCGCGGGTGCGTGAAGAGTTGCGCGACCGACTCGAGACCCAGGGACTCGACCACCTCCGGGAGCAGCTTCGACGAGTCGATCCGGTGACCGAGACCCGGCTGGCCTCGGGCGACACGCAGAGAGTGCTCAGAGCGCTCGAGGTGGTCGAAGCGACGGGCTCTCCGTTGTCGACCTGGCTGGCCCGCGAGCGGCGGCAAGATCCGAGAATAGAGGCGAAGAAGATAGGTTTGACGCTTCCGAGAAAGCTCTTGTACGATCGCATCCGATCCCGAGTGGAGTCGATGCTGGAAGCCGGTTGGCTCCTCGAAGTCGAATCTCTGCTGGATCGAGGCTATTCCGGAGCAGAGCCTGCCTTCCAAGCCATTGGCTACCGACAACTCGTCCGACATCTTCGAGGGGGCGTGTCGCTCGGTGAGGCAATGGACGATACGATTCGAGCGACACGCCGATATGCAAAGCGACAACTTACTTGGTTTCGTAGCGATCCCGCGGTGGTCTGGTTCGATGCTTCCGATCCCGAGGGCTTGCGACAAGAGGTCTTGGCTTGGTTGAGCGGTTGAATTCCTGGTGCCCCTGGCGTCGATACCGCATCGGCTCGCGCCTGGCCGGCTTTCTACTGCCCTTAGCGGTGTTGGCGGCAGGCTGCTCGACCGCGCCCGCGCCGGCGTCGAAGAAGACCGCTCGGCCATCCGAGGCGCGCTATTTGCTGTCGCCATTGAGTGGCTTCCCCAGAAGCCTGTCCGCATCGGAGGCCGAGAGCCTCAGAGTCGCCCACCAGAGATTGCTGGCCGGTGAGAACCCGGCGGCCTCGGCCGAGGTGGCGAGGAGGCTCCTCGAGGTCAATCCGGATCTCGAGCCCGCGCAGCTACTGTGGGGCCAGTCCGATTTCGTCCTGGCTCGTTATGCGGAGACCTTCGCGCGAACGGCTCCGATCGCGGAACGAAACCCCGGCTATCTGGCGGCCCAATTGGTCGCGGGTCGAGCGGCGGAGAAGCTGGACCGCGTCAAGGAGGCCTTTGAGATCTATCTGCGCGCGGCGCAGACGTCGGATTTGGCAACCCGGCGCGCTCGCGAGCTATATCCGCGTGCGACTGAAATTGCGGTCCGACGAACCAGAGATCTGCTCGCCAAAGGGCGCCTGGACGAGGCCGGCGCGGAACTCGACTCGCTGGAGTCTTGGGCTCCGGACGAAGTGAGCACTCTGGAAGTCGTGGCCGAGTACGCGGCGGCGGCCGGAGCGCCGCGTCGCGAGCTCGAGGCGGTCAGGCGTCTGATTACTTTCGGTTCCTCGGATGAACTGATGCACCGGCGAGCGCGGCTCGAAATCGAGGCCGGTGACGCCGGTGAGGGATTGCGGATTCTGGAGGAGTTCACGCGACGATTTCCCGAAGATTTCGAACTTGCCCTGGAGTTGGAAAGAGCCAAGTTTCACTGGCGTCTAGATCTGCTGCCGACGGAGGTGCGCGGGCTCTTGGAGATGCCTGAATTGACTCGCGGGGACTGCGCCAAACTTCTTTTTTGGCTGTTTCCAGACGTCCGCTACGGCCGTCCGGCTCGAGGGCGAATCGCCTCGGACATTCTCGACCATCCCTTCCAGAAGGAGATCGCTCGGGTGATCAACCTGAATTTGATGGCGATGGATTCGACCCTGCACCTGTTTCATCCCGATCGGGTGCTGACGCGCCAGGACTTTCTAGCGGGTGTTCTGAGAATTTTGCGACGCCGAAGCCCGCGGCCGACCTGCTTCGGCAGTGACGATCCCACAGCCCGGATGTCGGTCGAGAGGCTTTGCAGATTGGCGGCCCGTTGCAGGCTCATCGCCGAACCCGGCGACTGTCTGCCCGGGGCGATCGCCTCGGGCCGGTTTGTCGAAACCATCGGGTTTGCAGCGCTCGGGGTCCTGGGAACCGAATGAGTCTCACGATTCCCAACCTGATCTCGTTGACAAGAATGGGGCTCACGCCGTTCTTTATCCTCGCCGTTCTCGAGCACAAGCCCGAGCGAGCGTTGGCGATCTTTGCCATCGCCGGCGTAACCGACGCTCTCGATGGATTGATCGCGCGTTACTTCGATCAGAGATCGTCCCTGGGGGCCTATCTGGATCCGATCGCCGATAAGTTGCTGCTTACCGCCGGCTTCGTGGTGCTGGCGATTCCGAACACCCATGAGGGCATTTTGATCCCGCTCTGGATCACGGTTCTCGTGCTGGCTCGTGACCTCGCGATTCTGGGGACGGTGCTGGTTTTGCAGTTTACGGTGTCGATCAAGCCGTTTTCCCCGATGGGGCTGAGCAAGGTCAACACCGCCATGCAGATCACGGCGGTCATCTTGGTGCTGATCAGCGGACTGACGAATTCGGTAGACGCTCTCGCCGTCGCTACACTCTATCTGGTGGCCGGTCTCACGGTCCTCTCCGGCCTGGTCTATATTCAACTCACCAAAAAGGTACTGGCCGAGCATCAACGTGAAAAGACCTGATCCCGCAATTCTCAGACTGATCGTCTTCCTCGGCGGCCTGGTGGCGCTGCTGGCGCTTCTGATCGCCTTTCGCAAGGTCTTCCTGCCGCTCTTGCTGGGACTTCTGGTCGCGTATCTCCTCGATCCCGCGGTAACCTGGTTCGAGCGCCACCGAAGATCTCGCCTTTTCGGCGTGGTGGTGATCACGGCGGCTCTGGCTCTGACGCTGGTTATGGTCGCGGTCTTTCTCATTCCTGCGCTCGGCCATCAACTCGAGAGGCTGGCCGATCGGCTGCCTGAGTACCAGAGGCAAATGCGCTCGCAACTCGAGCCGCTGTTCGCTCGCGTCGAGGCCCGATATCCAGCCGAGATAGAGAACTTTCAAACCCGCGCGGTCGAGGGTATTCGAGAGAATTTCTTCAAGCTGGCCGGGTCGATCGGAAGGGCCGTCAAGGGGGTGTTCACCAATCTTTTCGGCTTCGTGCTGGCGCTGTTGAATTTTGTGTTCGTTCCGGTTTTCGCCTTCTATCTTCTGGTGGATTTACCCAAACTCAAGCAGGCGCTTCTGGCCCTGGTTCCTATCGCCTACCAAGAAGTCGTGGTCGCACGGGTGAGCGAGGTAGATCGGGCGATCTCGAGCTTCGTCCGAGGACAGCTCGTGATCGCGCTCATCCTGGCGGCGATCAACGCCACCGGATTGATGCTCTTGGACGTTCCTTTTGGCCTTGGCATCGGTCTGATAGCCGGCTTGGCCAACATGATTCCCTACATGGCGTTGGTCGTCGGATTGGCGCCTGCGCTGGCATTGGCGTGGGCCGAGCATCAGGAGGTCATTCGACTCCTTGGTGTGGTCGCGGTCTTTGGAGGTGCTCAAGCGCTGGAAGGCATGTTTCTGAGTCCCCGGATTCTGGGAAGAAGCGTCAACCTCCACCCGGTCTGGGTGCTTCTCTCGATCATCGCAGGGGGGAGTTTCTTCGGTTTCGTGGGTATGCTCGCCGCCGTGCCGGTAGCCGCGTCGATCCAGGTTTTTGCCAGACATTGGCTCGAGATCTATCGGAATTCGGCGGTTTACAAGGGTGCACCGTCGAAGGTAGTTCCTCCTGACGGAACGGGTGATTCGGTGGATTTGCGATGAGTTCGTTCGTCCATCTCCACCTCCATAGCCAGTACAGCCTGCTGGACGGGGCCAACCGGTTGGATGACGTCATCGGGGCAGCCAAGGCGGCGGGTATGACTTCGTTGGCTCTCACCGACCACGGCAATCTATTCGGTGCCATCGAGTTCTACAAGCGTGCGCGCAAGCAGGGCGTGAATCCGATCGTCGGCATCGAAGCCTATGTCGCCCAGGGGAGTCACACTGTGCGCGAGGCCGGCAAGGGCTCCAGCAACCATCTCGTTCTCTTGGCCAAGAACGAAACCGGGTACCGAAATCTGATCAAGCTCACCTCGAAGTCCTATCTCGAGGGCTTTTACTACAAGCCACGGATCGACAAGGAACTCTTGCGTGAGCACAGCGAAGGTCTGATCGGCTTGTCGGCCTGCCTCAAGGGTGAAGTTATCGAGAAGATCCTGAGCCGCCAGGAAGACGAGGCGGAAGCGACCGCCCGGGAGTTTCGAGACATTCTCGGCGATGACAATTTCTACCTGGAGATGCAGGACCACGGCATCGCGGAGCAGAAGGCCTCCAACGAGGTGCTGCGCCGGATGTCGAAGAAGACCGGTATCCCGATGGTGGTCACCAATGACTGCCACTACCTGCGCAAAGACGATGCGTTTGCGCACGACGTCCTGCTGTGTATCGGAACCCAGAAGGTCTTGAGCGATCAGGAGCGGCTCAAGTACGCCAGTGACGAGTTCTACCTCAAGACGGCCGACGAGATGTTTGGGCTTTTTCCCGAAGACGCAGTCGCACTCGAGAATACGGCTCGGATTGCTGAGCGCTGCAACCTCGAGATTCCGATGGACAAGTTCTTCTTGCCGGACTTTCCCGTACCGGCGGGACACAGCCTCAATAGTTACTTCGAAGAGGTCGTGAGAGACGGTCTCGACCGGCGGCTCGATGAGATTCGGCGACGTCGAGCGGAGGTCCTGGAGAAATTTCCCGAGGATATGTACCGGCAGCGGCTCGACCATGAGGTCGGCATCATTCGAAAGATGGGCTTTGCCGGCTACTTTCTGACGGTTTGGGACTTTGTTCGCTACGCGCGCGAGCGCGAGATTCCGGTCGGACCCGGCCGAGGCTCGGCTGCCGGTTCGTTGGTTTCGTACTCGCTCCGGATTACCGACATCGACCCACTCCAATACGGTCTTCTCTTCGAACGGTTTTTGAATCCCGAGCGAGTCAGTCTGCCCGATATCGATATCGATTTTTGTATGCGCCGGCGCAGTGAAGTCATTCAGTACGTCAATCAGAAGTACGGGCGCGATCACGTCGCTCAGATCATCACCTTTGGAACCCTGGCGGCGAAAGCGGTGCTCAGAGACGTTGGGCGCGTCATGGGGGTGCCGTACACGAAGATCGATCATGCGGCCAAACTGATTCCTGATCTGACCCCCTCCCTGACCGAAGCACTGGAGTCGAGTCCACCGCTCGCCGATGCCATCAACGCCGACCCGGACCTCGGCAGAGTGGTCGATGTCGGGAAGCGGCTCGAAGGCCTGACCCGGCACGCGTCGCTGCACGCGGCCGGCGTGGTGATCACGCCGCAGCCGATCCAAGACCTGGTGCCGCTTTTCAAGACCAGTAAGGACGAGATCGTCACGCAATGGGACAAGGATGTCATCGAGGAACTCGGTCTCCTCAAGATGGACTTCCTCGGTCTGCGAACGCTGACCGTCCTCGACGATGCGGTGCGCACGCTGAGGTTGCAGGGAATCGAGTTGGATCTCGACAACCTCCCGCTCGATGACCCGGAAGTCTATAGGTTGTTTCAGGAAGGCAGAACCAGCGGCATCTTCCAGTTCGAGTCTTCGGGAATGAGAGATCTGCTTAAACGGGCCCAGCCCTCCAAATTCGAAGATCTTGCGGCCTTCAATGCGCTCTACAGACCCGGCGCGCTCTCCGCGGGCATGGTCGAGGAGTACATCCAGCGCAAGACCGGCAAGAAGGAAGTCACCTACCTGGTTCCTGAGGCCGAGCCAATTCTGCGCGAAACCTATGGCGTCATCGCCTATCAAGAGCAGGTCATGCAGCTCGCCGTGGAACTCGCGGGCTTCACACTCGGGGAGGCCGACCTTCTGCGCAAGGCCATGGGCAAGAAGAGCAAGGAGGCCATGGCCAAGGAGCGCGACAAGTTCATCCAGGGCGCAGTCGGTAGGGGCATCGCCAAGGCCAAGGCCCGCCAGATCTGGGAGCGGATCGAGCCTTTTGCCGGCTACGGCTTCAACAAGAGCCATAGCGTCGCCTACGCCATGCTTGCCTACAAGACCGCCTACTTGAAGGCGCATCATCCGCTGGCTTTCATGGCGGCGATGCTGACCTCCGAGATGGGCTCCAAAGACAACGTCGCCAAGTACATGCGCGATTGCAAAGAGAACGGTATCGCGGTGGAGCCGCCGGACATCAACGACAGCAATTGGTCGTTTACCGTGGTGGGAGACAGGATCCGCTTCGGCCTCGGCGCGATCAAGGGCATTGGCTCTTCGGCGGTCGAGGCGATTCTCGAGGCCCGAAGAAGAGTCGGCCGTTTCGAAGATCTTTCGCGCTTCGCCGCCGAGGTCGACCTGAAGGCGGTCAATCAGAAGGTCTTCGAGATGCTGATCAAATCCGGCAGCTTCGATGGCCTGGGCGCCCACCGAGCGGCGCTGGTGGCATCGGTCGGCAAGATCGTCGATTTCGCTTATCACCAGCAGCGAGCGCGCGAGCAGGGTCAGAGCAGTCTGTTCTCGGCCGAGGCCTTGCCGACCCCACAGCCCGATGGCTCGATTCCGGAATGGAGCGAGCCCGAGAGGCTACGCTGTGAGAAGGAGGCCCTGGGGCTCTACTTGACCGGCAATCCACTCAGTGAGCATGAGGACGTTCTGCGGACCGAGGTGACTCATACCGCCGCCAACATCGGCAACGCGGAAGGTTCGGTCGTTGTCGGTGGCATCGTGAGCGCGATGCGCCGACTCAAGATCAAGAGCGGGCGCAACGCCGGCAAGTACATGGCGCGCTTCATTCTCGAAGACCTCGACGGCGCCATTCCGGTTGCGGCTTTCTCGAATCAGCTCGAGAAATTCGGCAAGTTCCTGGAAGATGACGCGATCGTACTGATCAAGGGCTTGGTCCGAGAGGGAGGGAGGGACCCGGAGCTCACCATCGAGGCGGTGACTCCTCTCGAGGAACTGCGCCGGCAGGCGGTAGAGAGACTCGACGTGGTGCTCGAGCGCGATTTCTCGGAAAGCCAGATGATTGCCCTCCGGGATTGCCTGATCGAGCATCACGGCGCGGTGCCCGTGCATCTGCAGCTCGACACCGGCAAGCAGAGATTCGACATCACGCCGGAAGATCGGTTTCGGGTTGCGGTGTCCCCGGGCTTTATGCGATCCGTCGAAGAGATCGTAGGCCGGGGGAACGTCCACAAGCGTTTTCCGGCGTGAGCCGTGGCTCGGGCGATCTGTTCGCCTCGCTTTCCCTCGAGGCTCGGAAGCTCATCGCACAGGCGCTCGAGTTCGCCCGACGCTCCCGGATCGACGTCTATCTGGTTGGCGGCGCCGTTCGAGACCTGTCCCTGGGCGAAGAGGTCTACGACTTGGATCTGGTCTGGGAGGGTGCCGGCGAGCCCGAGAGCGTCGCCCGGGCGTTCGGCAAGGTCCTGCAGCGCGAGGTCGCGTATCACCCGGAGTTTCTGACCGCGAGCCTGACCGGCTCGGACGATGTGCGCGTTGATCTGAGCCGAGCGCGGTCCGAGACCTACTCAGCGCCGGCGGCCTTGCCCACGGTCAGGCCCTCCGGCCTGAGGCAAGATCTGATGCGACGTGATTTTTCGATCAACGCCATGGCGGTGGCGCTCGAGCGGCCGCGGGAGTTGATCGACCCCTGTGGTGGAGCCGCCGACCTCCGACAGAGGTTGCTGCGGATTTCGCACGAGCTTTCCTTTCGCGACGACCCAACTCGCATCCTGCGGGGATGCGAGTTGGCGGTGCGGCGTGGCTTCGAGTTCGAAACCGGCACCGGAACTCTGGTTGAAGCGGCTGTCCGCGAGGGGTATCTTGCGCTGCTGAGCGGCCCGAGGGTACGCCACGAATTGGCGCGGCTGTTGGCCTCTTCTGGTCGCGCGGCTGCGGGTGCAAAGAGGCTGAGAGCGCTCGGGATCGATCGAGCCTTGCACCGGCAGCTTCGAATCGACCAGCAAGGCGTCGAGCGCCTGGTCAGGCTGGCGGCCTGGTCGCCTCCCGGAGACCAACCTGCGGCGTCCGACCCGATGCCGTTTTGGATCATTGCCCTCACCGCTCTACTCTGGGACCGGCCGTCTTCGGAAAGGCGGGCGGTGGCGCGGTGGCTGGACCTCGGCCGAGCCGAAAAACGGTGGCTTACACAGGGGCCGGAGCGATTGGGGCGGCTCTTGGATCCCGCCATGGCGGTAGAATCCGACCGCGAGGCCATGGCACAGATCTACACAGAGCTTTCTCGAGCCGAGATACGAGTGGTCGAGCTACTCTCGGAGCCCGGGCACTGGCAGTGGCTTCGAGAGATTCGCAGGCTTTCGGGGATCGAACTCCAAATCGGCGGGGGCGACTTGCTGGCGGCCGGTGCCGCTGCCGGCCCCCGGATCGGCAACGCCCTCGAAGCGACCCTGGCCGCGCGGCGGCGGGGAGAACTCCAGGCCGCCGGAGAGCTCGATTTCGCGGTTGCCTGGCTGAGCCTGGCTGAGCCGGAGGAGATCGAAAAATGATCCGCCGTAGGGTCCTGACCCTGGGGTTGGCCCTCACGCTGGGAAGCTTCGTAGCGAGCGCCTCCTCGAGCGTACCGTCGGGCGTTCGATCGGGATTTACAGGGACCACGGCGCCTGAGCCTCCTGTCGATCGGCGGAGCCACGAATTGGTCCGGCTGGGCTGTTCGAGCGGCACTCTCAGTCGCGAGCTTACGCTCTTTGCCAACGGCACCATACGAATTCGAGATCGAGGGGGCCCCGATCCCGGAATCCGTCTGGCGGAACTCAATGAAAACGAGCTGGAGGGCTTCCGGGCGCGCCTCGAGGAGATAGATCTCTCGGAAACCAGTTCGAGAACCCGGGGGCCGAGTGGCGAGATGCTCGAGCAGTGCTTGCTGCGTCTGGAGTTGACCAGCGGACAGATCGATGAGTATCGCTTTCCCCGTATTGCCGTGCTGTCGCTCGCCCTGGGGAGGGTCCTGGCTGTCCTTGACGACCTGACATCGCTTGCCGAGCAACGTTACCGGCTGTCCTCGGGGCTCCCGATCAGCTATCAGCCTCGGGCCGGGGACGTTCTGGTCAAGAGCGACGGCAGCCGGTATCGGATCGTACGGGTCACAGCCGAAGGTGCTGGAGTCGAGATTATCGCGCTCGAAAGTCCGTTGGTGCTATACCTTCCGAAAGACGGCGTCCGGGGAGAGTTCGTCGCGATCGAGAGCCGCCGCAGGTCCGCAACGGGAAATCGTTGAGGATCGGTGCGGGTTTCTTGCGAGGACGCCTGCTCGAGGTATCCGAGGGCGTTCGACCCACCGGCGGTCGGACCAAAGAGGCCCTGTTCTCCCGCTGGCAGGGCACCCTACCGGACTGTGATTTCCTGGATTTGTTCGCGGGAAGCGGTGCCATCGGCCTCGAAGCGGTGAGCCGTGGTGCGCGCCACGCTGTGCTGGTCGAGCGGGATGGGAGGGCGCTGAGCACGGCCAAGAGCAATAGCGAGAGACTGGCTCCCGGCCGCTGCACGGTTTTGCGAGCGACACTTCCCCAGTTGCCCGACGCCGTGCTCGCGCGCGCCCCGTTCGCCCATGTTTTCGCCGATCCGCCCTACGACTTCGATGCCTACGAAGAGCTGCTCGACCAAGTGGCCAGGGTTCTCGGCCCCGGCGGCGAGGCGGCCGTCGAGCACTCGAGCCGCATGGAGCTGAAGGTCACGACGACGGGCTTGGTCTTGGCGACGGCGCGAAGGTACGGAGAGAGCGAGCTGAGCTTCTACGAGATCTCCTAGCCTCGACTATTCACCGGCTAGATCTCTACAAAGGTAAAGGTGAGCCATCAGGTCTCGGGGGTAGGCGAGACGTTCTGGAGCTGGTAGCCGAGCTCTTCGAGAAAGATTCTCAGGTCCACGGCTTTGGTGGGAACTCCGTCTCTTCGAGAGAGCCGGGTCGGGGCAAAGTTCAGAACCGCTTTGATGCCCGCCTCGATCAGCCGGTCGTAGATCTCCTGAGCCGGCTCCGGAGGCACCGCGAGCACGGCGATTTCCGCCTTGGTTCGGGCGATCACCTCGGCCAGATCGTTGGGACTGTAGATAGCAACGTCGCCGATTTTTCGGCCGATTTTGGCGGGGTCGTTGTCGATTGCGGCGACCACCCGGAACGAGCGATCGTCGAAGCTCAAGAAGCGCGCCAGGGCACTGCCGAGGTTGCCTGCGCCGACAATCAATATTGTGTGCGTTCGATCGAGACCCAGGAGACTGCTCAGCCGCTCGACGAGTTGGTCGATCTCATAGCCCACACCTCGCGTGCCGAATTCACCGAACTGGGCCAGATCGCCGTTCTCTACAACAAGGTGATGGATTCCCTGCAAGGTGCAGTCAGCCTCGCAGACTCAGTCGTTCGCAACATCAGCGAAGGTGTGGTGACGATCGCCCCGGACGGACTCGTCGTGGGATTCAACCCGGGCGCGGAAAATCTATTTGGACGATCGGCCGCCGAGGTCATTGGCCAGCCGGCAACCCTGCTGCTCAAAGAACAGCATTCCTCAGAAGACACGAGCCCCGGTGCTGATTGCGCTGTCAATTTGGCGCTGTCGAGCACAAAACCAATGCTCGGCTGCCGCAAGAATGGAGACTTGTTTCCCGCCGACATCAGCCTGGGGCCCGGGAGACCACGGACGGCACCACCACCGCGATCATCCGCGATGTTTCGGAGCAGAAGTTTGCCGAAGAGCAGGCG
>JADFQD010000096.1 GCA_022561975.1 Acidobacteriota bacterium
TCCTCGGCGCCGGTCACGACCAGGGTCGGTGTGCGGGCTGTGTCGAGGTGAGCGAGAGGTGAGCGCTGCCAGTGGAGTTCGGGCTCGTCGAACCACCACGAATTCCAGTGCACGATCGACATCTCGTAGGGAATGTCGGTGGATCCCGTGAACGCGATCCAGTTGGTCAGGCCGGCGGCGACCACCGAGGCCTGGAAACGTTCGCTGTGGCGGGTCGCGGCCCAGGCCGACAGGTAGCCACCGTAGGACCAGCCGCCGGTGCCGACGCGGTCGGGATCGACTATGCCGCGCTCGACCAGGGCGTCGATCCCCGCCAGGATGTCTTCGAACTCGGCGCCTCCCAGGTCATCGTGATCCGCCTTGGTGAAGGCGACACCGCGGCCCGAGCTGCCGCGATAGTTCGGTTGCAGCACGGCATAGCCCTGGGCCGCCAGAAGCTGTACCGGGTAGCCGGGGGTCGTCGTCCAACCGTCGAGGCTGACGCCCTCCGGACCGCCGTGCACCTGAAGCACCAGCGGATAGCGTTCGCCTTCCTCGTAGTCGAGCGGGTAGGTCAGAATCCCGTGGATCTCCCATTCTTGGGCGCCTTTCCACTGAATGACTTCCTGGCGCGCCAGCCGGACTTCGTCGAGCGCCGGGTTGTGCCGGCTGAGCCGTCTGAGAGGGCGCACGGTGCTGTCGCCTGGTTTTTTCGGTCCCTGGACGAAGAGCTCGGCGGGGTGGTCCGCCGACTCGGCCGCGATCGCCAAGACTCCGGACCCCGTGCCGAGGTCGAACTGGCGGACGACCAGGCCGTCGAGGCTTGACGCCTGACGTTCGCCGCTCTGGGCGTCGACCTCGTAGAGCGCGTGGCGCTCGCCCTCGACCGAGAGCAGAGTGATCGTGTCGTTGTCTTGCCAAGCGAGATGGGCGGCGCTGCCCTCATAGCCCTCGGTCAGGTTGCGAGGTTTGCCGCCGGCCAAGGGCAGAACGTAGTGGTTCTGGGCGACCGGGTCATTGAGGGTGGTGGCTCCCAGGTAGGCGAGATTCTTGCCATCGGGCGAGATCGCCATGTGGCCGAGCTTGCCGACGGTGGGGGTGACGATTGTGGGCTCCTGACCGCCCTCCGCCGGCACCCGGTAGATACCGGTGAACATGTATTCATCGTCGATCCTGGCCGTCGTGTTGGCTTGAAACACGATGCTCCGGCCATCGGGCGTCCAGTGGATCTCGAAGGCATCGAGGTCGGTCTCGAAAAGCCGCTGGCTTTTGCCGGTTCCGACGTCGAGCAACCACAGGTGACGATACTTGGACTCTTCGCCCCAGACGGTCCAGTCCTTGCCGGCGTCCTTTTCCTCCTCGCGGGCCTCGGAGTCGTGCTCCTTGGCGGCGAAGGCGATCCATTGGCCGTCCGGCGACCAGCGATAGTTCTTGACGTCCCCGGTCTGTTCGGTCAGCAGGCGGGCTTCCCCGCCGTTCGCCGCAATGGCGTAGATCTGGATACCCTCGCGAACCTGCTCGCGCTCGACCCGAAAGGTGATGAGCTCGCCGTCCGGCGACCAAGCCGGAGAATTGATCTCTTCGCTGTTGCCGGCGAAGTGTCGGGTCTTGCCGTCCTCGAGGGTTGCGACCCAGAGTTCGGAGTAGGAGTGACCCGGTTCATCGCCGGCTTTGCGTGGGACTTCGAGAGTGTAGGCGACGGCGTCGCCGGCCGGCGAGACCGCGATGGCGGTGACCCGGGAGAGGTCGACGATGATCTCGGGTGTCAGCACGGCGTCGGCCGCGAAAAGGCCCTGGGCGGCCATCGCGAACAGAAGTGTCAGAGCGATGGAGGGGAGCCGAAGTCTGGTTTTCATCACGAGTCCTTGTCTGTTATGGGTGGGGAAGTCGGCCTTGGAATCTCGGCAAGATTATCAGTGAGCGGCAGCGCGGTGGTGCCGGGAAAGCAGATCGCTACAATGACCTGCATGAGCGAAGCAGCCAGTCGAGCCAACGGAGCCATTGAGAATAGCGGAGCAGACGGAAACGGAGCCGACGGAGCAGGCGCGGCAGAGGCGGACGCGCTCTTCGCTCAGCTCAGCGAGGATGTCGACTTTCTCGGCCGAGTCCTGGGCACGGTGCTTCGAGAGTTCGAGGGTGCGGACTTCTTCGATTTGGTCGAGCGAGTTCGCGGTTTGACGAAGGGCCTACGCGAAGGCCCGATGAGGGAAGATCTCAAAGGCGAACTGGCTCAGATTCTGTCCGGGCTGGATCTCGCCCAGACCGAAGGGCTGGTACGCGCCTTCACGGTCTATTTCCAACTCATCAACCTGGCGGAGGAGATCCACCGCATCCGGGTAAACCGGATCCGCGAGCGCCGCGCGACCGAGGACAACCCCAAGTCCGAGTCGGTGGCGGCGGCGATCAAGCACCTGAAAGACCAGGGATGGTCCCACGATCGGGTGCGCAAGTTCGTCAACCAACTCGACATTCAGCTCACCCTCACGGCGCACCCGACCGAAGTCAAACGCTACACGGTACGTTTGAAGCTCGAACGGATCGCGAGCGCTCTGAGGCATCTGCGCGAGTGGGATCTGGGGCCCCTGGACCGCAGGGCACTGCGAGACGAAATCCACGCCGAGGTGGCAACGCTCTGGCGAACGCGCGAGCTGTTCGCGCGCAAACCGACGGTTCTCGACGAAGTCAAGTCGGCTCTCTATTACTTCCGGCGCTCGCTGCTCGATGCGGTGCCGAGGCTGCATGGAGACTTCGAGCGAGCGCTCCGGGTGTACTACGGCGATGCGAAGTCCGGCGATGAGCCGGACGAGTTGCTCTCACCGGTGATTCGCTTTCGCTCGTGGATCGGCGGCGATCGAGACGGCAACCCTTTCGTGACCCCGGAAATCACCGAAGAGACCTACCGGCTACAGGGCCAGGTGGCGGTCGAACGCCATGTCGCCGACGTCGATCTCTTGGTCCAGAGGCTCTCGCAGTGGGGAGAGCGACTGCCGGATGGGGAGTCGCTCGAGCGGGTGCGGCGGGAGCTGGAAGAGCTGGCCGAGCGTTGCGGTCCGAGTTCTCGTTTTGCCGGCGAGCCCTTCAGGAGGCGACTGTTCTATGTCCATCGCGAGTTGATCGAGGAACTCGAACGGCTGGGCGCGACTGGGCCTTCTCCAGAGGCAGGTTCCGAAGAGTGTTCTGAAGTGGTGGCTGAAGTCGCGGCTGAAGTCGCGGCAGAGCCCGTGGCAGAGCGCCGGGTGGCAGGCCGTTCGAGCTACGCGGCGGATCTGGCGACGCTCGACCAGGCTCTCCGCGCCGGCGGCGACGTGCGCGCCGCGGATGCGTTTGTCCGGCCCGTGCAGCACCGGGTCGCGGCGTTCGGCTTACACTTGGCGGCGCTGGATCTTCGAGAGCACTCGCGGCATCACGAGAGGGCAGTCGACGATCTGCTGCGCCAGGGCGGGGTCGTGTCTGACTATCGCGACTTGGCCGAAGCCGAGCGTATCGAAGTGTTGGTCGGGCGGCTCGAAGCCGGAGGGGCTGAGACTTCGGGGGGCGACATCCTTGATGGGCTCGAAGCCGAGACCGTCAAGGCTCTCGAGTTCTTGCGAGTTTTCGCTCGGGTCCAGGACCGGCTCGGAGCCCAGGCTACCGGCGGCTATGTGGTGTCGATGACCGAGGGCGTTTCCGACATTCTCGAGGTGCTGGTGCTCGCGCAGGCGGTGGGAGTCGAGGAGATCGATGCCGTCCCACTGTTCGAGACCGTGGCGGATCTCGAGAACGCGCCGGGCATTGTGAGCCGGTTGCTCGCTATTCCGGCCTATCGTCGCCACCTCGAGCGCAGAGGTCTTCAGGAAGTCATGATCGGGTACTCCGATTCGAACAAGGACGCCGGATTTCTGGCCGCGAACTGGGCGCTCTACCAGGCCCAGGAGGGCATCGCCGAGGTCTGCCGGCAGGCAGGCGTATCGCTTCGGATCTTTCACGGCCGGGGAACTTCGATCGGACGTGGCGGTGGACCCGCCGGGCAGGCCATCCTGGCGCAGCCGCCGGGATCGCTCGGCGGGCGGATGCGGATTACCGAGCAGGGCGAGGCCTTGGACAACCGATACTCCGATCCCGATCTTGCGCACCGGCACCTGGAACAGGTCGCGCACGCGTTCTTGCTCAGCTCGGCGCAAGATGACGCCAAGGCTCGGCCCAGTGCGCCCGAGGAGTACCGCGAGGCGATCACCCGGGCCGCCCAAGCGGCAAAGGCCCGCTACCGGGGCTTGCTCGAAGCCGACGGTTTCCTCGACTTCTACCACTCGGTGACGCCGATCGACGAGATCAGCCGGTTGGACATCGGCTCCCGTCCGGCACGGCGTAAGGGAGATCCTTCGCTTTCCAACCTGCGGGCGATTCCATGGGTTTTTTCCTGGACCCAGTGCCGCGCCAATTTGCCCGGCTGGTTCAGTCTGGGGTCGGGGTTGGAAGTGGTCTCGGACGCTTTGCTCGTGGAGATGTACCGGGAGTGGCCGTTTTTCCGAACCCTGCTCGATTTCGCCCAGATGAGCTTGGCCAAGGCGGACTTTGCAGTGTTCGATCGGTATCTGATGCTGGTCGAGGGCCAGGAGCTTCGAGACGTCTTCGGTACGGTCATTCATGAGGAGTTCGCGCGGACGGTTTCCGCGATCACGCGAGCGACCGGAGTTGGCCTGCTCGACGGCGATCCGACGTTGGCGCGTTCGATTCGGCTACGTAACCCGTATGTCGATCCGATCTCGCATTGCCAGGTCGAGCTTCTGAGACGGCTGCGGTCGCTTCCCGAAGACGCCCTCGAGCGTGAGGCGCTCGACTACGCGGTCAAGCTGAGCCTGGTCGGCGTGTCCGCGGGCATGCGCAATACCGGGTGAACCTCCCGGCGGGTCATCTCGCCGGCCGCTGGCGGTTGACCGCGGCTGTTGTAGCGGTCGAGCCCCGTCTCGACCGCCTTTGCCCTGGTCGCTGCCGGTCGACACGGAGGTCGACCGCTACAATCTCTGGAGGTTCACGGCGAGGGTCGAGTGGGGATTCTCGACGAACTCGTCGGGGCCGTCAGCCCGGTTCAGGCCTGATCCCGATCCATCCACCTACCGACGTGGGGTGGCCGCCCCCCGCGAGCACCGCGTCGGCGATCGTACGCATCAGGCCGACCTTGCCTCCCCCGAAGACCAGGCCGTAGTCCCTCGCGACCATTTCCTTGGCGAACGCGGTGGCCGCGGTCCGATACCTCGGGTCCGCGCCGGGGCTCGATCCGGTGAAAACACAGATGCTCTTCCGGATGCGGGCCATGGGGCGGATTATCCAACAATCCGGAGCGGAGACGAGGGAGTGGCGCTCCGATACCAACGTTGGTGAATAGTCCAGGCTAGAGATCCCGGCCGCGTCGGGCGAAGAACAGGGTGCCGGCGAGTCCACAGGCGGCGGCGGTCAGCAGATTGGCCTCGGGCGAGATCCGCCAGAGGAATCCTGAGGAGAGTGCGGCTGCCGCGACCACGATGTCGCGAACCAGGTAGTAGGCGCCGAACATGGCGGCCTTCTCGCCGTCGGGCGCGAGGTCCATGATCAACGCCTTGCGGGTGGGTTCGCCGAATTCCTTGAGGCCGCGGACCACGAACGCGACCGCGAGCAGGGCAAAGGAGTCCGAAAGCAGAAGCAGGAGTGGGAACAGGGTGAAAAAACCGAAGGTCACGACCACGAACGGCTTCTTGCGCGAGCGGTCCGCGAGATAGGCCACCGGCAGGTAGATCAAGGCGGCGGTGACCATCTCGATGGTGGTCAAGAGTCCGAACTGTAGGCCCCCCACGCCAACGTTCTGCAGGCACCAGATAACGACATAGGCGTAGGGAATCTGCTCGGCGAAGCGCACCAGAATGTCGGCGACGAGCAACGAGCGCAACGAGCTGCTCATGTCCCGCAGGACGCGGAGCGGATTGGCCTCGGCTCGCTGGCCGTGCGCGGCGGGTTCCTCCTCGATCAGAATCTGCTGAACAGCGATCGAGACCAACCCGAGCAGCATGGCCAGAGCGAACGCGAGCCGGATTCCGTCGATGGTGCCGAAGCGATCGATCAGAACACCGCCGACGATCGGGCCGAGAGCCATCGGCGCTCGGCGGGCGAGCGAGTGCATCGAAACGCCCATGGTCCGCCGATTGCGCGGCAGGCTCTTGTCGACCAGGCTCATGCTCGCCGGCAGAGAAATGGCGGACCAGGACAGGAAGAAGATCGATCCGAGAAAGACCGCCCACCAGGACGGGAAAGCGATGACGATGGCGTATCCCAAAAGGGCGATGAGGTTGAAAACCAGCAGGGCACGTTTGGTGCCGATACGGTCCGAGAGGTAGCCGCCGGGAAAGGAGTACAGCGCGCTCAGCAGGTTGTCCATCGCGTTGAGCAGGCCGGGTAGCTGGATCGCGGCCCCCAGCGCGAGGAGATAGATGGGCAGGAAGCGTTCCGCCAGGCGCTCGCCGAGGCCCACGAGGACGACCATCGCGAGCAAGGCGACCATCGAGCGCTCGAGGCCCAGAATGTCGGCCAGCCGTGTTAGCGGTGGCAGGCGAGACTCGAGCTTGGAGTCCCTCATGGAGGGAATCTACTCGATCCAGTGCTGGGGGAGTCGCCGCAGGAGGTGGTACTTGGCTCGGAGCTTTTCGATTTCGGCGGCGTAGTCGGACAGCGGTTGCGGGCCGAAGACCTGTTCCAGTTCGCGCCGTCGGAGCTTGCGCTCGCGGATCTCGAAGGTCATGAGGGCGCGCAAGAAGCTGTACACGAGGCGCGGTTGGGTGGTCGGTCGCGGGACGGCACCGAGCCGCCTGAGATCGGTCAAGACGTCGGCGCGATAGCGGATGGGGAGCGGGAACTCGGGGAGTTCGTGCATGAGACGCCGGGGGCGCTGTCAGCGATCAGCGATCGACCGGACCGGTCATCCGGATCTCGACCGTGACCACCTCTTCGAGCTGTAGTGCGACAATCTGCCCTCTCGGGATTTCGGCGTCCTTGCCTTCGCCTCGGGTCACGGCGATCGTGCCCGCGGCCGCGCCGGCCGCGGCGCCGGCGAGGATGCCTTCGGCGCCATCGCCGCCCAGAATGCGGCCCAGGATCGCACCGACGATGGCGGCCCCAGCGATCTTTTTCTTGTCCTTGCGCTTGTCGACGCCCAGTTCGACGAAGGAGGCACTGATCGCGACCGTATCGGTGGGCGACAGAACGAGGTGGGTGAATTCGATCTCGATCGAGGCCCTGCCACCGACTCGCTTGAGCGGAGTGACCCGAGTCACTCGGCCGATGACCTCCGTGCCGGCCGCTACCACCAGAGTCCCGTCTTCAGCGGTGAGGTCCTGAACCAGCCTGGCGGAGAAGGTGTCTCCCTGACGATGCGTGGCGCTCGACACGGTCTCTTTGAACTCGATTTCGAGCAATCGGCCGGGCTCGAGCGAGGCGTACACGGTTTCGGGTCGGTCGCTCTCCGGTTGAGCCTCGCTCGATGCGGTGGCGATCGATTGGATCGGGTCCGCTTCGTCGAGAATCTCGGGCTCGACCGGGTCATTGGCAACGGCGGTGGATTCTTCGAGAGCCGCTTCGCGGTCGCGCAGCTCTTTTTCCTGGAAAGCCAGATTGGCCTCGTAGTTTTCGAGTTCCTTCTCTTTCGCGGCCAGCCGGCGTTCGCGCGCTTCGGCTTCGGCCTTGCGCTGGGCGACTCGCGCCCGCTCTTGGCGCAGCGCCTCTTCTTTGCGCAGTTGCTCTTCGCGCAGCTGAAGGGCGGCCTCGCGCTCGGCGAGCGCTTTGCCGGCGGCTTCGATCGCCGCCGCCTCGGCCGCGGCGGCCTCTTGGCGCTCCCGGAGCGCCATAGCCTCGGCTTCTAGTTCAGCAAGCGCGGCAGCCTCAGCAGCGGCGGAGGGCGCCGCCTCGATCGAGCCCGAAGCTTCGTCTGTGACAGACGGTTCCTGGGCCCGAGGGCAACCCACGGAGACGAGGGCTGCGATACCCAGGGCTGCCATGCCGAGAGCCGCGACGAGGGTTGTGCGCGGTGAGCGGTGAAACAGGTTGGATGACTTCATGGGGTGCTCCTTGGTTATTCGAAACAGCGGTCGAACCAACGGTCGAAAGAATAGTTTGCAAGTCTCGCGCCGATCCGTATCGGCGGCGGGCGAGGCGCTGCCAGACGCGGGGTTTCCGCAAGCGCCAGCTTGCCGGCTCGGTCCAAGTATACGGACACTAGCGGCTCGCCGCTGTCCGGAAACGGCTACGATAGGCGCATGAAGAGGCGCAATTCGGCTCGAGCTCTGCGCCGGTTGGAGGGCCTCAAACTGTCCTACGGCGACGGCGTGGCCGGCACCAAGCTCGAACTACTGGGGGACCTGGAGCGCGCCGTGTTGGCCAACTCGTCCCAGGTTGTGCGGCTGCACGAGATGCTGTGCTTTTTGCGCGCCTATCCCGACGACCTCGAGGTCTTGGCCGTGGTCGAAAGGATGCTCGAAGCCTTCGACCGCCGCCGGGATCTGCGCCGGCATCGGCGGGAGTTGGAAAGTACGGGCATTGCGGGAACGACGATTTCTTACAGCTTCTACTGGTTCACCGCGTTGTGGCTGGCGCGGCAATGGCCGGCCTTGTTTCACATCGACTGGGATGCCTTCGAGAAAGAGGATCTCCTGGCCTCGCGCCTCGTGGTTTTGATGTCCTACAGCGAGAGCCTGGCGCTCGAAGAGGCCTGGTTGGAGACCCGGGAGTGGGTCGATCGGCTGAAGGGGCTCGAGGAGACCGACGCGGCGTTTGTCGTGGCTCGCTTCGCCGCTCTCGAGACCAACCCTTTCTGGCGCGAGCAGATCTTCGAAGAGCTGGATGTTCCGTGCCGGCTGGAGCCGGGGCCGACCACTCCGAGCCGGAGTCGAGCGCGGTACGAGCCGTCACCGGTGGTCACCCAGGAGGGCGCACTCGAGACATCGCGCGACTCGTTCCCGGGCGCGCTCTGGCGGCGGCCACGGTCGGTCCGAGCGGTCAACCTGCGCGAAGCGGCCAAACTGATCACTCTTGCTCGCGAGGCGATGATTACCAGGTCCCGCGATCTCGATGTGTTCGTTCACGCCGATCGGCGCGATGTCCGTCTGATGGATTGTGGACGGGGGCTGCAGTTCGTCTGCTGCGGAACGATTCCGGAGCGGCGCCAGATGCTGGATGCTGTCTACGGCTTTCTGATTCTCAAGAACGGTGTGCCGATAGGGTACTTCCTAACCAGCGCGCTCTACCGATCGGCCTTGGTGGCTTACAACATTTTCGAAACCTACCGCGGTGCCGAAGCGGCCTACGTCTACGGTCGCGGTCTGGCGATGGTGCGGCATATCTTCGATGTCGACAGCTTTGGGATCGAGACCTACCAGCTGGGCCACAACAACCAGGAAGCGCTCGAATCCGGAGCCTGGTGGTTCTACTACAAGCTCGGATTCCGGCCCCGCGAACGTGCAGTGCTGCGAATCGTTGCCGGCGAGTTGCGCAAGATGAAGAAGAATCCCCGCCATCGCTCGACCGTCGCGACGTTGCGCAAGCTCGCCGCCGTGGAGATGTACTTGGGTGTTAAGAAACCGGGCCAGCCGGGGCGATCGAAGCTCCGCAACGACATCGTCGGTCTGATCGCGCGCGAGAACGTCGGGTTTCGGGTGATCCGCTACCTGGCGGAGCGCTTTGGTGCCGATCGCGAACACGGGATCGAAGTCTGCGCCCGAGAAGCGGCCAAGCTTCTGGGAGTGCGCTCGCGCTCCCGATTCACTCCCGGCGAGCGCCTGGCCTGGAATCGGTGGGCGCCACTGGTGATGATTTTGCCCCGCGCGAAGCGCTGGTCGGCGAACTCGAAGGCCCGGTTGGTCGAGGTCATCAGGGCCAAGGGCGGAGCGCGCGAGTCGGAGTTCGTGGCGCTCTTCGACCGTCATCGGGCGTTGCGGCGCGCGATTCTCGAGCTCGCCGAGGACCAGCCATGAGGAAAAACCCATGCGGATAGAAGTTCTGGATCTCGACTATCGCGACACCCCCCACACCATCGCGGCCTTCCTGGTTTTCGGGGACAGCGGAGACAGGGCCGACGAACGTAACGCCGGACCCGTTCTGGTGGAAACCGGTCCCGCCAGCACCTTGCCGGCGCTCGAGCGCGGCCTGGCCGAGTACGGCGTGACGGCGGACGACGTCCGCCACGTGCTGGTCACTCATATCCATCTGGACCACGCCGGTGCGGCCGGGTGGTGGGCCCAGCGCGGAGCTCGGATCTACGTGCACCCGCGCGGTGCGCCCCACCTGATCGACCCGTCGAAGCTCATAGCGAGCGCGACGCGGATCTACGGCGACCTGATGGATACCCTTTGGGGCGAAGTGGTGCCGGCGCCGGCCGAACGAGTGACCGTGGTCGAGGACGGCGACGTCATCGAGGTGGAGGGAATGAAGTTTACCGCGATCGAGACTCCGGGCCACGCTTCCCATCACCATGTCTACCGGCTCGAGGACGTACTCTTTACCGGCGACGCGGCCGGCATCCGGGTCCCGGGCTTCGACTGGATCGATCTGCCGGCGCCGCCGCCCGAGTTCGATCTCGAGATATGGAAGCGGACCCTCGATCGGCTTCGTAGCGAGGCGCCGCGCGCGATCTACCGAACCCATTTCGGTCCGTCGACCGAGGTCGCCGCCGAACTCGACGCGCTCGACGCGCTCCTGGAAGAGACCGTGAGCACGCTGCGCGGCTTGACCGAGACTGGGCTCGAGCGTCCTGAGTTGCTGGCTCGTTACAGCGCCTGGGTCGCGGATCGCGCTCGCGCCGCTGGCGCCGACGACGAGACCATCCGGAGGTACGAGATAGCCAACCCGCGTGCCATGAGCGTCGACGGCATTCTGCGCTATTTGCGGCGGTAGTTCGGGGCGGAACCTTGACGTCGGTTGGGCGTATGTTGAAATGACCAAGCTCCGTGGCTTGTGCTCGAGCTGCCACCAGAAACGGGAGCTTCTGTGGGCGGACTGGGCCGAGCAGGAGTTGCTCGAAGATGTGCCCCAGGCCTCAGCGTGGCACCTGGCGGGCTCTCGCTCGAGGTCAGGCCCGGTGGCGCCGCCACCTGAATGCGGGTAGACGCAGCGTCACCAGCGCCATCAGCGCCGCCAGCGGTCGCCGCTTCGGTCGTATGCCCTCATCGGAAGTTCCGGAGCAGAAGTTGATGGCGCGGGTCGTTGCCCGCGACAGCAGCGCCCTTACTGAACTCTTCGACGGACACGCTCCTGTGGTGCTCGGAATGCTGGTCAAGATGCGTCTCGCCGACGATCTCGCGTCGACTAGGTCCTGAACGCGCGGTTCCTCGAGAGAGACGGCGAGAGCCTGCTGATCGTCGAGCTCGTTCGATTGGAAGACGGCGCCCACACCTGGATGGAGCTCTTCACCGATACGAGCTCGTGGCAGGCGATCGCCCAGCAGGCTTACGGTCAGCAAGCGTCGGCGAGCTGCACCACGAAGGCCCGGGTGACGTCGTCGCCCGGAAAGAAGGACTCGATCACGAGCTCCTCGAGGGTCACGTCGCCGGTGGCGCCGAACACCGCCAGGGTGCTGAACCAGGTCAGGACCAGATCGCCCTCGCGGATCCGCATGGGGACGAGGACCGGGGCGTGCCGCTGCGCATCCTCGACCAAGTCCAGCTCCGCTACGCCGGGCAAGGTCTGGATGCGCTTCCAGGTCGCGTGCAGCGGATCCGTCGAACCGACCCGTGACACTTGCCGGTGCAAGCGCCGCAGCACCGTGCAGGCAACCTCCTCCCAGTTCTCGAGGCTGTCGCGCATCTGGCCGGGCGCGAACACCAGGTCGAGGGCGTTGAGGTCGGCGGGCGATCCATCGTCGCCGTGAAGCTCCCGCAGCAGGTAGCCCTGCACGCGGTTCCAGAGCACGATCTGCCACATTCGGTCGAGGACGAAGGCCGGGTTGGGTTCGTGCGCGTCCAGGACAAACTGGAGTGCCCGCCGCGCCTCGGACAGCTCCTCATCATCGAGGGATCGCTCCCCGTAACGTGGGGCAAAACCGGCGTCCAGTAGCAGGCCGTTCCGTGCCCGCAGCGGCACCTCCAGGGCGTTAGCCAGGCGAATCACCATCGAGCGGCTCGGCCGAGCCCGGCCCGTCTCGAGGAACGAGATATGCCGGGCCGAGACCTCTGCCTGAAGTCCCAGGTCGAGCTGGCTCACTCCGCGGCGCTTTCGCCAGCCCCTGAGCTGCCGTCCGAAGCCGTCGTCTACTCGAGTGGCACTCGAAACGGATTGCATTGTATGTTACTTCAGAGGTAATTGTGGAAATTATCTCGTCGTTGGAAGATTACGCCTGAACACGGGAAACAGCAAGGTCCAATCGAGGTCGAGCGCTTTCCCACAACCACAGGGAGTCGAATGATGAGAAACCGCCGTTGGATCGCCGCAATCGCCGTCGCCTGGGTCACTCTCGGGCTTCTCTCCGCCGTTCCGGCCCCGCTTGCGGCTGCCGGTCCGGGGCTGGTGGTCGACCGTTTCCAGGCCGCCTATCGGGCCGGATCGGTGCAGGGGATGCTCGACCTCTACGCCGCCGACGCTACCTTCGAAGACGTCAGCCAGCGTCACCACTTCAAGGGGACCGAGCAATTGCAGGCCATGCTCACCGGGATCGTGGCCGTGCACCTGAGCCTGGATCTCGAGGAGACCCGCCGCGTCGTGGACGGCGACACCGTGGTCGTGGAGTACGCCTACAAGGGACAGCTCAATGGCGCCGTGCTCGGAGCCTCGGTAGGCAAGGAGGGCTGCCCTGACCTGACCTACACGCTACCGGCGACCAGCTGGTTCAAGGTCAAGAAGGGGCGCATCGTCCACCAGAAGGATTTCATCGACTGGGCGACCTTCCTCGATCTCCGCGAGGAGCTGCTGGCGGCCGGGACGGACGTGGGGAGCGGCGCAGGGTCCTGAAGAGGATTGGGTCCCCGCAGGGTGCCAAGAAAGGGCCGAGGGCTGGGCGATGTCGACCCGAGAGTAAGTCGGTGCCGTAGAATACTCGACGTGGCTCAGGTATGAGGATTCACACGGCAGACGAGGCTCTTGGTAGACACAGGTTACGATCGTATAGCTGCTAAATGGTCGCGGGTTACAAAGAGCACCACGTCGATCCTAGGCTTGCGCCATATGTAACCTGCTACTGGACTTACGACGCCACGAGCGAGCTTCAAGGCTCGCACCCGGTCATGCCAGATGGGTGCATCGACCTGCTCTTCGAGTCCCGTCCCAGCACCCTCGACATCGTGGGCACGATGACGCGAACGCTATGGGCCAAGGTATGTGGACCGACCCAGTTCGTCGGGGTTCGGTTCAAGGCGGGCGGCGCTGTGCCTTTTCTGCGCGAGCGTGCCGACCTTTTGACGAACGGCGTTGTCGAGGCCGAGGCTGTCCTCGGCCTCGCTGGCTCGGATCTGAAGCAGCAATTGCTGGAGGGCGGCTCTCTAGAGGAGCGTGTCCGCTTGCTTGAACGGTTTCTCGTTCGTCGATTACAGGCTGATGTAGCTGCTGTCGACTCCCGCATCGTGTGGGCGACCTCTAGGTTGATCGATGATCCTGGGAGCAAGATTGAATCTTTGGCCTGTGGACTCGGGATGAGCCGACAGTACCTTCGCCGGCTGTTTCTACGGCACACTGGGTTGTCGCCGAAGGCGTTTGCTCGGGTCGCTCGGCTAGGCAGGCTTGTGGAGGCGTTGCAAGCGGGTGCTCATTTAGCCGATTCGGCTTTGGCGTCGGGGTACGCCGACCAGGCGCACATGACCCATGAGTTCAAGGACTTGGTGGGCATCACGCCAGCCGCGTATCAGGATCGCCACTGGTTTCCATTCGTACAAGACCGGGATCAGGCGAACGGATAAAGTCATTCCGCTTTTCGTCGACTGGAGCGAGGCATGGGCAAGCACGAAATCTTCAAAGCACTTCTCGTCTTGGCGGCTGTCGCCACGACAACGGGAGCGATGATGTCAAGCAAAGACAATGATGGACGTATCGACTACATCGAGTTTGGGGCCCAAAACCTGGAGCGGACCAAGGTCTTTTACGGCGAGGTGTTCCGCTGGAAGTTTACCGACTACGGCCCGGACTACACCAGCTTTGAAGACGGCCGTCTCACCGGTGGTTTTTCCCAAGGTGACGTGACTCCGGGTGCCGGTGGTGGAATGCTAGTCGTGATCTATGCGGTCGACCTAGAGGCGATGCAGACCAAAATAGAAGAGGCTGGTGGTACGATCGTCAAGCCAATATTCTCGTTCCCAGGCGGACGGCGATTTCATTTCCACGATCCCAATGGCAACGAGTTGGCCGTGTGGTCGGACAAGTAGGTTGATTGCGGACCAGCGTCTTCCCCGCCGCTCTTTGACGCGTCTGATCGAAACCCACCTCGAGAAGGGACCTTGGCTATGGCAAAGGCACTGTGCGCTGCGCTCCCGTCCATGATCGCCGCGCTCGGCCTGACTAGGCAGGCCGCCGCCGTAGGCACGCAAGCATCCGGGGCGCAAGCCACTCCCAGCCACGCGAAGGCCGCGGAGTAGGAATTCGCCTTTCAACGCTGTGCGTTCTTGGGCTGTCGAGTGGCCTCAGCGTGGCACTTGTCGAGTTCTCGCACGAGGTCAGGCTCGGTGCCGCCGCCTGAACTCGGGTAGACGCATCCGGGGGAGATCAAGAAGCGCCCCGCCACGTACGCCACGACCAGGAACACGGACGCCGAGGGTGAGGCCCGTCTGCAGAAACCGCTAGACGGAAGTTCCGGCGGCTTGATGCGGAGAAACCCCATGTCGTAGATGGCTGGATGGGGAATTCGTGGCGTCGCTTTCGTGGCTACGTTCGGAGTGAGACCC
>JADFQD010000006.1 GCA_022561975.1 Acidobacteriota bacterium
GTCGCTGGCCTACGACGCCAACGACCGCCTCGTCGAGAGCAACGGCCTGACCATGACCCGCGACTTGAACGGCCGGATCGACGTGCTCACCCTGGCGCCGGGAAAGACCGTGACCTACAGCTATGACGCCCGGGGGCTGTTGTCGCAGGTGACCGACTGGGTCGGCGGCGCTCCCGGGATCACCACCTTCACCTACGACGACGCCTCTCGGCTCACCACCATCACACGCCCCAACGGGGTCGATACGACGCTTGGCTACGACGCCGACTCACGGGTCGTGTCGATGACCGAGGGCGCGCTCTCCTCGAGCGTCCTGACCTACGACGCCGCGGGCAAGCTCATCCGGGCCGACCGCACGGTGCCGACGGCGGGGGACGCCTCGGGCGCCACCCCCACCGCTCACACCTACGACGACGCCTCGCAGGTTGTCGGTTATACCTACGACGCCCTGGGACGGCTCACCGACGACGGCGTCCGCACCTACGTCTGGGACCTGGCCTCACGCCTCACCAGCGTCACCCGGTCGCCGAACACGGTGAGCTACACCTACGACGCTCTGGGCAATCGGCTCACCCGCACCGAGGCGGCCGCTACCCGCTGCTACGTGTGGAACTACGCCCTGGGGCTGCCCTCGGTCAACGTCGAGCGCACGGGCGGCGCTTGCGGCAGCGACCTGCGCTACTACGTCACCACCCCTGGCGGCCTGTTGCTCTACAGCCGCGAAGCGGCCGATGACAGCCGTCGCGACTACCACTACGACCAGATCGGCAACACGCTCTTTCTGACCGATGCTGCCGGTGTGGTTGTGGCCTCCTACGCCTACGACCCCTACGGGGAGCTGTTGGCTTCGGCCGGCGCTGTGGAGAACCTCTTCACCTGGCAGGGGCGCTTCGGAGTGATGCGCGAAAAGGGGGCCACGGGAGCGACGGACGGTCTCTACTATCTCAGGGCGCGTTACTACGACAGCGGTACGCGGCGGTTCCTGTCCCGCGACCTGGTGCCGACCCTCGACCCGACGACCGTCAACCCCTACCAGTACGCTGCTGGCGCGCCGACGCGATTCGTGGACCCTTTGGGGTTGCAGCAGGACGAGCCGGAGGACGCTGCCATCCCTGAGCTGAGACTGCCCGGCTCCAAGTCCGACCCTCGGCCCGTACCCAAAAACGTCTTTCCCTGTGGTCCAGCGAACCAGCGCGAAGCTAACAAGAAGGCGCTGAGCGAGATATCGGGCACGACAGTGGACTCGGCAAATGAGACTGCGAGCGTGGGCGAAGAGACCTCTTTCAGATTTGAAGGTAAGAATATGTTCCCCGAAACTGCTAGGTCGAGCGGAGCTGCCGCAAGCGGAGAGATCGAGTTGTCGACGGATTTTCCTTCGCAATTCTTATTTGATCTTGGCCGAACAGGGCGGCGCCGGTCAGATCCACCTTTATTTTTTCTTCAAGGGAACGGTCGATGGCACGCTCGCCGGCTGCGACGGTGCGACAGATAACGTGAAGTACGTGATGGAAACGGACTGCTTCACCGTGCGGGACTTTCCACCGCCGGCCGGAGTCACAGCCGAGATCCGCTGTGCGGCCGGGACGGCCGTATCGATCAAGACCGAAGGCGGTGGCCGAGTCGCGAAGAAGTGCGGTTGTACTGCGGACGGACTGCTGGACAAGGGTTCGACGATAAAAGTCAGGATGCCCTAACAGCCCGCCCGAGTTGGCTCGCCAAGCCGCGCACGTAGTCTCGCCGTCAGAGCCCGGTGCCGCCGACGCTATAGTAGTGGTCGCTGGAATCCCTGATGGCGAGTCAGACCGAGTCATCCGATCGTTGGCGGCGGCAGTGTGAGCTGTTTCATGCGGCCTTGGAGCGCAAGTCTGCCGAGCGCCGGGCCTACCTGGAGCAGGCGTGCGCATCAGATCTCGAGTTGCGCCATGAGGTAGAGGCTCTGCTGGCAGCCCATGCGGAGGCGCCGAGTCTGCTGGATCATCTGGCGGAGATGGCGTTGGATTCCCAGCAAGATTTTGCCCAATCGACTGCCACTCCGAAGTCCTTGCAGCTCTCCGATCCGGTGTTGTCACCGGGCACGGTCTTAGCCGAGCGCTTCGAGATAATCCGTCTCTTGGGTCGGGGCGGCATGGGCGCGGTCTACGAGGCGCGGGATCGGGAGCTCCATTCTTCCGTAGCCGTGAAAATCTTGCGTCCCGAGATCGCCAAAGAAGGCTCGGTACAAGAGCGCTTCCGCCGCGAGATTCAGCTCGCCCGTCAGGTCACCCACCCCAACGTCTGTCGCATTTACGACCTGGGTCTCCACGGTGAGGATCTCCTGTTTCTCTCCATGGAGTTGCTGGAGGGGGAGACGCTCGCGGCGCGCTTGCAGCGGGAGGGGCCGTGGTCTCCCGAGGCAGCGCTGCCGATCGTCGAACAGGTCGCGGCGGCGCTGTCCGAAGCCCACCGGGTGGGCGTGATTCACCGGGATCTGAAGAGCGCCAACGTCATGTTAGTGCCGGAAGGCGAGGACGTGCGG
The DNA here is from genome assembly GCA_022561975.1 of Acidobacteriota bacterium. Classification (GTDB taxonomy): domain Bacteria; phylum Acidobacteriota; class Thermoanaerobaculia; order Multivoradales; family JAHEKO01; genus CALZIK01. The sequence goes on from JADFQD010000006.1 coordinate 2,516, forward strand.
GCGGTGGTCACCGACTTCGGCCTGGCGATCTCCAAGCGTGCCGGGGAGGGCAAGACGGAGCATCTCACCCGCACGGGGGAGCTGCTGGGAACACTGGCTTACATGGCCCCGGAGCAGCTCGAGGGGGGGAGGACCACACCGGCGACGGATGTCTACGCCCTAGGGCTTTTGCTCTACGAGATGGTGACGGGGGAGCTGCCCTTCAGCAGCGATACCCCGATCTCGGGGGCCCTGCATCGACTGAAGAAGAAAGCTCCATCGCCACGCCACAGGGCGCCGGAGCTGGACCGGCTGTGGGAACACACGATTTTGCGCTGTCTGGAGCGGGATCCCGAGGAGCGGTTTCGGTCTCCAGGGGAAGTCGTGACGGCGCTCAAAGGGGAGGCCGTGCCGGCGCGCTGGACGCCGCGGCGTAGGCGGCGCTGGGCGCTGGGCGGGGGGACAGCCGCCGCCTTGGCCGTACTGGCCTTCCTGGTCGGGCCTCAGTGGTTCTCTCCAGGTTCGCCAACAGCGGTGGAGGCACTGGGGTTTGGGGAGCGTGACTGGGTGTTGATCGCGGCGTTTGAAAACCGCACGGGTGAGGATATCTTCGACGGCACGTTGGAGGCGGCCCTGGGCCGGGAGCTGTCCAATTCGCGGTTCGTCAATGTGGTACCTCGGGAGCGGGTTGGGGACACCCTGAAGCTGATGAAGAAGCCGCTGGATTCTCGCCTGGATACTAATCTGGCTCGTGAGGTGGCGCTGCGCGACGGAGGCATCCGGGCGCTTCTTACTGGTCGGGTGGAGAAGCTCGGCCCAACCTACGTGCTGAGTGCCGAGTTGGTGGACGCCGGATCGGGGGTCACGGTTGCCGGTCTGAGCGAGGAGGCGAGGGACCAGGAAACAATCCTAGCCGCCATCCGCCGGCTTTCCAGCAGGGTCCGAGAGTCGCTAGGGGAAACCCTGCCGCTGATTCGACAGAGCGAGCGGAAACTCGAGCCGATGACTACCCCGTCGCTCAAGGCACTTCATCTTTTCACCCAGGCGGATCGAGTGATCGCGGGACCGAACGACCGGGTGGCCGAAGAGCTGCTCCGCCAGGCGGTGGCCGAGGACCCTGACTTCGCTTCCGGTTACATGCACTTGGCCTTCGCCATCAGGAACCAGAGCCGCGCCAAGACGGAGTACCTGCCCTATGCCGAAAGAGCTTTCGAGCTGGCCGACACCACCTCCGATCGGGAGCGCTACTTTATCCGCGGCGGCTACTACTCCATGATGGGCCAGATGGAAGAGTCCCAGACGGCGTACAAAGCGCTCCTACAGCTCCACCCCGATCACTTCTGGGCCAACAACAACATGGTCCATCAGCTGGCCTGGGAGTTCGCGCGCTTCGAAGAGGCCGTGCCCTACGCGGTCCAGCTCGCCAAGATAAGGCCCGACGACCCGGATGTCCTTGCTGTGGCAGCACGGGCGTTGGCGCAGTGGGCGAATCGCCCGGCAGAGGCGAAGCCGTACATCGAGCGTGCTACAGCACTCCTGCGACAAGACGACGCAAGAACCGGTTCTTTCAACTCTGTGTGGTTGCGTTTCTATCCGACCCACGAGCATTGGGTCAAGAACGACCCCGGACGGGTCCTCGAGGATCTCTCTCGGGAGGAGACGGCTCTGAACTCACTGGACGGAGCAGCGAGGAGGCAGCTTACCTGGTTCATCGCAGATGGCTTCAGAAATCTCGGCCGGATCGAGAAAGCTACCGAGCTGTTCGGCGACACCTACTACGAAAGCTACCACTGCCACCTTGCTGCGACGGCGTTCTTGCGCGGCGACCCGGGGCGTGCCCAGGAGCACCTGAAGCGGTCCTTCCTTGGTGCCCCGCCACCGTCCCGGATGGAGCCGCTCCGCATCATGCTGCTGGCGCGAACGAGTGGGATCGAGGCGGCTCAGGAAGCCCTTTCTGATCTGGAAGCCGCGGCTCAGGAGACCCGACGTGTGGTTCCCGACTCCATCTTCAGCATCCTCGGAGGCGAGCTGGCTCTGGCCCGCAACGAGACCGAAGAAGGTATTCGATTGCTGAGCGCCGGTCTGCCGGTCGAGCGAGCACTCGGCTCCACGATCTATTTCCTGGGCTCCGATTCGCTCGCCGATGCCTTGAGAAAGATGGGCGACTCCGACCGCGCACTCCGTGCCCTAGAGGAAGCCTCCCTCCAGAGGAGCCGCGTTTTCCCCCACGCAGGCAGCTTCTGGTTGAGAGTTCAGTGGCGACTCGCTCAGCTCTACCGCGAGCTGGGCCGGGAGGCGGAAGCCCAGGCAATCGAGGGCGAACTGCGCGAGCTCTTGGCCTACGCCGATCCGGATTTCTGGCTCGTTCGGGAACTGGAGAATCTGCACAGACCTGCGACTGCCTCCGCCGCAGCGTAGCGCCAGCCCCTCGGGGGATTTCTCCGCTGGGTCTGCCGCTGCGGGATAGGATGATTCCAGCAGGCATGACCGACTCATCAACCTCTCCACCGCACCAGATCACGCGGATACTGAAGGCCATTAGCGCTGGCGATCCGGACAAAGCCGACCAGCTCTACTCCCTGGTATATGACGAGCTGCGCCAGATGGCGCGAGTCAAGATGGCGCGCGAGAGGCCGGGGCAGACCCTCCAGCCCACGGCACTGGTACATGAGGCCTACCTCCGTCTGCTGGGCGGCGAGGAGCCCCAGTGGGAGAGCCGGGCACACTTCTTTACTGCCGCCGCCGAAGCCATGCGCCGCATCCTGATCGATCGGGCCCGACGCTATGCCAGGGCGAAGCATGGCGGTGGCCGGCAACGGGTCGAACTGGAGTCGTCGGCCGGCGCCCAGCAGCCCCAGAGCGAAACGCTCTTGGCCCTGGACGAGGTGCTCGACCGGCTGGAAGAGCGCGATGCGCAGATGGCCCAGGTGGTGAAGTTGCGCTACTTTGCGGGTCTGACGGCGAAGGAGACAGCCGAGGCGATGGGGATCTCGGAGCGGAGTGTCTACCGCTCCTCGACCCTCGCCAAGGCCTGGCTCCACCGGGAGATGAGCTCGCAGTGATGAGCTAGGACTGGCCCGCTATCTTCCCCCTGCCAGCGGCAGCTCGCCGAGCTTGCCGTGCACCTTTTCGAACTGCCCTCGCACCCTCCATAGCCGAGTTGCCGGGTCGTAGACGGCGAAATCCGCCGCACCGTCGCCGTCGTAGTCGCCGGGTACGGGAATATCGCCCATCTGCCCGAACTTCGCTTTCGCTATTCTGCGTACCCGCCATTGGCCCGATTTGGGGATCCAGACTGCGATGTCGGTTTTACCGTCGCCGTCGTAGTCGGCCGGCACGGGGATGCTACCGCTGTTGCCGAATTTGAGTCGCTTCTGATCTTCGATGATCCAGAGCCGCTTCGAGGGGCGATAGACCGCTCGGTCGGTGGTTCCATCGCCGTCGTAGTCGCCCGGTATCGGAATATCGCCCATCTGTCCGAACGCCACCTCCTCGACTTGGAGTAGTGACGAATAGGCCACACCGGTCGCGGTGGCGACTCGGGCTGACTCCAGGTCCGCTCCGTCGGCGATATGCCAGGTCCCGGTTGCGGGTCGGAAGAACGCGGCGTCGGTCTTGCCGTCCCCATCGTAGTCACCCGGGGCGGGAATGTCGCCCGCCTGCCCGAAACCTGAGATGGTGAACTGCTTGCGCACCTTCCAGACACCCTGGGCGGCATCGAAGTAGGCCACATCGGCCTTGCCGTTGCCGTCGTAGTCCCCCGGAACCGGTAGTGCGTTCGGCGCGCCGAATTTGATCTTCTTCCTCTTGCCTCGGATGCTCCAACGGTATGTTTTGGGATTGTAGACGGCGAGATCGGTGCTGCCGTCACCGGTGTAATCCGAGTGCGCAGCTGCAACGCCGGAGCGCAGAACCCAGGTGTCCGCAAGATTGGTGTCGCCCAAATCCGCACGGCCTCCGAACATCACCATCTGGCCTTGGGCGCTGTCATAGGCCATCGCGTGCAGCTTGCGGGCCGGCGGACCGCCAACGCTCACCTGTTTCCAACTCTTCCCGTTCCACTCCCAGGTGTCGTCGAAATCCCCGTCGGGCTGGTTGTCGTGACCGCCATAGAGGACTACCACGCCGCGCCGGCTGTCGTAGACCATGCTGGACCCCCAACGGGGTGAAGGTCCTGTCGAGCTGACCTGTGTCCAGGACGTGCCGTCCCATTCCCAGGTGTCGTTGAGATTTCCCGAGTTTCCAAAACCTCCAAAAAGAACTGTAACTCCGCGCTGGCTATCGTAGGCCAGACCCGCAGGGGATCGGCCGGGAGGCCCCGAAGTGCTGACCTCTGTCCAGGTATTCCCATCCCACTCCCAGGTGTCGGCGGGAGAATCTCCGAAGATCTGCCCCGAGAACAGAACCATCACCCCTCGAGCGCTGTCATAGACCATTGGAGCACGCCGCGGCGACGGGCCCGAGGAGGCCACTTGTCGCCACTCCTTGCCGTCCCACTCCCAGGTGTCGCCAACGAACTCGGCGCAGCCCGTTCCACAGACGAAGCCTCCGAACAGCACCGTCACGTCCCTGGAGCTGTCGTACACCATGGCCGAGGTTTGCCGAGGCGAGGGACCTTCGACGTTGAGCTGTTTCCACTTGGCGCCGTTCCACTGCCAGGTGTCGCCAAGGGTGTGTCCATCCCAGCCCCCGAAAGAGAGCATAACCCCGCGCGTGCTGTCGTAGGCCAGGGCCCCCGGCTGCCGAGACGAAGGAGCGGAGCCCGCGGACTCGGTCCAGACCGTCTGAGCGAAGGAGGCGTTGGCGGTCCAGATCAGGGTCGCCAAGAATATGAGTGAAAGCAAAGATCGACGGTTTCGATTGAGACAGTGTTTTGTTCGCTTCATCGGTTTTCTCCTCTCGATCGGCGGGCTGCCAGCTCGTGGCTGCCTGCCTGGTCGCAGGCGGCGCTCATTCGCAGTGCCGCGCAACCGGATTCTTCTTCATAGGTACATGCGCCAAAGAGAAGAAAACCCTGCCATTGCGTAATCGAGGCGAGCCTGTTCCTAGTCAAAACCCCGTCTACTTGGGATGGGGCGGCATTCGAGGACCCGGACTGAGATGTCTTTATCTGAGGCGTAGCGATTCGCACTGGGGAAGCACATCGCGGCTTCGTGCGGCGGTATTTTGGAATAATGCCGGCATGATTGGAGCAGGCGATCGACTCGAAGTGGCCCGGGAGGCGGCGTGCAGCGGCGGCAGAGTTCTGATGGAGGCCTTTCAGCAGGGTGATTTGGAGATCGAGCGCAAAGCGGCGCACGACTTCGTGACCTCGGCGGATCGGGCGAGCGAGAAGGCGATTCTCGAGTTGGTGGCCGGGAGATGCCCGGGGGATCAGATTCTGAGCGAGGAAGAGGGGCTCGTGGGGCCGGCTTCGGACTACCAGTGGATTGTCGATCCTCTGGACGGCACCACGAATTTCCTCCGCGGCCTGCCGGTCTTCGGCGTGTCGGTGGCCTGTCGCTGCGCGGGGGAGACCATCGTCGGGGTGGTCTTCGACCCGGTCAACGACCGGTTGTACTGTGCCGAGCGTGGAGCCGGAGCCGAGTGCGACGGCCGGCGTCTCGAAGTGTCGGGCCGAGGAGGGCTCGAGGGTGCGTTTCTGGCTACCGGATTCCCCTTCAGGGCTCGGGAGGGACTCGATCTCTACCTGGAGATCTTTCGGCGGGTTTTCGGCGGAGCCGGCGCCATACGGCGATGCGGAGCTGCCGTTCTGGATCTTGCGCATACGGCAGCCGGGGTCTACGATGGCTTCTTCGAATTTCGGCTGTCGGCCTGGGACCTGGCAGCCGGCGCGCTCTTGATTGAAGAAGCCGGCGGGCGGGTGAGCGACCTCGACGGCGGCCGTAGGTATTTGGCAACCGGGAATCTGATCGCGGGATCTCCACGGGTGCACGCCGAATTGCTCGAGAAAATAACCGCGGTCGCCGGTGAGACAGAGCTAGCCCGGATTTTTCCCCAGGATTCGTAGCAAGGAGGCTTCCGCCTCCGCAGTAGAATCCTGGGGAATAATGCGGGCTGAACGTGGCTGTGCCGCGTTGTAAACCCGCCCACGAGTTGGCGTGCTAGGGTTCCGTCGAGCCATCCCTTAGGACACCACCGTTGAATACATCGCGCGCGACTTCTCTGGAAATCCAGTTCCACCCCGGCGATATCCGCTCGAGGGTTCGCTACTTTTTCTTCTCCCACCAGCAGGTTCGCTTCATACTGGCCGGGGCTGCGCTGGCCTTGCTCTTCGGTCTGCTCAACCTGTTGATCTTTCCGGGCGTGGTGCGTGACATCATGAGTCGGAATGCTTATCGGTTTCTGGTTCAGGAGCGTTCCAGGCAAGGAGAGCGTTTGCAGGGCTCGATCACCCGCCTCGGTCGGCTCAAGAGAGATAGCGAGGCAGTGCACCTGCGGATGAGCCGGATCTATATGGCCTATGGACTCGAGGGAGATGAGTCGGTCGGGCAGGGGGGCTTTCCGTTCAAGGTTCCGCCGGTGCCCGATTCGATCTATGCAGGAGCGGTGGCCCGCGCCGGCCAACTCGAAGCTGAGATTAGCGAGCAGCTGCAGGTCCTCGACACCTTCATTACCGAGGTGCAGACTTTCGAGAGCGCTCATGGCGGGCAAGTTCGGACGACGCCGTCGATTTCGCCGCTCCGGTCGCGCGATTTTGTGTTGACCAGCCCCTTCGGGACGCGGCGCAGCCCGTTTACAAAGAAAATCGACTTTCATGCCGGCATTGATCTGGCGGCGCCGATCGGGACGCCCATTCGTGCGCCCGCCGACGGCGTCGTGGTCTTCGCCGGCCGTTATCCGTTGAAGCGAAGTGTCTCCTGGTGGCGCTACGGCAACCTCGTAGCCCTGCGCAACGGCGACGGCTTCATCACGCTCTTCGGCCACTGTGACGAGGTCCGTGTACGCAACGGGCAGAGAGTCGAGCAGGGAACCGTTCTGGCCACCGTCGGCAATACCGGCTGGAGCACGAGCCCGCATCTTCACTATGAGGTCAGGCACCGGGACGGGGAGGAGAGTTTTCGACCCGTGGATCCGAGGATCTATATTCTCGACCATCAGTGGCGAGATGAAGAGCAGCTTCTGGTGAGGGCGCGCAGGGCACCCGATCAGAGTTCGTTCGAGCCGCTTCCCAGAATCATTGCCCGCTAGCTGCACGGCCGCAAGGAGGTTCAATTGGCCACACCGTACGCCGAAAAAGCACCGACAATGATCATCCCGTCAGGGACCGATATTCATGTCGACGCTCATGGACAGCTCTGCATTCGAACTCCGGGAAACCTGGTGATTCAGGACTCGGGAAGCTTCTCGACGCTCGAGTCAGTGAACGGCTCGATTCGAATCGAATCGAACGCCGAGGTCGAGGCCGTCACGGTGCGCTGCGCCGAGACCTGTTACATAGAGGGCAGCCTCACGGCCTGGCGAGTCAAGGCGCAGTCGATCCAGCTCGAGGAATCCGCCAGGGCCAATATCGTCTTTCAAGAGGCGGAGCGTCTCGAGGTCGGTCAGAACGCCCGATTGGTTGGCAACTTCAGCACCGAGAAAGAGCTGTTTCTCTTGTTCTCGCGTTTCGCCAACGAGCTGCGGTCACTGCCTCTCTTTGCCGAGCGCAAGAAGGTTGCGGGTGGTTCCGAGAGCGAAGACGACCGGAGTCCCGAGCGCTTGTTGGTAGACGTTGCAAGTGTCCCCAGTGAGGTGATCGAATCGACGGGCGCCTCGGCTACGGATACCCCGCGAGCTTTAGGCTCGGATGTCGATGGCGGCGGGCAGAACGCGGACTCTGTGGTTGTCGAGCCGGTTCCGGAGCCAGCGGCGCCCACCGTGGGCGCCGATTCCAAGTCGGACGCACCGCTCCCGGATCCCCTGTTCTACTCCCTCGTCATTCTCGAGCGCGAGTCCACGCGTCCGTCCTACGGGCCAACGGCGCAGAGAGCCATCGAAGAGATCGTCAAGTTGCTGCGCGATCGGGACCTCGAAACCCTGGGTCTCACCTACCAAACTCTGTTCGGCCGGATCGTCGAGCCGGGGCGGGATGTGGAGCGGGTTCACGAGCTTCTGGATCGGCACTTTGTGGCCAACCAGTTGTCCTAGCCTGACCTTCACACCGAGCTTCTACTGCGACGTCGCGTCTCGTCACGAACCTGGTGAGAAGGTCAGGCTAGCAGCGGGTGTATGGAGCGACGTTCGGTTTAGCTCGCCGGCCAGCGACGCTGCAAGTCGCAGCTGGCTTCGAAGTGGACTAGAACTTCCTCGAGGGAGTCGCCTCCGAACTTCTCCAGGGCGGCGTCGGCGAGAACCAGCGCCATCATCGCTTCGGCGATGACTCCGGCGGCCGGCAGGGCGGTTACGTCGGAGCGCTCGTACTGCGACCGATGGGGCTCGAGGGTGTCGAGATCGACCGATGGCAAGCCCTTGCGAAGAGTTGAGATCGGCTTCTTGTAGGCCGTGATGACGATGTCCTCGCCGTTGGTCACTCCACCTTCGAGGCCTCCAGCGCGGTTGGTCGGTCGCTGCCAGCCGCTCTCGGGCGAATAGCCGATCGCGTCGTGCGCGCTGCTGCCGAGCCCGGCGCTGGCGGTGATCGCGGCGCCTATTTCGATCGCCTTGACGGCCGGAACGGACATCAAGGCGCGGGCGAGGCGGCCATCCAGTTTTTCGTCCCAGTGCACGTAGGATCCCAGGCCGACCGGGACGTTATGCGCGATCACCGTTACCGCTCCCCCCAACGTGTCGCCGTCCTTCTTGGCCTGATCCACGAGTTCGACCATCCGCTCTTCGAGGTCGCGATGAATCGCCCGTAGCGGTGAGCTGTCGTCGACGAGTTGGATGTCGTCCCAAGAGGGCACCGGGCGGTCTACGCCGATGGCTCCGAGAAACCGGACTCCGCTCCGGATCTCGACGCCGAGGTGAGCTAGGAGGAGCTTGGCCAGCGCTCCGGCCGCGACCCGGGCCGCGCTTTCCCGAGCCGAAGCGCGTTCGAGCACGTCCCTGAGATCTCGCCGCAGATATTTCAGGCCTCCCGCCAGATCGGCGTGGCCCGGACGCGGCGACTTGAGACGCTTCTTTTCGGCTTGCACCGGATCGACTTCGTACGCGTCCATGACCGTACTCCAGTTCTTGAAGTCCCGGTTCTCGATCCAGAAAGCCACCGGCGAGCCCAGGGTCTGGCCGTCGCGAACTCCCCCTCGGATGATCGCCTCGTCTTGCTCGATCTGCATCCGGTGACCGCGGCCGTAGCCGTGCATCCGGCGACGCATGTCGAGCGCGATCTTTTCTTTGTCGACCGGCAGTCCGGCGGGGAGTCCCGAAAGGACCGCGGTGAGCCCGGGTCCGTGGCTTTCGCCCGCGGTCGTCAAACGAAGTCTCTTCATCGGTTCTCCAGGCTATCAACTGCCGGCGGTGTCGGCGGCCAGCAGGCCTGCGAACGGTTCGGCCAGATGATCCGGGATTCGGCAGGGTTTGCCGGTCGCGATCTCCAGCCATATGTGGTGGGTTGTGCCGCGAGCGCGGAGCACGTCATGGGCATGGACCTCGTAGCCGAATCGCAGGCCGCGGCCGGCATAGCGCTCGAGGCGGCAGGTCGTGGTGACCTCATCGGGATAGCGTACCGATTTGCGGTAGTCGAGAGCGAGCCTGGTCACCAGGAGGAAGTATCCGGAGTTCTCGATCTCGGCGTACGAGAAGCCGGTTTGCCGGCACAGGTGGGTGCGCGCCAGCTCGAACCAGATTGGATAGACGGCATGGTGGACCACGCCCATCTGATCGGTCTCCGCGTAGCGAACTTCGACGCTGACTGCAGCGGACCGGAATTGTGAGGAGGTGCTCAAGTGCTGCGACTGTAGCGCATCACGGTGGTCAGGATCTTGTAGCCGGCCATGATTGTGCCGCGCAGCGTACCGGTGATCTTCGATACCCCGACGCGCCGTCGATAGCTCACCGGCACCTCGGTGACCTCGAGACCCTTTCGGAGCGCTTTGACCTGCATCTCGGCGGTCCAGCCGAAGTCGGTGTCACGCATGGCGAGCGATTCCAGGCCCTCCCAGGTTATCGCGCGAAACGGCCCGAGGTCGGTATAGCGGTGGCCGTAGAGCCAGCGGATCATCGAGCAAGCGATCCAGTTGCCGAGGCGAGCCTGCACCAGCAGGGCTCCGCGCTCACGCTTGCCGAGTACGCGAGACCCGATGACCATCTGGGCCTGCTGATTCTGGATCGGCTCGAGCAGCCGAGGAAGCTCGTCGGGGTGATCGGAATAATCGCCGTCGAGGAAGACCACGACGTCGGGCGGCCGATGGTGCCGAAGGTAGTCCAGACCGGCCAGGCAGGCGCTGCCGTAGCCGGAATGCGGTTCGCTGACCACGATGGCACCGCCCGCGCGAGCCGCCTTGGCGGTGCCGTCGCTCGAGGCGTTGTCCACGACAACGATCCGATCGACCGCGGCCTTGGGGATGGCCGCGAGCACCAGAGGCAGAGATGGCTCTTCGTTGAAAGCGGGAATGACAACGTCGACTCTCATGCTTGGCGAAAGAGTGGCACAAGAAACCGATGTCTGTCGCGTCCTTTCACCCTTTTCACCGGCGCCCTGCTAGACTCCGATGGCTCGTAACCCTCCTTCCCGACACTCGACATGCCGATCGTCCCGTACCGCGGAGTTGAGCCTCGGATCGAATCAGCGGTTTTTGTAGCTCCGACCGCTTGGCTGGTAGGCGACGTCGGAGTCGGCCGGGACTGTTTTTTTTTGCAGGAAGAGTGGACCTGATGCCGAACGTCAAAGGCACTCGCGACCTTCTGCCGTCCGAAAGTGTGATCTGGGCCCGCGTCGAGGAGACCGCCCGGCGCGTCTTCTCGCTCTATGGCTATGGGGAGATTCGCACTCCTGTCCTGGAGCACACCGAGCTTTTCGTGCGTACCGTCGGCGAGAGCACGGACATCGTCGGCAAGGAAATGTACACCTTCGAGGACCGCAAGGGCCGGAGCTTGACCTTGCGTCCGGAGAGCACTGCCGCGGTCGCGAGAGCGTTCGTCGACCACCGGCTCGGAGAACAGCCCTTGCCGGTGAAGCTCTTCTACATGGGGCCGCATTTCCGCTACGAGCGACCTCAGAAGGGCCGCTATCGTGAATTCCACCAAATCGGAGCCGAACTGTTGGGCGATCCGGGGCCGGCTTCGGATGCGGAAGTGATCAGAATGCTGGTCGGCTTTCTGGAAGAGCTGGGCTTCGAGGATCTGACCGTTCTGCTGCACACGGTGGGCGACCAGGAGACGCGCGAGGCATACCGGGCCGCGCTGGTCGAGTTCTTCGCCCCGCTTGCCGAGCAACTGAGCTCCGAGAGTCGCAAGCGCCTCGAACGCAATCCCCTCCGGATTCTCGATACCAAGGATTCCGCGGAGCGCGAGCTGCTAATTGACGCTCCGAAGCTCGAGGACTCCCTGTCCGCAGGCAGCCGCGAGCATTTTGCCGGCGTGCGCTCGGCGCTCGATCGCCTGGGCGTCAAGTACCGCGTCGATCCGGGGCTGGTGCGGGGTTTGGACTACTACACGCTCACCGTTTTCGAGATTGTCTCCGAGGGTCTCGGCGCCCAGAACGCGATTGTCGGCGGCGGGCGCTACGACCGCTTGCTTGCCGACCTGGGAGGCCCGGATCTTCCGGCGATCGGTTTCGCCATCGGCCTGGATCGCTTGGTCGAGTCGCTACCCGCCGCGTTTCGCGACCGGTGCACGCAGGCACCGGCCGTTCGTTTGATTGCCATTGATCCGGTGCCCAAGCTTGCGGCCATGGAGCTTGGTGAAGAACTGCGTGCGCGCGGCGTCGCGGCGGTCGTCGATTTCGGCAACGACCGAATGAAGGCGGCGCTCAAGCGCGCGCACCGCTCCGGCGCGCGCTACGTACTTCTGTTGGGCGAGGACGAATTGGCGAAAAACGCCGTGACCTGCCGCGATCTGAACGCCGGCGAGCAGAGCTTGGTGCCGCGGTCGGAAATCGTGGGGCTATTGCACAATCGGCTGAGGAATCAGATAAAAGGGCAGATAAAAGGGCAGATAGAAGGGCAGATAGAAGGGCAGCCAGCCGGGCAGCCAGGCAGGCAGCGAGGGGAGGGGGAAGCGTGAACCGTTTGCTCGGCGGAACCTTGCGGGCCGAGCACTTGGGCAAGCGCGTCAAGCTCCAAGGCTGGGTTCACCGGAGGCGAGACCTGGGAGGCCTTACCTTCCTGCAGATCCGCGACCGCTCGGGTGTGGTTCAGGTCGTCGTGCGGCCGGAGGATCATCCGGAGGCGGCCGGAGTCCTAGATCCGGTTCGCTTGGAGTGGGTGGTCGAGATCGAAGGCACGGTGACGGCACGTGATCCCGTGGCCGTGAATCCGGACATGGAGACCGGCGAGATCGAAGTGGTCTGCGATCGGGCGCAGGTTCTGGGACCGGCCGAGCCGCTGCCGTTTCTTCCCGACACGCCGGTCGACGAAGTCACCGAAGAGACCCGACTCAAGTACCGCTATCTTGATCTGCGGCGCAGCGACCTCCAGCGCAACCTGATCCTCCGCGACCAAATCACGCTCGAAATCCTCAACTACTTCCACGCCGCGGGATTTGTCCATATCGAAACGCCGATCCTGACCCGCTCGACCCCAGAAGGAGCACGCGACTATCTGGTTCCGAGCCGCATTCGTCAGGGCCGTTTCTACGCGCTGCCACAGTCGCCGCAGCTGTTCAAGCAGATTCTGATGGTCGCGGGTTTCGAGCGCTACGTTCAGATCGCTCGCTGCTTTCGAGACGAAGATCTGCGCGCCGACCGCCAGCCCGAGTTCACCCAAGTAGACGTCGAGATGTCGTTTGCGAGCGAGGAAGATATCTTCGCGGTCATCGAGGGTCTGTTCGCGCGCATTTTCCCGATCGTAGGGATCGCCGCGGAGCCTCCGTTTCCGCGCATGACCTACCGGCAAGCCATGCTGCGCTACGGCAACGACAAGCCCGATCTTCGGCTTGGGCTCGAGATCTCCGACCTTTCGGAGGACTTGGCCGACAGCGGATTTCGGGTCTTCCAGCAGACCGTCGCGGAGGGTGGCGTGGTGCGCGGGTTCGCGGTTCCGCTCGGCGCCTCGGCAAGCCGGAAGCAGGTTGACGGCTGGGTTGAGATCGCTCGGGCCCGGGGCGCTGCGGGTGTGCTTACACTGCGCAAACGCGACGGCGAACTTCGGTTCCAAGTCAAGAACGTGCTCGGCGAATCCGAACTCGAAAATCTCGCGGACGGCCTCGGCCTTGAGAGCGAGGGAATCGCGGTTCTGGTGGCGGCGCCGGCCGCGGTGGCGGCGGCCGCGCTGGGAGCGTTGCGGTTGCATATCGGCGCCGAGTTCGACTTGGTCGAGACCGACGAGCATCGCTTCCTGTGGGTAACCGAGTTCCCGCTGGTCGAGCGCGAGTCGGAAGACGATCACTGGAACTCTTGCAATCACCCGTTCACAGCGCCCGCTCCCGAGGATCTCCACCTGCTCGACACCGATCCCGGTGCGGTTCGGGCTCGGGCCTACGACATCATCCTCGACGGCGTCGAGTTGGGTGGAGGTTCGATCAGGATTCACGACTCGAAGCTCCAGCAGCGCATCTTCAACCTGCTGGGACTGAGCCCCGAGGAGGCGAAGGAGCGCTTTGGGTTCCTACTCGAGGCTCTCAGTTTCGGCGCTCCGCCCCACGGTGGCATCGCACTCGGCCTCGATCGAATCGTGATGCTGATGACCGGCGCCAGTTCACTGCGTGATGTCATCGCGTTTCCCAAAACCACTTCGGCAACGTCGCTGATGACCTCGGCTCCGGCTTTGGTCGATGCCGAACAGCTCGCGGAACTCGGCATCACGCTGAGTCCTAAGGCTGGCGAGGAGGCCGGCTCCGAAGAGGGCTGAGCTTGACCGCGGTCAGGTCAGGCTAGTCTGCTGGAGGAGATCATGGCAGTGAGCCCCCTAGCCCTGGTACACGAGGGTGGCACGACCAGAATCTGGCTGGGCGCGACCGCACTTACGGATGCGGCCTCCGAAGTGGCGCTGTGGCTCGCGGGCCGGAGAGTATTCGTCATCAGTTCGGCTGCGGTGCGCGAGCTTCATCGGGAGGCGCTCGAAGGCCTGATGGGGACAGCGGCCGAGGTTGTAGAATTGAACGTTGCGGATGGCGAGAATGCCAAGACCATGTCGACCGTCGAGCGCTTGGCGCGCGAGATGGTGGTGGCGGGTGGCAAACGAGATAGCCGTGTCATTACCCTGGGCGGTGGAACGGTCAGCGACGTCGGTGGCTTCGCCGCGGGCTGCTTTCTTCGCGGCATCGAGTACGGCCAGGTTCCAACGACTCTGTTGGCTCAGGTGGATGCCTCGATCGGCGGCAAGACCGGGGTCAACTTGCCTGAGGCCAAGAACTCCGTCGGACTCTTTCACCAACCCCGTTGGGTGGTCTCAGATGCGAGGTTCTTGTCGACGCTGCCGGCGCGCGAGCTGCGTCAGGCGATGTTCGAAGTGGTGAAGGTGGGGATACTTGCCGATCCGGTGCTTTTTGAGTTGGTCGAGTCGAGCCTCGCAGACCTCCTGACGGCGGCGCCCGAGACCTTGGCGCGTGCGGTCGAGCGAGCCGTGTCGGTCAAGGTAGCCATGGTCGCGGCGGATGAGCGCGAAGGCGATCGCCGACGCCTGCTCAACTTGGGGCATACCCTCGGGCATGCGCTCGAGACCGTGGTCGGCCACGGCAGACTCAGGCACGGTGACGCCGTGGGTCACGGGATGCTCTTTGCGACCACGCTCGCCGAGGCGAGAGGTTTGGCGTCCGAAGATGCGGATCGAATACGAGCCCTCCTGGGTCGGCTCGGAATGGCCCAGCTGCCCAGTTTGAAGATGGCGCCGATTCTCGAAGCGATCCGGCGGGACAAGAAGGCCCGCGAGTCGGGGCTCGCCTGGGTGCTGCCACTCGCGATCGGACGGGCGGAGATCGCCGACATTTCCGAGCTCACGGTGGAGAAGCACCTTGCGTCTTTTCTTAAGGACTGCTTAGAATAGTAGGGCCGGTGACGCCCACTGCGGGGTTTGGCTTGGCGGCCGATCCCAAAGCTTGGACTGTACCGTCGAGAAGGCCAAGATGAAGACTTTTCTGACAAGGTTCCCGCTCCGTCATTTGGTGTTCCTGATCATTTTCTTGACCGGCATAATCCCTCTGGCCGTGAGCAGCATCCTCCTGGTTCGTCAGAACCGGGACATCCTCGAAACGCAGGAGAAGAGCTACCTCACGCGCTCGGCGCAGTTTCTGTCGGTGGAGCTTTCCGCTTCGTTGGTCAATGCACGGGACCAGCTGCGGCAGCTCGGTGAAACCATGAAATCGCTGCCGGCGGAGGGCGGGATCGAGGAGCAGTTCGACTCGCCCTGGTTGCAGCAGCGAGCGGCCTCGTTCCTCAAGGCCCACCCGGATTTTCTAGTTATGCGGGTTTTGAATCGATCCGGTTCCGGACCGCAGTTCGCGGCGGCGCCGGTTTCGGCCGAAGCTCTGGCAGCGCTTCGCTCGGTGTTCGAGGATCTCTTCGAGTCGGACCGGCCGGTCTACCAATTCGTTTCCGACGCGGGCTCGGGAAGGCCGGCGGCAGTGGTGGCCCTGGCCCTCGACTCTTCGCGAGAATACGTTCTCGAAGGGGTGGTCGAGGTGAGGTCGTTGGCTTCGTTCTTTCTGGAAGAGGCCCAGGGCGACGTCGGTGTTTTCTTGATCGATCGAGACGGTCAGGTGCTCTGGTCCGAGGGATCGACCGAGGAGGCCGATCGGGCCGTAGAAGGGGCCGATCTGGTCCGCGATTTCGTCAATCTACCGCTCAATATGACCCGGGAATATCTGCTCGAAATCGGCGGCGAAGAGCAGGAGATGCTGGGCCGAATCAGCCCGGTCGCCGAGCCCGGCTGGGGTGTCGTGGTGCAGAAGCCCGCAGCGACCGCCTTCAATGCGGCACGGCAGATGGTTTTTCAGACCGCCCTGTCGACCGCGGTGTTGGCCGTGTTGGCGTCTCTTCTGGCGGTGTGGGTGTCGAGGGCAATCAGCCGGCCGATTCAGGAGCTGACCGAAACCAGCCACGAGATCGCGGCCGGCAATTTCGGCAAGCGGGTCGAAGTCACGGGTGTGGGCTCTGAGCTGCAACAACTCGGCAGCGACTTCAATCGAATGAGTCAGCACGTGCAGGGGTATGTCGAGCGGCTTCAAAAGGCGGCTCAGGCCAATCGCGATCTTTTCATCGGATCGATGCGGGCTTTCGTCGCGGCGATCGATGCGAAAGATCCCTACACCCGCGGACACTCGGAACGGGTTGCGGCTCACAGCCGAACCATCGCCAAGCACCTGGGGCTGGACAGCGACATGCAGCATCGGGTTTGGGTGGGTGCGTTGCTTCATGATGTCGGCAAGATCGGCATCGAAGATCGGATTCTGAAGAAGGGCGGCGTTCTGACCGACGACGAGTACGAGCAGATGAAGCAGCATCCCGTTATCGGCGCCGAGATCATGAGCCGGATCAAGCAGTTGAGCGAGATGATTCCAGCCATTCGCTGGCATCACGAAGCTTGGAACGGCGCCGGCTATCCGGACGGTCTGCTGGCGGACAAGATTCCTCTGATGGCACGTATTGTGGCAGTCGCCGATACTTTCGACGCGATCACCACGAACCGGCCGTACCAGCGAGCCTATGAAAATGAGTTTGCACTCAAGCGAATTACTGAACTTGCAGGGCAACGCTTCGACGCCAAAGTGGTGAGCGCCTTCTTGCAGGCATTCGAGGCCGGCGAAGTAAAGGTTCGCAGGGTGGCGACCCGCGCGCCCGAGGCGCTGCCTGAGGCCCTGGTCGTCGGTGGCTGATCTGGCCTTTTCACCAAAGCTTCCCATGCGACGCTGTCATGGCTGCTAGGCGACCTCTCTGATGCCATTCCAGTACGTGCTGGCGGGCCTGCTGGCCAAAGTGCCGGGCGCGG
This sequence comes from Acidobacteriota bacterium, assembly GCA_022561975.1. Taxonomy (GTDB): domain Bacteria; phylum Acidobacteriota; class Thermoanaerobaculia; order Multivoradales; family JAHEKO01; genus CALZIK01. The sequence goes on from JADFQD010000006.1 coordinate 19,498, forward strand.
TTGCGGTGGTTTTCATAGATGACTTGGGTGAGACCATCGAGGTCGCAACGACCGGCTACTCGCCTGAGGAGTTGAAGATGTTCGTCGCCTATTTCGGTATCGGTCTGCGCCAGGCGCGCGCCTTGCTCGAGCCGACGCAACTCGGAGCGCCCGAGTTGATTCACCTACGGCACAAGAAAATGAATGTCCATGCCATCTGCCTGCCGGATGGTTATTTTCTGGTGCTGCTGCAGTCGTCTCCCGCTTTGACCGGCTTGGCACGGCGCCACATGAGAAGTGCGGTTGCCGACCTCGAGCGGGAACTCTTCAGCTAGCAGGCAGGCCGGTCGCCGTGGTGTTTGAAACCAACAAGACCGGTGCCGGCGCCGGCACCGCTGGCACCATGGCGACCGAGAAGCGCTCGGATCTGTGGGCCAAGCTCAAGCGTGGGCTCTTTATGACCCACACCGAGATGTTCGATCGGCTGGAAGCCGCGGTTCAGGATCGGGCCGTGATCGATGGCGATACTCTCGAGCTGCTCGAGGAGGCGCTGATCGCAGCCGACATCGGCGTCCAGACCTCGCTGGAGTTGGTCGAGAATGTGCGTCGGGACGTGCGCCGTTTCGAGGGTGGGGATTTGGTCAAGCTCAAGCAGCGGCTCACCGATCACCTGTCGGTCCTGCTGCTCGACGCGCCGCAGCCGCTGGCGGTTCCCGAGGGGCCGCTCGCGACCCTTCTGGTTGGGGTGAACGGCGTTGGCAAGACGACGTCTGCCGCCAAGCTGGCCTACCATGCGCAGGGGCGCGGGCAGAAAGTTCTGTTGGCCGCCGCCGACACGTTTCGCGCCGGCGCCATCGAGCAGCTGACGATCTGGGCCGAGCGGCTCCAAGTCGACATCGTCAAGCAGGCCTTTGGGGCGGACCCCGCGGCCGTCGTATTCGACGCCCTCCGGGCAGCCAAGGCCCGCAACGTGAATGAGGTGATCATCGACACGGCCGGCCGGCTCCACACCAAGAGTCACCTGATGTCGGAACTCTCGAAGATCAAGCGGGTGATCGATCGCGAGGCTCCGGACTGGAATCAGCGCACCATCCTCGTGCTCGATGCAACCATCGGCCAGAACGCAGTTGTCCAGGCTCGCGAGTTCGTCGAGGCCGCGGAGGCCACCGGAATCTTGCTCGCCAAGCTCGACGGCACGGCCAAGGGCGGAGTCGTGGTGGCCATTGCTCGCGAGCTTCGACTGCCGGTTCTGTTTCTCGGAGTGGGTGAGAGGGCCGAGGATCTGGTCGAGTTCGCTCCGCGCCGCTTCGCCGAAGCTTTGATCGGATGACCGTGCAGGCCGTGGGGACGAAGCCGCCCCACGGTAGACTCGCCCGGTGTCCGAAGTTCGATTCGAAGAACAGTTTCCCGAGCCGCTGCGCTGCTGGATCGTTCAGGCGCCCCGACGCTGGCCGGGGCCCGATGGCTGGTGGCTCGACCTTGCTCGCGAGGAGTTGAAGCATGGGACGCAGGGACCCAGCAACCTGTCGCCGGTGGCGACCGGGCCGGAGGGTCTTGGCGGTCTTACCGACGTCACCTACCTGCCGCCGGTCGGAGCGGTCGGCAATTGGTGGCGCCAGGAACTGCGCGAGCGGTTGACCGAAGCTGGTGCCGATCCCATCGTTCAGTTCTCTCTGGGAGAGGAAATCGAGGCCGGCGGAGGCTTGCCGGTTCTGGATTTGACTCCGGCGCTGCTGCCCCCGAAGCTCGGTCTTTTCGATTCCGTGCCCGCAGGAGTTCATTGCTGCTGGCCGCTGATTCCGGGGCTGACCTCGGATGAAAGGGTCTGCCGCCAGGGCCTCGAGCGGCTCGCGGCCGCGGGCGCTTCCGGCGTCCACGCCGTGGTTCCGGACCTTCCCTCGACGGCTCGACGCAGGTTGGGTGATTTGACCGGTCGCCGCGGATATCAGGAACTGTTCCACGGCGCGAGGCCGGAGGTGAGCGAATTTGCGCGTTGGGCGAACGAAGCGGGTTTGACAGCGTTCCTGGAACGCCCTGAGTGCGGCAGGTCAGGCCGCTCGCTCAGGAACAGAAATATCGCGACCAGGCTTCACCTGATCGGCGAGTTGGTCCAAAGGACTCACGGCTCCATAGACGAGAGTCTTTCTTTCTACCGGGCCGGGCGCTGGGCGGACCGCGAAGGACTCGACATCGAAGACCTGGCTCGGTCCGGGAACCTCGGCTTGATGCCTGAGGTCTCCGACCAGAGCGCTCGCGAGATCGAGCTTTTTGTCAACCGCAAGGAGTCGGCCAGGCTGACGAAACTGGAATTGGAGTACCTGGGTTCGGCGCCGCGGGCGAGGCTGTGATGTCGGGCTTCGCAATCGATCTGCGCTCGGACACGGTCACTCGCCCCGACCGTGAAATGCGCCGTGCGATGGCGAACGCGGAGGTTGGCGACGACGTTTTCGGCGAAGACCCGACCGTGATCCGTCTCGAGGCGGCATCGGCTGGTGCTACCGGCCACGAGAGCGCGCTCTTCGTGCCGTCGGGAACGATGGCCAACGAGATCGCTCTCCACGTGCACGCTCCCCGCGGAAGTGAAGTGATCTGCGAAGCCGAGAGCCACGTGTTCCACTACGAGAGGGGCGGGATGGCGGCGCTCTCCGGCTTGATGCCGAGGCCGCTCGAGGGAGAGCGTGGGTTGCTGAGCGCCGCGCAGGTCGAGGCGGTCGTTGCTCCCGACGTGATCTATCGGGCGCCGACGGGTGTCGTGACCCTGGAAAACACGGCGATGAGCGCCGGCGGACTCGCGGCCGGTCCGGAGCCTCAGCTCGAGGTCGCCGAGGTGTGCCGCCGGCATCGGATTCCTCTCCATCTCGACGGCGGGCGGGTGTTCAACGCCGCGGCGGCGTTGCAAGTCGAGGTCGAAGAATTGACCCACTTCTTCGATTCGGTGATGTTTTCGCTGTCGAAGGGACTCGGTGCGCCGGTGGGCTCGATGCTCTGCGGTTCACGCGGTTTCATCGCGGCTGCACGTCGAGTTCGGAAGCTCTTCGGTGGTGGCATGCGCCAGGTCGGCATTCTAGCCGCGGCCGGGTTGATCGCGCTCGAGCGAGGAGCCGCCAGTCTGGTTGCGGATCACGTCCAGGCCAAGAGACTGGCCGAGGCGCTGGCGCAGATGCCGGGCATCCGGATCGATCCGACCGGCGTCGAGACCAACATGGTGGTGGTCGAGGTTGACGGCGAGGTTGACGGCGAGGCCGAAGGTAAAGGTGCCCCGGCGGAGCGGTTGGTCGAGGCGCTCGCCGAACGCCGTGTTCTGGCGGTGACGCTGGATCGGAAACGCGTCCGATTCGTGACTCACCGCGACGTCGGCCCGGAAGCCATCGGAGAGGCGATCGACCGCATTCGGGGACACCTTTCCTAAGTTGTCCCCTCCCGATTGGTTTTCGAAGCTGCCTACGGCAACTTCGCGATCAGATCGATCTCGACCAGAGCGCCCTTTGGCAATCCGGCTACCTGCACGGTCGAGCGGGCGGGGCGGTGGTCGCCCATGGCTTCCCCGTAGAGTTCGTTGAGTTGCGGAAAGTCGGTCAGGTCGACCACGAAGACGTTGGCTTTGACCACGTCCGAGAACTTGCAGCCCGCCGAGTTCAAAACGGCCGCGAGGTTGGAGAGAACCTTCCGCGCCTGGGCTCCGAAATTGTCGCCCACCAGCTCTCCGGTTTCGGCGTCGAGCGCCACCTGGCCGGAGGTGTAGAGAAACCCGTCTACCGAGACCGCCTGCGAGTAGGGGCCAATGGCGGCGGGGGCAGCATTGGAATGATGGAAGTCCATTGAGTTCTCCGGAGTTTTCTACTCGCTAGGCTCGCTAGGCTCGCTAGGCTCGTCACCATCGGGTTCGTAGACGCCGATGTAGGGTAGCTCTCGGTAGCGCTCGTCGAGGTCGAGTCCGTAGCCGACCACGAACACGTTGTCGATTTTGAAGCCCGAATAGTCCACGTTCACCGCGACTTCGCGAGCCTTGTGCTTGTCGAGCAGCGCACAGAGCTTGACGCTCTTGGCGCCGCGGAATCGAAACAGGCCGAGCACAGTGCTCAGCGTATGGCCGGTGTCAACGATGTCTTCGATGATCAGAACATGCTTGCCCCGAATCGCGATGTCGACGTCCTTGCGGATGCGGATTTCGCCCGGTGTCGTGCCGGAGCGGTAGCTCGAGGTCTGGAGGAAATCGATTTTTACCGGCACGGTCACCCTCTTCAGGAGATCGACCATGAAGAAAACCGAGCCCTTGAGAATTCCGATGCATAGCAGCGGCTCCTGGTCTCGATAGTCGCGATCGATCTCCGCCGCAAGTTCGGAGATTCGATGCTGGAGCTCATCCTCGGATATCAAGGGTCTTGGTAGCACTCTGTCCATAGTTTTCCCCATACTCTACAAGGTTGTCGATCCAGCGGGATTCAACATGGTTCTAGCCGACGAAGTCAACCCCGTCAACAGCTGGTCCGAGAACTATCCAGCCGCTACAGGGCTGGCTGGACCTTTCATCGTTTCATGCAGGGGTCGAGAAAATCTGGATATTCCTCGTCAGGCGTAGAGCTGGTTGCTGGTTAGGAGGCCGGTCAGGAGGCGGCCGATCCGGCCGGCCGCCGCCGCGCTGGCCTCCAAGACCTCGAGATGATCGACAGGCTCATTGGTTACCCCGGCGGCGAGGTTGCTGATCAGGGAGAAGCAAAGGCAGCGTACGCCCATCTGTCGGGCCGCGATGACCTCCAGGGCGGTCGACATTCCGACCAGGTCGGCACCCAGCGTGCGAGCCATTTCGATCTCGGCAGCGGTCTCGAAGCTCGGACCCGCGAAGGCCGCGTAGACGGCGGATGAGAAGCCGACGTCCAGTTCCGCGGCGACACGCGCAGCCAGTTCTCTGAGTTCCCGGTCGTACGCATTCAGCATGTCGGGGAACTGCGGTCCCCATTCGGTGGGCAACGCACCCGTCAATGGATTGAGTCCGGTCAGGTTGATGTGGTCTCTGATAATGGCTATCTCTCCGGGCTTTTGGTCAGGGCGCACCCCGCCGGCCGCGTTGCTCATCACCAGCCTCTTGGCTCCCAGCAAGGCAGCCAGCCGCACTACGAACACCGTTTCGTTGGCGTCGTAGCCCTGGTACGAGTGCAGGCGACCACGCTGGTAGGCGACGAACTTGCCCGGGATCGGTTCGAGAATCTGAAACTCCAGCGGATGTCCGGCCACCCCCCGAACTTGGAATGGAACCACTTCCTTCAGGCCGGCTTGATGTTTGGCTGCGCCGATCAAGTCGACCGCGAGGCCTGAGCCGGAAACCAGCAAGAGGTCCGGTACCGGCCATCCGCGCTCCTCCCAGGTTCGGCAGGCCGTGTCCAGCTGCTCGAGATGGCGTTTCATGATGGCGGGATCGTAGCAGGCGGGTACCAAAGGGATTTCGTTCGCCACCTACTCGAGTGGCGCTCCGGCGAGAAGAAAAGGTGGCCGCCTTGGCGGCACGCTCCCCGCCGTTGCGAATAGAATCGCAGCTCGGGCTTGCAAGCATGTCAGAACTCGAGCAACAGATAGAAAATCGCCGCCGCAAGCGCGATCGAATGCGCGCTGAGGGCGTCGAGCCGTATCCGGCCAGGGTCGAATACGACTTGGAGCCTTCGGAAGTGCACCAGCGATACGATGACCGAAGCGCTGAAGAACTCGCGCAGGCGGGGCTCGAACTGCGAGTCCCGGGCCGGGTCACGGCGCTTCGTCGGCACGGCAAGACCACCTTCCTGGACCTGTACGATGGTGCAAAGCTCCAGGTAATGGCTCGCAGCGCAGCTCTTAGCGAGCGCCAGGAGGAGACGGTTGCGGACCTCGATCTGGGCGACTACGCTCTCGCCACGGGCGGGCTGATTCGCACCCGTACCGGAGAGCTGACTCTGGCTGCGACGGACCTCTCGATTCTGGCCAAGGCGATGAGGCCACTGCCCGAGAAGTGGCACGGCCTTGCGGCCGTCGAGATGCGGTACCGCAGGCGCTACCTCGATCTGCTGGTCAATACCGCCTCGCGCCGGGTTTTCGAGATTCGCGCGCGGGCGATCCGCTATCTGCGCGCTGCCTTCGATCGCCGGGGTTTTCTCGAAGTCGAAACGCCCATGATGCAGACACTTGCTGGAGGCGCAGCGGCTCGGCCCTTCGTGACCCATCACAACGCCCTCGATCTCGAGCTGTATTTGAGGATCGCGCCCGAGCTGTATTTGAAGCGCCTCCTGGTCGGCGGACTGCATCGCGTCTACGAGATCAATCGGAGCTTCCGCAACGAAGGCATTTCGACCCAGCACAACCCCGAGTTCACGATGCTGGAGTTCTACTGGGCGTACTCGGACTATCTGCAGCTCATGGACTTCACCGAGAGCCTGATATCCGGTCTCACGATGGAGCTTCTGGGCGAGCCGGCGCTGAACTGGAGAGAGCAGCGCATAGATGTAACGCCACCGTGGGCTCGTTACACGGTACGAGAGGCGATCTCGCGGTTCGAGGGAATCGACGACAGTCGGCTGGATCACGCCGCAGACGTTGCGGCCGAACTCGCGCAAAGGGGAATTTCCTGGCCGGCGCAGATCTCGGACCCGAGCCATCCGGTACTGACCTGTGGATCGCGAGAGGCTTTCGAGCGCGACCATGCCGAACTCGATGTGCCCGAGAGCTGGTACGGGTTCTTGCTCATCAAACTGTTCGAATCGACCGTCGAAGAGCGCCTGGAGCGACCCACGTTCATCATCGATTATCCGGTGGCTGTCTCGCCGTTCGCCAAGGCCTGTCCGGACGATCCGCGTTTTGTCGAGCGCTTCGAGCTATTCATCGGCGGCATGGAAATCGCGAACGCGTTTACCGAGTTGAATGACCCGGAAGTTCAGGCCGAGCGCTTTCGAGCCCAACTGCGGGCGCGCGAACTCGGCGACGAAGAGGCGCATCGCTATGATGCCGACTATGTGCTCGCTCTCGAGCACGGCATGCCGCCGGCGGGAGGCGAGGGCATCGGGATCGACCGCCTGGTCATGCTGCTGACCGACAGCTCTTCGATTCGCGACGTGATTCTCTTTCCTCTGCTCAAGCCCGAGGCGAAGCGCGAGGTCGCTGCGCCGGAGGAGCCCGAGTCCGCGACCAAAGGAGCCGTCGAGGAGCTACCCGGGAGCCCGGCCGGAGAGCCTGCCGGAGAGCCTGATTGATCCTGCGACGGATGGGGGAAGTCAGCCGCGCTCCGCTGGAGTTGGTTCTGGCTCTGCGCTATTTGAAGAGCGGGCGCAAGGACTCTTTCGTCACGTTCCTCTCCGCGGTCGCTGGGGGTGGCATCGCCGTCGGAGTGTTTGCTCTGATTTTGTCGCTCGCCGCCTTGGCGGGCTTTCAGAGTGCCCTGCGCGAGGAGATTCTAGTGCGTACACCGGAAATCGAAGTAGAAGTGCCGGATCGCGCGGCAGCGGCGGCGATTCGGGACCGGCTTCTTTCGATGCCCGAGGTGCGCTCGGCTCAGATTACTTCCCAGGGGGTCGGCTGGATCGCTCATCGGGGCAGCATCCGGCCGGTGTCGATCCTCGGCTACGAGGGGCCGGTTCCGGTGATCTTCCCCGGTGCCGAAGGTCGACCGAACGGCCTCTACGTGACCGATGCTCTGGCCCATACCTGGAATCTGGAACCCGGGGATATGGTCGAAGTTGCCTCGAGCAGACCCACCCTGACCCCGCTGGGACCGCAGCCTCGTGTGGTTCGCCTGGCCGTGACCGATTCGTTTTTAAGTGGAATCACCGAGCAGCGGGACAGGATCGCGTTGCCGCTGTCCGCGGCCGAAGGGCTTTTCGGGTACTCGGACTACCGAGTCTTGGTGGAGACCGGCGACCTCGATTCGGCTCTCGCGGTTGCGACCAGGCTGCGAGCCGACAACGGCGACGCGGTGCGAGTCAGTTCGTGGCAAGATTTGAACCGGGCCCTGTTCTTTGCGCTTAGGTTGGAGAAGGCGATGATGTTCTTGGCCGTGCTGCTGATTGTCCTGGTGGCCGCCCTGGCACTGGTCTCCGATATTCACCTGATCATCGCCAGCAAGCGCAAGGAAATAGGCATCCTGGGCGCCATGGGCGCGACTCGGCGGACAATCATGAGGACCTTTGTTCTGCTCGGTGCCGCACTGGGTCTTGTCGGGGTTTCGGTAGGTGGGTCCGTCGGCGCGTCTCTAGCTTGGGTGCTGGGTCGCTACCAGCTGTTGCGTCTGCCTGCGAGCATCTACTTTCTCGACCATGTCCCCTTCGAGCTCGAGTTCGGCGATGTCTTGCTGGTGTTGGTGAGCGCCTTCACGATCGCGGCTCTCGCCGCCGCCTTGGGCGCGAGGGCGGCCGCGACCTTGCGCCCCTTGGAGGCTCTGCGCCGATGACGGTTTCGGTTGTGGCTCGGGACCTGTTCAAAGCCTATCGGGACGGCGAGCGCCGGATCGAGGTTCTCCGAGGCGTCGACCTGATCGTCGAGCCGGGCGATTTGGTGGCGGTTGTTGGACAGTCGGGAACCGGCAAGTCGACCTTGCTGCACCTGCTGGGGGCTCTGGATCGGCCGGACAGCGGCTCGATCGTCATTGGCGGCGCGGATCTGAGCGTGATGAAGGCCGAGGAACTCGCCACCTTCCGGAACCAGGCCATCGGTTTCGTGTTCCAGTTTCAAGAGCTGCTTGCGGATTTCACCGCACTCGAAAATGTCATGATCCCCGGCCGGATTGCGGGGCTCAGCGGGCAAACTCTGCAGTCGAAGGCCGAGCAGCTTCTCCTCGAAGTCGGTCTGACGGATCGCTCGGACCACTTTCCATCACAGCTTTCTGGTGGCGAGCAGCAGCGGGTCGCGCTGTGCCGGGCCCTGCTTCTCGAACCTCCCCTGTTGCTCGCAGACGAGCCCACCGGGAATCTCGATCCGGAGATCGGCGAGCAGGTGTTCGAACTCCTGGTGTCGCTTCAGAAACGTCGCGGAACGACGGCTCTGGTGGTCACTCACAACCAAGACATTGCAAGGCGCTGTGGTAGAGTTTTGACCTTGCACAAGGGCGTATTGCACGAGTCTTGATTCGCCTGCCGTTGTCCGAGGAGCTGTGGGGCGCTCGCTGAATGTTTGAGAAATACAACGAAAAAGCGCGCCGCGCGCTGTTCTTTGCCCGCTACGAAGCAAGCAAGCTCGGCAGTCGCGTTATCGAGTCCGAGCACATCCTCTTGGGTATTCTGCGCGAGGGCGAAGAGTCCGTAGGCGAACTTCTTCAGCGATTCAAGGTCCGCGCCGACGACCTACGCCGCGAGATCGAAGGCGAGCGGGTGTTCGTGGAGCGAATCTCTTCGACCGCGGAGCTGCCGCTGTCCGAGGAATCGAAGAAGATCCTCGCCTATTCCTCGCACGAAGCCGAAAGTATGTTGCATGCGACTGTCGGTTCCGAGCATCTCCTGATCGGCATTCTGAGAGTGGAGCGGTGCGTCGCGATGAGGCTGCTCGAGCGTCATGGTTTGGAGTTGGAGAAGGTTCGCAGCGAGGTCGTCGCGATTGCGAAAGAGCGCGAGGCCAGCTTGCAGAAGAAGGAACTCCCGGTGCTGTCCGAATTCGGCCGCGATTTGACGCTCCTGGCGGCGCAGGGCGTTTTCGACCCCCTGATAGGTCGTGAAGCGGAGGTCGAGCGGATCATCCAGATTCTCTCCCGGCGCACCAAGAACAACCCGATACTGCTTGGCGAGCCCGGCGTCGGCAAGACCGCGATTGTGGAAGGGCTGGCGCAACGCATCGTGGAGGGGCTGGTTCCTATCTTCCTGGCTCAGAAGAAGGTGTTTGCGATCGATCTTTCGTTGATCGTCGCCGGTACCAAGTATCGGGGACAGTTCGAGGAGAGACTCAAGGCGATCCTCAAGGAACTGCGAGAGAACAAAGACGTCATCGTCTTCGTTGACGAGATTCACTCGCTGATCGGCGCGGGCTCGGCCGAGGGCTCGCTGGACGCAGCCAACATCTTGAAGCCGGCTCTGTCGCGCGGAGAGATCTCGTGCGTCGGTGCCACGACCCTGACCGAATACCGGCGTTATATCGAGAAGGATCGCTCGCTTTTGCGTCGCTTCCAGTCGATCAAGATCGAGCCGCCAACGGATGTGGAGACCCTGGCAATCCTTGAAGGAATCAAGTCCCGTTACGAAGCGTTTCACAGGGTCCGCTACGACGACGCCTCACTGCGGGCCGCGATCTACCAATCGGGACGTTACATCAGTGATCGTCAGCAGCCCGACAAGGCGATCGACGTGATGGACGAGGCGGGTGCCAAGGTCAAGCTGCGCCGCGTGCGAGATACTCAAAACGTGCGCCGGCTGGAGGGCGAGATTCAGGATGTCGTGACCGAGATGAAAACCGCCATCTCCGACAAGGAGTTCGAACGGGCGGTCTATCTACGAGAGCGTGAGATCGAACTCCGTGAAGATCTCGAGAACGTCAGTGATCAGGCCGAGGAGGCCGGGCCTTTGGTGGTCACTCCCCGGGATATCGAAGACGTGATCTCGTCTTGGACCGGTATCCCGATTTCGAGCTTGAGCAGCGACGAGGCCGAGCGATTGATGAACATGGAAGATTCGCTGCGCCGCTGGGTGGTCGGTCAGGATCACGCGATCGACTCGATCTGTCGAGCGATTCGACGCGCTCGTCTGGGGGTAAGCAACCCACAGCGACCGGCAGGCTCGTTCATCCTGCTTGGCCCCTCGGGAGTCGGCAAGACCGAGACCGCAAGGCGGCTCGCAGAGTTTCTCTTCGGCAGTCAGCAGGCGCTCGTGCGCTTCGACATGAGCGAGTACATGGAGAAGCACGCGGCGTCCAAGATGATCGGGTCTCCCCCGGGATATGTCGGGCACGACGAAGGCGGTCAACTCACCGAGCGCATTCGACGGCAACCGTATTCGGTGGTGCTTTTCGATGAAATCGAAAAGGCGCATCCCGACGTCGCCAATTTGCTGCTTCAGATTCTCGAAGACGGGCTGCTTACCGATGCCTACGGGAACAAGGTGGATTTCAAGAACACCTTGATCATCATGACCTCGAACATCGGTAGCAAGCTTGTGCTCAGTGGCGGCCGGATGGGATTTGGCGAGGCCGACGAGGAGCAGAGTTTCGAGATTCTTCAGCGGGAGATCTTGGCCGAACTACGGCGGACATTCAGCCCTGAGTTCATCAATCGCGTCGACGAGTTGATCGTGTATCGGCCCCTCGGAAGCAAGGCGTTGCGCACGATCGTCGACATTCTCTTGTCCGAGATCAATGCCACGTTGGGCGAAAGAGGTCTTTCGGTTGCGCTGTCCGAAGAGGCCAAGGACTGGCTGCTGGACAGGGCTTCACTCGATCCCACGACAGGTGCTCGTCCCTTGCGGCGGGTGATCCAGCGGCATGTCCAGGACTCCGTTTCTGAGCTGTTGATTGCGCGTTCAGGCGTTTGCATCGAGGAGATCCAAGTGTCCGTTGTTGGGGACGAGCTTCGGTTCCAGGAGCGCACGCGGGAGCCGGTCGGAGAAGAGAGCTAGCAGCGTCCTGGCCTCTGGCTCGGGTTTTGCTTGGATGAACTGGATCATGGCGTGGTGTGACGTACCAGGTGTGCTCGAGAGGGCTCGTGGCCGAGCCAGATCGGTATCCTCGGACGCTCCAGAGGCGCGATCCCCGATCGGACGGGCGCTATGGCTCATCGTCCTGATTGCGGGACTGCATCCCACGTTCGCGCTTGCCCAAGGCCTGTCGGGGCAACCGATCCAGGAGATCCGCTACGAAGGACTCGAAGGTCTCGCTCCGGAGACTCTCGACTTCTATCTCGACATTGCCGTTGGCAAGGTCTACGACAAAAAGGCTCTCAACGACAAGATTCACGATCTCTGGGAGAAGCAGCTCCTGGACGATATCGCTACGGAGGCTTCTCCGGTCGCTGGCGGGGTGCTCCTGCTGGTGACTGTCAAGGAGCGGGCCCTTCTGCACTCGGTGGAGTACGTCGGTCTGAAGCGGGTCAGCCGCAGCGATATCGCAGACCGGATCGCACGAGAGAATATTCGAGTTCGCGAAAGCGATCCGCTTACCCTCGGAGAACTCAATCGCCTGCAGAAGGTGATCGAAAGCTTGTACAGGGAGAAGGGGTATCGGCTTGCCCGAGCGGTCTACGAACTCGAGACGGTCAGCACTACCGAGCGACGCGTGACGTTCACCATCGACGAGGGCGACAAAGTTCGCATCGCGGAGATCGACTTCGAGGGCAACACCGTCTTCAGCGATCGTCTGCTCAAGCTCTCTATGCGCAAGACCAAAGAAAGCGGGCTGCTCTCGAGGGTCTTCAAGAAAGATGTCTATAAGCCTGCCACTTTGCAAGAGGACCTCGAAAAGGTCCGGAAGCGCTACAAGAAGGCGGGCTACAAGAATGTCGTGATCGGCGAGCCCAAGGCCGAGCTTACGCCGATGCGCCCGGATGCCGCCGATCCGAAGGGCCAGCGTCGGCGGCTACTCATCACGATTCCCCTGGAAGAGGGTAACCGTTGGCGGTTGGGTGAGATCAGAATCGAGGGTGCCGAGAAGTTCAAGGCCGAAGTGCTCCAGGCGCAGTTTCCGAAACCGAGCGGAGGATGGCTGAGGTCGACGATCATCGACGAAGGCGTCGAGACGATCAACAACGTCTATCAAAATTCGGGACACATTTACGCACGGGTCAGCACCGAAATCGTCGAGGTGACCGAGGACGTTGCCGACCTGGTCGTGCGCATCGACGAAGGCGCGCGGTACACGGTCGGGCGGATTGAATTCGAAGGCAATCGCAAGACCAAAGACAAGGTGCTGCGGCGCTCCATGGGTCTTCAGGAAAGCATGGTGATGAACTCGGGTGCGCTCAAGAACAGCCTGCTTCGAATTCGACAACTCGAGTATTTCAACGTCGACGAAAACGATCCGGTGCAGATTGACGTCAACAACGAGAACAAGACCGTGGACCTGACGATCAAGGGCGCCGAGGGCGACCGCACCGAGATGCAGTTCGGTGCCGGATTCAGCGAGTTGGACGGCTTTTTCGGGACCTTCTCTTTTCGCACCAGAAACTTCCTCGGCCGCGGGGAGACCTTGGGTGTCAGCTTCCAGTCCGGAGGCCGACAGGACGTGCTGGACCTGTCCTACTTTGTGCCCTGGTTTCTGGATCGCCCGCAATCGGTCGGGATTCAGGTGTTCTCCCGGAAGCTGGACTACAACCTCTTGTTGGGGCAAAACATACGGCAGGAAACCAAGGGTGGGACGCTGACCTATGGACGCAATCTGGGCTTGTTCAGGAACCTCTCGCTGGCCTACAGCTTGTTCGACTCGATCGATCAACAACAGCTGATCAGCGCCGGCCAACCGGTCGATTTCACCCAGGATCGGACGGTGTCCTCGCTGCGGCTTTCCCACAATTTCGATCGCCGGGACAGCCGCTTCGAGCCCACCCGCGGCAGGAGCTACAACGTCGGCCTCGAGTACGCCGGCGACTTCCTGGGCGGCGATACGGAGTTCATCAGACCTCGGGGAGGATTCAACATCTACCTTCCGGTGACCCGAGAGGGTCTGCACACCGTCGCCGGCCTGAACATCGAAGCCGGCTATATCGAAGCGCTCGGAGACCGGCCGCTGTTTTCTCTGGACCGCTTCTTCCTGGGCGGCGAGAATTCGATCCGCGGTTTCCGCCCGCGGTCGATATGGGTGCGAGACAAGGATGGCAACACCGTGCGCGACGAGTTTGGGCTCGCCCTCGGTGGCGTGAGCTTTCTTCAGGCCAATTTGGAGTATCATTTCGTTCTTGGCGGCCCGTTCCGGGTGTTGGCTTTTGCCGACATCGGAGGAGTTTTCGCCAAGAATCAGTCCTTCGATGTTTCTTTGATGAGGCACTCATTTGGAGTTGAGTTGCGGGTCTTGGTGCCGATTTTCGGAGCCCCCTTGCGGTTTATCTACGCTCTCAATCCGAATGAAATGTTGGATGACCGGTTCCAAAAGTTTCAATTCAGTATCGGCACTACGTTTTAGGAGTAGAGGAATTACCATGATGCAGTCGAAAACGATTCCACCCGTGGCGCTGGTCGCCGCTCTTGTCGTGGCGAGCGCAACGCCGGCGGTATTCGCGCAGGCGTTGACCAAGGTGGCGGTCATTAATGTCGTCCAGGTCTTGGAAGAGTCGGATGCCGGCAAGCTGGGTATCGAGGCCTTGAAGGCTCTCCAGAAGCAGAAAACCGACGAGCGCGCCGTGATAACGGCCGAAGCACAAGAGCTTCGGTCGAGGATCGGCGAGGGGCAGTTCTCGCTCTCCGGAGAAAAGCTGTCCGAACTCAAGAAAAAACTGGAAGACAAGGTGATCGAACTGCAGCGTTTCAATGATGACGCCAATCGTGAGCTGCAGAAGCGTCAAGAAAAGATGCTCTTTGAAATTCAGGGCAAGGTCATGCCGATCATCAATGCGGTCGGCCGTGAGGGCGGCTATACGATGATCTTCAACAAGTTCGAGAGTGGCTTGGTCTACGCCGACGAGGCGATCGACATCACCGCTGAAGTCATGACCAGGCTGAATAACAGCGTTTCCGCCGCCCCCGCCGAGTCAGGGGGCTAGTCTCTGATTCAGACTGCGGCCGTTGCGGCCTCTGCGGACGGCGACGGCGACGGCGACACGGAATACGGCATTGACTGGATCAAGGCGGTCTTGCCTCACCGGTATCCCTTCCTGCTGGTCGATCGAGTGCTCGAACTCGAACCGGGCAAGCGGGCCCGGGCGATCAAGAACGTCACGATCAACGAAGCCTTCTTTGCCGGTCACTTTCCGGGACGGCCGGTCATGCCGGGCGTGCTCGTGATCGAGGCCTTGGCGCAAGTTGCTGGAATCCTGCTGATTCATGACCGGGTCGATCGTGAGGAGTATCTGATCTATCTTGCCGGAGTGGACCGCGCGAGGTTTCGCCGACCCGTGGGCCCGGGAGACCAGCTCGTTTTGGACGTCGAGATCGTAAGGTTGAGACCCACGTTTGCGAAGGTGCGAGGCGTTGCCAGGGTCGCAGGACAGGTCGCGGCGGAAGCGTTGCTCAGCTCGGCCATGGTGCGCCGTTAACGTTAGATGTCCGTTGCCATCCATCCCACGGCGGTCGTTGATGACCGGGCTGAGCTTGGCTCGGGCGTCCGGATCGGACCCTATGCCGTGATCGGACCCGAGGTCGTGGTCGGTGACGACTGCGAGATCGGCTCGGCCGCGCAGCTTCAAGGGCCGACCACCCTGGGGTCCGGGAACAAGGTGTTCCCGCATGCCTGCATCGGACTCGATCCCCAGGACCTCAAGTACCAGGGCGAGCGCACCACCCTCGAGGTCGGCAACGGCAACACATTTCGAGAGTTCTGCACCGTCAACAGGGGCACGGGGCTGGGTGGCGGCAGCACGAGTATCGGCAACGGAAATCTCTTGATGGCCTATACCCACGTTGCTCACGATTGCCATGTTGCCAACGGCGCCATTCTCACCAATGCCGCGACGCTCGCAGGGCACGTCATCGTTGAAGACTATGCCGCGATTGGAGCGTTTAGCGCCGTGCAGCAGTTCTGTCGGGTGGGGCGTCACGCGTATGTCGGCGGCTATTCGATCATTACCAAGGACGCTCTGCCGTACATGAAGACCGTAGGCGCGAAGCCCGCATGCATTGGGGTCAATCGTGTTGGGCTGCAGCGCAGGGCCTTCGACGAGGCCCGGATCAGGTCGATCGAGCGAGCGGCGAGGCTCGTGCTCAGGTCGGGCCTAAACACAACCCAGGCACTCGAGCGATTGAAGATCGAGTTTTCCGAAAACCCCGACATCGAGCTTTTTATCAAATTCATCGAGGAGTCCGAGATGGGGGTCATCAAGGCGCTACCGGGCCAGCGATCGGCGCGGGGCAGCAGTGGGTAGGTTTGAGCTTCTACGGGTCGGAGTCGTCGGCATCGGAGCACTCGGCAGGCATCACGTTCGCATTCTCTCGGAGCTAGCGACGGCCGAGTTGGTCGGCGTGTTCGACGTAGACCGGTCGCGTGCTCGAGCCGTCTGCGGTGAGTTCGGAGGCCAAGCGTTCGACGACCTGGCTTCACTGGCCCTCGAGATCGATGCGGCGGTGGTTGCGGTGCCGACCACGGACCACGCTGAAATCGGTTGCCGGCTACTCGAATCCGGCGTGCATGTAATGGTCGAGAAGCCGATCGCTCGGACGCTGGAAGAGGCGGACGCTCTGATCGCCGCCGCCAAGGACCGGGTGCTCGCTGTGGGGCACGTCGAGTTCTACAATCCTGCGGTTCAGGCGCTTCTCGCCATGGGGCTGCCGCCCGGTTTTGCCGAGGTTCATCGCATGGGGGAGTTTTCGCCGCGCAGTCTCGATATTGACGTGGTCCGGGACCTCATGATCCACGACCTGCAGATTTTGCAGAGTCTCGATTCATCGCCGGTGAAGAGGCTTTCGGCGGTGGGAGTGAATGTTCTGACCGATCGAGATGACATTGCCAACGTCAGGCTCGAGTTCGAGTCCGGGCTGGTGGCGAATCTGACCGCCTCGCGAGTCTCTGATCAAAGAGTCCGCAAATTGCGGGTGATCGTTCCCGGGATCTATCTTTCGCTCGACTATCAGCAGCAGGAGATCAAGGGGTACCGATTGCGCAAGGGTGCGAGGATACGGGACCTCGAGCGGCTGGATATCCCGATCAAGAACGAGGAACCTCTAAAGTGCGAGCTGCGCAACTTCGTCTGCGCGTGCAACGGTGAGGATGTCCCGCTGGTGACCGGCCGGGACGGCCGCAGAGCCCTTGCCATCGCCCTCGAGGTCTGTGAGCAGATCGAACAGCAGCGCGGCTCGACTCGAGCCTTCGCGTAACCGGAGTTCCCTGCCACTCGTTTGGAGGAATAAATGTCTGATGTGAGGATTGGCGTGATTGGCGGAAGCGGCCTCTATGAAATGGAGGGCCTGCGTATCCAGGAGGAGCGAAAGCTCGAGACTCCGTTCGGTGATCCTTCGGATGCCTACATCATCGGCGAACTGGAGGGTAAGAGAGTGGCCTTTCTGCCGCGCCACGGCCGCGGCCATCGACTGCTGCCGTCGGAACTCAACTACCGGGCCAACCTCTATGGCATGAAGGTGCTGGGCGTGGAGTGGATCGTGTCGGTTTCCGCGGTCGGCAGCTTGAAGGAAGGCTATGCCCCGACCGACATCCTGATTCCGGACCAGTTCTTCGATCGAACACGCCATCGCCCGGACACGTTTTTCGGCAACGGGCTGGTGGCTCACGTAAGCTTTGCCCATCCGATTTGCGGGCAGTTGGCCGAGTGGATGGCCGCCGGTTCGAGATCGGCCGGCGCCACGGTGCACGAGGGCGGTGTCTATGTCTGCATGGAGGGACCGATGTTCTCAACCTTGGCCGAATCTCTGGACTATCGCCGCAACAACTTCGACGTCGTCGGAATGACCAATCTGCAGGAGGCCAGGCTGGCGCGCGAGGCCGAGATGAGCTATGCCACCATGGCGATGGTTACCGACTACGATTGCTGGCACGAAGAGGAGGAGGACGTGAGCGGTGCCGCGGTCATGGAGGTAATTCGGCAGAACGTCCACACCGCCCAGGAGGCCGTTCGCCGAACCATCCGGCTCATCGACGACTCCCGCCATAGCCCCTTCAAGGGGATCCTGAGGCATGCTCTGATTACCGACCCCTCTCTGGTTCCGGCGGACACCCTCGAGGCCCTGGCTCCTATCGTGAGTCGGTACCTCAGAAGCTAGCGCGCCCGCCGTGAAGCGAATACTGGTCACCAACGACGACGGGGTCTTCTCGGAGGGGATCAAGCTGCTGAGAGATTCGCTCGGAGAGCTCGCGGACGTCACCGTGGTGGCGCCGGATCGTGAGCAAAGCGCGAGCGGCCATTCGCTCACGCTCGACCGGCCATTGCGCATGCAGATGCTCGAAGAGAAGGTCTATTCGGTTGACGGGACACCGACGGACTGCGTCAATCTGGCGCGACAGTGGTTGATGAAGGACGATCCGCCGGACCTGATCGTCTCGGGGATCAACTTTGGGTTCAATCTCGGTGACGACGTGACCTATTCGGGTACCGTGAGTGCGACCTTCGAGGGCTCGCTCATGGGCATTCCGTCGGTCGCTTTCAGCCAGGAAGTGGGCGAGAATTTCTCGTTCGTTCCGGCCGCTGCATTTGCCAGGCAGTTGCTGGAATTACTGATTACCAAGAAGCTGCCGCCCGACCTGCTGCTGAATGTGAATGTGCCTGCCGGAGAGATCAAGGGGGTCCGCTTGACTCGCCTGGGGCGTCGGGTCTATGAACAGTCGGTGGTAGAGAGGTTTGATCCACGGGGCCGGCGCTATTTCTGGATCGCGGGCAAACCGGTTTGGCACGAAGATTCGGGCACCGACTACGAGGCGATCAAGAGCGGCTGCATCTCGATTACGCCGCTTCACCTCGATCTCACCGACTATCGTTCACTCGATTCGTACGACTGGTTGTGTGCCGAGTTGAATGGGCTAGATGATCTCGCCCGATGATGTCCAGCGACTTCATGTACCAACGCCGGAGAATGGTCGAGACGCTTGTCCGGACCTATGGCATCAAGGACGAGCGAGTGCTCGAGGCGATGCGAAACGTTCCCAGGCATTTGTTCGTGGGCGAGCACCTGCGCAACCAGGCCTACGGTGATCACGCGCTGCCTTCCGAGGCGGCTCAGACGATCTCTCAGCCGTTCGTGGTCGCGCGCATGACCGAGCTTCTCGAGGTCTCGAAACAACACACGGTTCTCGAGATCGGAACCGGTACCGGATATCAGACCGCGATACTCGCTCGGCTTGCCGGTCGGGTCTTTAGTCTGGAGCGCATCGGAAGCCTCGCGCGGCAGGCGATCTCCCGGATCCGGGAACTGGGTCTGCAGAACGTGAAGATTCAGATCTTCGACGGTACGGTGGGCTGGAGTGACGCCGGACCGTTCGATCGTGTTCTGGTCACGGCCGGCGCCCCCTCTGTTCCCGAGCCGCTGCTGGAGCAGCTAGCCGTGGGAGGGATTCTGGTTGTCCCCGAAGGAGACTTGGAGCGCCAAAAACTGGTCAGGTATCAAAAGCTGCGAGGCGGTGGCCAGCGCCGCCAAGAGGGCGAGCCGGTGCGGTTTGTGCCGCTGGTCGGTCGTTTCGGATGGCAGGGGGAGTCGATTTGATGGAGTGGATTCGAGAGCTGTTTCACTGGGTCGAAGCCCTGGCCGAAACGCCTTATGCGACCTGGGCGCTGTTCGGAGTCTCGTTCGCCGAGAGCAGCTTCTTCCCGGTTCCCCCGGATGTGCTCCTGATCGCACTGTGCGTCGCGCAGCCGGAGCGTGCGCTCTGGTTCGCACTGGTGTGTTCGGTTGCCTCCGTGCTCGGCGGCGTGGCCGGCTACGCGATCGGGTGGGTAGGCGGTCGGCCGTTGCTGGTCAAGCTCTTCAACTCCGAGCGCGTCGAGAAAGTTGGGGCCTATTACCAGCGCTACAACGCCTGGGCCGTGGGCATCGCCGGTCTCACCCCGCTGCCGTACAAGCTCTTTACGGTCTCGGGAGGTGCCCTGCAGATCGGTTTCAGAGTCTTCGTGCTCGCATCGGTTGCTTCCCGCAGTTTGCGGTTCTTCGCAGTGGCTCTGCTGATGCGTTGGCTTGGCGATTCCGCCAAGGTCTTCATAGAGCGCCACCTGGGTTGGCTGACGATTGCGTTTGTTAGCCTGCTCTTGGCTGGATTTTGGCTGGCCGGCAGGAAGGCCAGCGGGGCGGCACGAGCGTGACGGCCGATCCCGTGAAGAGCTCCGAAAGCTCGAGTTCCTGGCACTTCCGAATCAGCGGTCAAGTCCAAGGCGTTGGGTTTCGGTACTTCACCAGGCAGGAAGCGCTGCGACTGGGCCTTCGAGGGTGGGTGCGCAACTGCGCCGATGGTAGCGTCGAGAGCGTGGCGATCGGATTGGGCGATCAGGCAGATTTGTTCGAGCAAGCCTTGCGCAAGGGGCCGACCGGGTCGCGGGTCGGCTCGGTGCAAAGATACGAGATGAGGGGCACCGCGAGCGCAGAATCGTTCGAGATCGTGTACTGATACGGGAGGCGGAGATGGAGCAGCTCAAGAACTACATTCGGGAAATACCCGATTTCCCCAAACCGGGAATTCTCTTCTATGACATTTCGACACTGCTGAAGAACCCGAAGGCTCTGCGAATGACGATAGACAGATTCGTCTGGCTCTTTTCAGAGCAGAGAGTGGACAAGGTTGTCGGGATCGAGTCGCGAGGTTTCATGTTCGCTCCGATCGTGGCCTACAGCCTGAATGCCGGTTTTGTGCCGGTGCGAAAACCGGGGAAGCTACCCGGCCGAACGGTGGGCCAGTCCTATGACCTCGAATACGGCTCGGATCGAGTCGAGATGCACGAGGATGCCGTCGAGTCGGGTGAGCGAGTGCTGATTATCGACGATTTGCTGGCCACCGGCGGTACCGCGGGCGCGACGGCCGAACTCGTGACCTCACAGGGCGGCGAGGTCGTTGGGCTCGGCTTTGTCGTCGAGCTGCTCTTCCTAAAGGGGCGCGCCAAACTGAGCAAGTACCCGCTGCAGTCATTGATCGTCTACGAAGAGTAGAGAGAGTTCGTTTCCGGCTTGGTGAGAGGGTTGGGCTAGGGTAGTATCTCCGGTCTCCGAGCGGCTGTAGCTCAGCTGGATAGAGCGGGAGCTTCCTAAGCTCTAGGTCGGGGGTTCGAGTCCTCCCAGCCGCGCCAACCAAGGAGAATCAGGCAGTACCATCGATGAGCCGACTGACACGAAAAGACATGAAACGGGACGAGGTTCTCGACTGGCTGGGTCGCACGATCGAGTACATGCGCCGGCACGCGCGCCGCCTGCTGGGGGTCGCGGCGGCGGTGGTGGCCGTGGCGGCTATCGCGGCCGCGGTTGTTGCCTACCGCGGTAAACAGGCCGAGCGCGCCAACGGTCTCTTGACGGAGGCGCTGGCGATCTACAACGCACCCATCGACGCTGTGAACCCGACGCCGGACGATTCCGAGGATCCGTCCTTTGCAGACGAAGAGACCCGGAAGCTGCGAGCCAAGGCGAAATTCGAGATCCTCCGGGCCGACTTCGAGGGCAAGGGGATGGGAGGGATTGCCGCGGCGTACCTCGGGGACCTGGCTGCGGATTCCGGTGATTACGAACGCGCCGAGGCTCTGTGGCGAGAGGCCATGGTGGATGTATTCGACACCTTCCTCGCCGGCCGCTTGCAGCTCAATCTCATTAGCCTGGGCAAGAGCCAGGGTCGGAGCGACGCGGTGGTCGAGGAACTTCGAGGCCTTTTGAACTCCGAAAGCGCCTCGCTACCTGCGGATGTTCTTCTCTACGAGCTTGCCAAAGCGCTCGAGAGCCTGGAGCGTCGGGACGAAGCTGCGAGTGCCTATCAGCGTCTGCTCGACGAGTACGACGACTCGATTCATGCGCCCGACGCGCGCCGCCGGCTGGACGAGATCTAGTCGGTATGGCTAGCCCCTACGCCATTCTGGCTCGCAAGCGCAGAGGGGAGCGGCTCGAAGAGAGCGAGATCCGCCAAGTCGTCGCGGCCGCGGCAAGTGGCGCCTGGAGCGACGCCCAACTCGCAGCTTTTCTGATGGCCGCGGCGATTCGTGGGCTCGACCCGGAGGAGACCCGAGCGCTCACTATCGCGATGCTGGAGTCGGGCGAGCAATGGAACTTGGGCTCTCAGTTTCCGACCCTGGCGGACAAGCACTCGACCGGTGGAGTCGGGGACAAGGTGTCGCTGGTACTGTCGCCGATTCTGGCTGCGTGCGGACAGCCCGTCGTGATGTTGACCGGCCGCGGCCTCGGACACACGGGCGGGACCGCAGACAAGCTCGAGACCATTCCGGGCCTCGACCTTGCCTTCGACCGGGCTCGCTGTGTAGGTTTGCTCGAATCGTGCGGTATGGCGATAGGGATGGCGACGGGAGACCTGGCGCCGGCCGATCGCAAGCTCTACGCTCTGCGCGATGTTACGGCGACCGTCGATTCGATTCCACTGATCACCGCCAGCATCCTCTCCAAAAAGCTCGCGACCGGCGCCGCCGCCATGGTCCTAGACGTCAAGACCGGCAGCGGCGCCTTCATCCCCGACCTTGGGGAGGCTCGACAGCTGGCGAAGAATCTCGTGGATACGGCCGACTCTTGCGGGATGAAGGTGTCCGCCTTTCTCACCGATATGAGTCAACCGTTGGGTGAGTGGGTGGGGCACCGCTCCGAGGTTCTCGAGACCATGAACTGCCTCGACGGGAAGGGGCGGCGCGACTTGATGGAAGTTACCTATGCCCTGGGAGTCGAGGTGTCGCGATTGAGCGGCGTGTCGGTGTCGCGATCGGCACTCGAAGATGCGGTCGGTTCGGGGCGGGCTCGAGAGCAGTTTCTGCGCTGGGTCGAGGCGCAGGGGGGGGATCCATCCTGGTTGGAAAGCGAGATCGAGCTGGCGCCCGAAATAGTGACGATCTCGGCCCCAGAGTCGGGTTATCTGGCGGCCGTTGACACCCAGCGTCTCGGTCTCGCGATGGCGCAGGCGGGGGGCGGCCGGCTGCGCGACGGCGATCGAATCGACGACGGCGTATCGCTACGCTATCTTTCCGGACTCGGACACAAGGTCGAGAAGGGCGAGGAAATCGCACGTCTCTATCTGCGAGTCCCCGCGCCCGAGATCGTGACCGAGGTCGCGGCGTGTTTCGTGGTCGCCGAATCGCGGATCGAACCTCCCCAGCTGATCAGCGACCGCATCTTGCCGAGCCAAGTGACGTAATCGCCAGGGGACACCCGTGTGACGGGTGTCCCCGAGTTCCCGGTATCATCAGACCATGCGGGCAACGATCATTGCGGTCGGCAGCGAACTCCTTGGATCCGACCGGGCGGATACCAATTCGCTGTTCCTCGCCGATCGTCTGGCTGATCACGGGGTCGAGGTTAGGCGCAAGGTGATCGTGGGCGATCGCATTGTGGATATCGAGCGCGAAGTCGAGCGAGCCGGTGCCGAGGCCTCACTGGTACTCGTGACCGGTGGATTGGGACCGACACAGGACGATCTGACCCGAGCGGCGGTCGCAGGAGCGTTGGGTCGAGCCCTGATACGCGATCCAGCCATCATCGAAGATATCCGCCGAAAGTTCGCCAGCTTCGGTCGCGATATGGCTCCGGTCAACGAACGCCAGGCGGATGTGATCGAAGGGGCGGTGGTACTCGAGAACCGGCGCGGAACGGCTCCGGGCCTGCGCGTCGAGGAGGGCGAAACGACCTTTTTCCTTTTCCCGGGGGTGCCCGACGAACTCCACGGCCTCGTGGATCAGGCCCTGGAGCCTTGGCTCGTCGAACACGCGCCCGGCGGCGGTTTTGAGCGCCGAGTTTTCAAGGTCGCCTGCCTCGCGGAATCGGATCTGGAAGGGCTGCTCCAGCCCTTCTATTCGGAATTCGGAAATCAGGGCGTCTCGCTGCTGCCGTCGCCTGGAGAGGTGACGGTGGGTCTCACCACCGGCGGCTCGGTCGAAGAGCGGGAGTCCTGGTTGGAGCCGCGGGAACGGTTGCTCGAGCAGTTGCTCGATGTCTACGCCTTCGGCCGTGGCGACGACGCTCTGCTCGAAGCCGTTGTGGGGTGCCTTCTCGTGGAGCGTGGGAAAACCGTTGCGACTGCCGAATCCTGCACCGGTGGTGGCGTCGCCGAGCGACTCACCGCTGTTGCCGGCAGCAGCGCCTACTTTCTGGGTGCGGCGGTCACCTACTCGAACTCACTCAAGGTCAGTCTGCTGGGTGTTCCGGAGCAAATGATCGAAGACCATGGAGCGGTGAGTGCACAGGTTGCCGAAGCCATGGCCCGGGGCGCCCGCGAAGGGCTCGGAGCGGACTACGGATTGGCGGTCACCGGAATTGCCGGTCCCGGCGGAGGTTCCCCGGAGAAACCCGTGGGAACCGTGCATGTGGCGCTCGCGGGCGGTGGCGCAGCGGACATGATCGAACGCCGGTTTCAGTTCCCCGGAGACCGTGCTCGCGTGCGCCGGCTGACCACGCAGTGGGCCCTGGATCTGCTGCGCCGGAAATTGCTGGGCGCTGCGATGTCGGAATACGGGCTCTCGGCTGGTGCCGACGCCCAGAGCAGGCCGTGAGAGGCGGGGTCGCGTTGCAGAGTGGTCGATGAACGGGATACTCCTTCTGCTCGGCTGCTTCTTCCTGGGATCGATTCCGTTCAGCTATCTGGCGGTTCGGGTTCGGACCGGGAGCGATCTTCGCGACCTGGGCAGCGGCAACCCTGGGGCCACCAACGCTCTACGCACAGCCGGTCCGTCCGTCGCTCTCTTAGGTCTGATGCTCGATATCGCCAAGGGCTTCGTTCCGGTCTGGTTCGGGCGGACCGCCGGTCTGCCGGATGAGCTTCTGGCCGGCGCGGCGCTCGCCTGCGTGCTGGGACACGTCTTTTCCCCGTTCCTTGCCTTTCGTGGCGGCAAGGGTGTCGCCACCGGCTTCGGAGCCCTCAGTGCGATGAATCCTGTGGCCGCGGGGCTGTCCGTGGTGATCTTTTTCTTGGCTCTCTTGCTTTGGCGTATGGTTTCGCTGGGATCGATTCTGGCGGTTGCGGCTTTGCCGATACTCTGGCCCCTGCCGGAGCGGCTGGGTTATCCGGCGGCCGCCGGGCGGATGGGCTGGCTGGCCGCAGCCGTGGTTTGCGCCCTGGTGCTGGTTCGCCACCGCGGTAACTTTCGGCGCCTGCGAACCGGGACCGAATACCGCTTGGGAGGTAGGTCGGGTTGAGCTGGAAACTGGGCGTGGTCGGAGCGGGTTCCTGGGGAACTGCGCTCGCCGTGCACTTCGCGGATGCCGGACATGACGTTCTGCTCTGGGCCCGTGACAGAGACCTCTCTTGTAGGCTGGCGAAGACTCGCGACAACCACAAATACCTACCAGGCGTCGTTTTTCCGAAGAGTCTGCACATCGTTCGCGATCTTGTGGAAGTCCATGAGAGCGCCGTGGTGCTGGTGGTCGTGCCATCGCACGGATTTCGCAGCACCATCAAGGAACTCCTGGCCGCCGCGCCGGATCCCCGTGTTCGGGCGGGCCTCGGCGCCGCGCCGGTGACGATTGTCTCGGCTACCAAGGGCGTGGAAACGGAGACCTCGGCTCGGATGAGCCAGGTTTGCGCCGAGGAGGCTTCGGCCGTGGGACGAGAGATTCGCTTTGCGGTGCTTTCGGGCCCGACCTTTGCGGCCGAACTCGCCCGCGGGGCTCCGACCGCCGCCGTTGTCGCATCGGAGGCTCCAGGGCTCGCGAAGCGTTTGCGAGAGGAACTGGCAACACCGAGGTTTCGGCTCTATTCCTCTTCCGATGTGGTCGGCGTCGAGCTTGCCGGTGCGGCCAAGAACGTGATCGCTGTGGCGGCCGGTGTGGTGGCCGGGCTGGAGTTGGGACACAACACGGTGGCGGCTCTGATCACACGTGGGCTTCACGAGATGACCCGCTTGGGCGTGGCTTGCGGCGGCGAAGAGCGCACCTTCTCGGGGCTGGCGGGCCTGGGCGATCTGGTTTTGACGTGTACCGGCGGTCTTTCGCGCAACCGCCGCGCGGGAATGGCGCTCGCGGCCGGCAAGAGCCTGGCCGAAATTGAGGCGGAGACCGCCATGGTGGCGGAGGGCATTCGAAACTCCCGCTCGCTGACCGGACTGGCCCGGCGCCAGGGGATCGAAATGCCCATAGCCGACCAGATGATGCGTGTTCTTTACGAGGACAAGGATCCGCGCGAAGCGCTGGAGGAACTCATGAACCGCGAACGCAAGTCGGAGCACGAGCTGTGAGCAATCCGGCTTCAAGATCCGGCAACGGTGTCAACCTTCGCGGCCAGGAAACCGACCTTTCCGCTCGCCACCAGACGGTCATCGTGCTGGATTTCGGGAGTCAGTACACCCAGCTCATCGCCAGGCGGCTGCGTCAGAACCGGGTCTACTGCGAGGTTCATCCGTGCGCCATGGCGGCTAGCGAGATGGCCAAACTCCAACCGATCGGAGTCATTCTCTCGGGCGGGCCGCAATCGGTTTACGATGAGAACGCCTCCCGAGTCGATCCGGCTGTGTTCGATCTAGACGTTCCAGTGCTGGGTATCTGCTATGGGTTCAACCTCATCGCCCAGCAATTCGGGGCCGAAGTCGAAGCCTCCACGGACCGCGAATACGGCCGCGCCGAGATCGAGATCTTCGACGGCTCCGAGCTTTTGGACAGTCTGGCCGCGAGCGAAACCGTGTGGATGAGCCATGGTGATCGGGTGGCAAAGGTTCCGGACGGCTTTCGGCTCATTGCGTCGAGCAAGAGCGCTCCGATCGTTGGTCTCGAAGACGCCGAGCGCGGCATTTATGGCATCCAGTTTCACCCCGAGGTGTCGCACACGGCATCGGGACAGGAGATTCTGCACAATTTTCTTTACCGGATCTGTGGCGCCAGTGGAGACTGGGCGATGGCGTCGTACCTGGAAGAGGCCGTCGAGACGATCCGGAGGCAGGCTCCCACCGGCCGAGTGTTGTGCGGTATTTCCGGCGGTGTCGACTCTTCGGTAGTAGCCGTTTTGCTGCGACGAGCCGTGGGCGAGCGCCTCTCGGCGGTCTTCGTCGATACCGGGCTACTGCGCAAGGACGAGCGCAGGCACATGGAGAACAGTCTTGGCACCGGCCTGGGGCTGCCGGTTACGGTGGTCGATGCCCGAGAGCGGTTTTTGGGTGCGCTCGAAGGGATCAGCGATCCCGAGGAAAAGCGCCGCACGATAGGGCGCGTTTTCATCGAAGTGTTCGAGGGAGAGGCGCAAAGACTCGATGGAGCCGGCTATCTCGCCCAGGGAACCCTGTATCCGGATGTGATCGAGTCGGTGTCGATCAAGGGGCCCTCGGCGGTGATCAAGACGCACCACAACGTCGGCGGGTTGCCGGAAAGGCTCGGTTTCGAACTGATCGAGCCGTTGCGAATGCTGTTCAAGGACGAGGTCCGGCAGCTGGGGCGTGAACTCGGGCTGCCTGAGGAGCTTATCGGGCGGCATCCGTTTCCGGGCCCCGGGCTGGGTGTGCGGATTCTCGGTGAGATCACACCCCAACGCATTCGCACGCTGCAAGAGGCCGATGCCATCTTTATTCAGGAGTTATGCAGTCGCGACCTCTACAACAAGGTGAGCCAGGCGTTCGCGGTGTTGCTTCCGGTTCACACGGTGGGTGTCATGGGCGACAGCCGCACCTATGAAAACGTGGTCGCCCTGCGAGCGGTCGAGACCCAAGATTTCATGACCGCGGACTGGAGTCCTCTGCCACACGAGTTTCTTGCTGTCGTGGCCAATCGAATCGTGAACGAGGTCCGAGGCGTTAACCGGGTTGTCTATGACATCACGAGCAAGCCACCCGCCACGATCGAATGGGAATAGGACAGAGGACACTCTGCTAGCCGGCCTCGGTCTCGTCGCGTGATGTCTTCATCCTGATCGGCGCCAGACGGTCGGGATTTTGCTTGAGAATCTTGGCGAGCCGGTGAGCGAGATACTTCTGGAGGCCCTCGGCGGTACCACTGCGGGTTCCTTCCCACTGGATCCATCCTCCGGCCATCATCCCGTGACCGCCGCCTTTGCCACGCCGGCCCAACAGGCGGCGAATCAGTTTCCCGGCGTCGGCTCGCGAGTTGCTGGTTCGCAAAGATACGTAAAGACGATCCCCGTGCACTCCCGTGCAGAAAGACCAGGTCTTGCCCTCCATTCGGAGCAGAAGATCGGCAATCTCGGGGACCATGTCGGGGATGTCCACACTGCCGAGGTTGCTCACCACCAGCTTCCCCACCGACTGCAAGCGCTCCAGCGCTTCGTGAAGGGTCTGGTAGTAGGACAGGGGGAGCCTGGGAGTCTGGATCCGGGCCAGGGCGCGGAGGTCTGCCTGCGGCAAGAGCTCATCGAAGAGGAGCCGATCCGCGGTCGAAAACTCACGACCAAAGTCTTGGGTTTCCGATCGCACGGCGTAGAGGAACGCGGTCGCCTCTTTTTTGGTCAAGTCCCAGCCGCTGGCGGCGATGTATTCGGCGATCATGGTGACGGTGGCACCGTAATCGGTACGAATATCGGCGAAAGGGACCTTGCGCGTCGCGCTACGAATGGGATGGTGATCGAAGACCAGGTCCGGGGTGATGCCATCGAGTTGATTGTTGCCGGTACCCGGCTGTGTATCGACGAGCGCGAAGTGCTTGTATTTGCGCACATCCAAGCGACGGATGTGGCTCAGCCGGAGCCCGAGTTGCTTGACCATTTCCTGATTCTCGGCGCGCCCGATAATGCCGCCATAGGCGACGCGCACCTGGCGCCGGAACGATCGCCGCAGGATCTTGGCGAGACCGGCCGCCGAGGCGATCGAGTCAGGATCGGGATTGTCGTGCGTGAGAATCAGCCATCTACCGGTCTTCGACTTTCGCCGGACCAACTTGGCGAAAAGCTCGTACCTCTCGCGAGTGAGATCGCTAAGCATCTGATCACCGGATTCTAGCAGCCGAAGGCTCGCCGTAGTATGGATGCCGTGTTGCGGCGAGGACAACGGGGAATTAGCGTCGGTGTCCGGTCGTTATCGTTGGAGGAGTTGCCATGAGAGCTAGCGAACGTAGCCCTGTCCTGGCACTCCTACTGTCCGCGATCCTCGGCGCAGCCTGTTCCGGAGCCGCGGAGACCGCTTTCGAGGCCATGGATGCCATGCCAGGGGCACTGCCTTCAGACGCACCGTGGGCGCGTGTACTTGTCGAGTTTCACAGGTCGGGGGGACTCGACTACGCCGGTCTTCAATCCAAGAGCGAAGATCTGGAGTCCTATCTCGCGAGTCTCGTGGATGCGCGGCCCGGCGAGGCGCCTCGAGAGCAACGGATCGCTTTCTGGTGCAACGTCTACAACGCGGTCACGGCGAGGTTCGTGCTCGACGGCTATCCCGAGATCGAATCGGTCAAGGTGGCGGAAGGTTTTTTCGACACCAAGACCTTCCCGGTCGCCGGAGAGGACCTGACGCTCGACGAGATCGAGAGTCGCGCGCGGGCCGAGGGCGATCCACGAGTGCACTTCGCGGTGGTCTGCGCCTCGACCAGCTGTCCGGATTTGCGCTTCGAGCCTTACCGGGGTGCCGATCTCGATCGCCAGCTAGAGGAGCAGACGAAGGCGTTCTTGGGGGATTCCGCAAAGGGATTGCGATTACAGGGAGACACTCTGTGGGTCTCGTCGATCTTTAAATGGTACGCCGGCGATTTCACCGGCGGCAGCACCGTGGTCGCGTTCTTCTCGCGCGGCAAGGTTTTGGACTGGATCCTGCCGCACCTGCCTGAAGATCTGGCGCAGCAGATTCGCGACGCCGATCCTTCGGTCAAGTATCTCGACTACGACTGGTCGCTGAACGATCGCTAGCGAGGACCTCGCGGACCGAGGCCCGAATGTCATCGAGGCACATCTCGATGCGGTCGCGGTGGGTGCGGAAGTTCAAGACGCAGATCCGGATCACGAAACGCCCGTCGAGCACGGTTTCGGTCAAGAAAACGCGCTTCTTGGCGTTGATTCGCTCGAGCAGATCGCGATTGAGTTGGTTGAGGTCTTGCTCGGCAACTCCGGGAGGCGCGAGCCTGAACGCGACCACCGAGAGCTGCGGTGCGGCCACGATCTCGATGCCTGCGATCGCTTGCAGCTCTCGATGCGCTTCCTGGGTAAGGTCGAGTTTCTCGTCGAGAGCGCTGCGGAAGGCTTCCAGCCCGTGGATCTTGATGGGGAGCCAGACCCGCAAACCCCGGTAATCGCGGGACAGCTCGGGCGAGATCTCGCAAAAGTCCACCAGCTCCTCGGAGTCCTGCATCGGCGGCATATAGTCGGCCTCAACCGTGTGTGCGCGCTGGAGGGTGCCGACGTCCTTGACCAGCAGGCAGCCGGTCCCATAGGGCAGGAAAAGACCCTTGTGCGGATCGAGCGTGATCGAGTCGGCGAGCTCGATACCGGCCATGCGCTTCCGGCCCCGCTCGGTCAGGGCGAAGAATCCGCCGTAGGCCGCGTCCAGGTGAAGCCAGAGCCGCTCGCTGGAGGCGACCTCGGCGAGGCCTTCGAGATCGTCGATAGCGCCCGTGTTGGTGGTACCGACGCTGCCCACGACCAGGAAAGGTTTGCGTCCGCAGGTGCGGTCCGCACCGATCAACTCTTTGAGATTCTGGAGATCGATGCGCCGTTCGCTGTCCACGGCCACCGTTCGCAGCGCCGACTCCGGAAACCCGGCGAGCGTCGCGGCGCGGCCGACCGAGTGGTGGACCTGATTCGACACGTAGATCGTGCCGTCGAGAAAGTTCTCGGGTAGACGCTCGCGCCGGGCGGTGAAGATGGCTGAGAAGTTGGCCAGCGATCCGCCGCTCGAGAGAAAGCCTCCCGCGCGATCGGAGTAGCCGATCATTCGACAGAACCAGCGGATTACGTTGACTTCCAGTTGCACCAAGCCCGGCGCTGCGGTCCACACCGTGACGTAGCGGTTGATCGCACCGGCGATGAAGTCGGCCAGGGCCGACTCGAACAGTCCGCCACCGGGGATGTAGGCCATGAAGCCCGGCCCGGGATTGGTGAAGCTGGTCGGGGTGGCGCGCTCGAAGATCAGCTCGAGGAGTTCCTCCGCCGACGTTCCGACCTCGGGTGGACCTTCCGCCAGCGAGGCCGCAAGCTCACGGCCGCCCGCGATATCGAGCGAGGGCTGCCGTGGCAGCGACTCGATATGTTCCACGATCCGGTCGGTCGCGAGCCGAGTCAACTCCCGCATTTCATCGCCGGTCGGTTCGAGGGCGCTCAGGCGGTTGGACATGCGGGGGATAGTACTAGGGGTGCTTAGCAAGCCCCTATCGCTTGGCATGGCCGTCAGCGAAGCGCTGCTTCGAATCGCGCGCCCAGGCCTTCTAGCCTGTCTACCGGCTCGTTCGAAAATACCAAGCGCAGAAAGCGAGAGGCTCGCTCTCCGCCCCAGCCGGTCATCGGAGTCGCGGCGACCTTGCCTCGATCGAGCAGGCGGTCGGAGGCTTCGATGGCGGTCATCCCGAGTTCGGAGGTGTCGAGGAGCAGCGACCAACCTCCAGAGGGCTTGATCA
Organism: Acidobacteriota bacterium; assembly: GCA_022561975.1. Taxonomy (GTDB): domain Bacteria; phylum Acidobacteriota; class Thermoanaerobaculia; order Multivoradales; family JAHEKO01; genus CALZIK01. The sequence goes on from JADFQD010000006.1 coordinate 50,637, forward strand.
CGCCGAACTCCTCGAGTTCGCCGAGGATCACGTCGCGCCGTGCTTGCCAGATTGCCGTGGCCGCGTCGAGTTCCGACGTTGGGGAGCGAAGGGCTACGGCCGCCGCTCGCTGAGCGATGCCTACGTTGCAGACGACGTTCGAGATGCTCACCAGGGCGATGTCATCGATGATCGACGGCGGTGCGACGATCCAGCCGACACGCCAGCCGATCATTCGATACTCCTTCGAAACGGATCCAACGGTAATCGTCCGGTCGGCCATACTCGGAAACGAGGCCGGATGCAGAGACGCGAGTCCGTCGAAGAGAATGCGCTCCATGGCGCTGTCATAGATCATCCAAGCGCCGGCATCGCGGCAGGCGGCGCAGACCGCTGCCCAATCGTCGCTGGTGAAGACGGCGCCGGAAGGCATGGCGGGGCTCATCATGAGAAACGCCTTGGTGCGCGGGGTAACGGCAGATGCCAGGCTGGAGCGCTCCAGGCGCCAGGTTCCGTCCCGGATCTCGCTACGAGTGAAGCGGGGAACCCCGCCCGCAAGGCGCACCCGGTTGATCAGCCCGATATAGATCGGGTCGGTGAGTACGACCTCGTCGCCGGGTTCGAGAAGCGCCAAGAGAACATTGAGAATGCCGTTCAGACCACCGGCCGAGATCACGGCCGATCTCCGCCATTCGTAGTCGACGCCCGTACTGCCCGCGACCCGTTCGGCTGCGGCTTGGCGCAGTTCGTCGGCCCCGAGGAAGGGAAGGTAGCTGTTGGCATCATCCCGGTCCGTTGCGATTCGGGTCGCTTCCGCTACGCCGGGCGGCGGCCTCAGGTCGGTGTCGAGGTTCTCCAAGCGCAGGATCTGCGGGTCTGCGGCCTGGTTGGCGCGCGACCCCATGCGATCGACGCCGATTCCAGCCATCCCGGACAAGCGGCTTACGGACACGCCTCTTCACCGAGCGAAAGCGACGTCCTATAGCTCTCCTGGGCTCTGGCGGATAGTCGGCTTCGCAAGGTCATGTCGCCCCTTGTCTCTGAGTTCACCATGCTTCGTCAGCGTTGTGCAACCGGCAAGCAACCAAAGAAAATGAGCAACGCTGCTAGCCGCGCAGGCCGCCAGCACCGGGCGTAAGACTTGCGTAACCATGCTCGTCAGACGTAGGATCGAATGAGTCAAAACGCCCGGTCGAACGCGTTGGGAGTGCTGCTTGCCAAGCATGAAACAAAAGGTCGTGATCGTTGCAAGCGAGGAGGCGATGGATGCTCTCGCGCCAACCTTAAAGCGGGCTCAGGGCATTTTGCTCGAGCACGTGACCAATCCGAAATCGGCCGCCAAGAGGCTTACGGAGTCAACTCCCGAACTCCTGATTCTCGTCCATCCTCTTCCTGACTACGAAACCGTAGCGTTCTGGCGGGACCTCGAGAAGCACTTGCAGTCGGCCATGCCACGGACAGTTGTCATGGCCTCGGCTGCGGATCTCTTCGATTTGGAGCCGCTTCAAAACCTCGGTGTGCGACTGGTCAATCTCAGCCAGTCGGCTGGAGAGCTCGAATCCGCACTGTCATCTTTCCTGCGCAAGGCTCCCCGGCCGCACGCCCGCGTCATGGTCAGGGTCGCCGTGGAGTTGGGGGCCGGTAAGATCCTGCGTATCGCGCAAACGGTGAACATCTCGCGCTCGGGCCTTTTGATCCGGACAAGCGAGCAGTTTCCGGCCGGCTCGACCCTGGATCTCAAGATGGAGCTGCCGGGGGAGAAGGACGCGATCGAGGCCCGCGCAGAGGTGGTTCGCATGGCGGATCCCGAGGTCGAGAGGGTGCACGGGATTGGGGCGCGGTTTGTGTGGTTTCGAGGAGCGGACGAACGGCGTTTCGACGAGTTTATGGACCGCGCGGTGATCGATTCGTCTTCTGCGCACCCCGTGTGATCCGTGGGCTCCCGCCCTGTTACGATAACCGGCCTGCCCGCCGGCTGAGACCGGCTGGCTCCGGAACAAGATGATTCGCGAACTCTTCCATATCGGCTCTCTTTCCATCAGTCCGTTCGGGCTGATGATGGTGCTCGCGTTTCTGGCCTCTTGGGCGGTACTTCGGTGGGGCTTGAGGGGGCTCGGACTGGGCGACGAAGAGGATTCGAGCGCCCTGCTGCTGGCGGCCGGGATCGGTGGCATCGTAGGCGCGAAGGTTTACTACGCGATCCTCTACGGCGATTGGCGTCTGCTTCTCGACCGTTCCGGATTGGTCTGGTACGGAGCCCTGATCGGCGGCACCCTGGCTGTGCTCTGGACGATCAGGCGGCGCAAGTTGGCCGCTTGGTCGGTGGCCGACGTGGCGGGCCCGGCGGTGGCTATCGGGTACGCCGTCGGGCGAGTCGGCTGCTTTCTGGTGGGCGACGACTACGGTTATCCCACCGATCTTGCGTGGGGGGTGAAGTTCCCGTACGGCCTGCCGGCACCCACGACCGCTGGTTTCATGCACAGTGAATACGGCGCGATGATCCCGGACGGGGTCTCCGCGAACGAGTTGGTCTCGGTTCATCCCACCCAGCTTTACGAGACGTTTGCGGCTCTGGCTATCTGTGTCCTGGGGGCGTTTTTGGTCAAGAAGCGTGTGCAGGTCGGCCGGGTGGCCATCATCTCGTTTGGCCTCTTGGCTCTCGAACGCTTTGGTGTCGAGTTCTTGCGTGCCAAAGACGACCGATTCTTCGGGGCTTTGACACTCGCCCAGGCCTTGAGCGTGGTTGTCTTTGTGTCGTTAGTGGCCCTGTGGATGACTCGCCTTCGGACCGATGGCTGAGCCCCACGGCACCTCGCTTCTGGATCTTCTGGTGGTCGGCGCGGGACCCACCGGGATCGCGATCGGGGCGCGAGCCCGTCAGGCCGGTCTGGATGTCCTGCTGGTGGATCGCGGTCCGATCGCGGCGGCCTTGGTCGAGTTCCCGGTGTACATGAATTTCTTCACCACCCGCGACCTCATGGAGATCGCTGGAGTGCCATTGCCGACGCCGCACGACAAGCCGAGCCGGAGAGAGGCGTTGGCCTACTACCGAGCGGTGGCGGCGCGGTTCGAGATACCCGTGGCGCTGCACGAGGAGGTCACTGGACTGACCCGAACAGAGGGAGAGTTCGAGATCACGAGCCGGTCGGCGGATCGAGAGGCCTCGGAATACCGGCGCCGCGCTCGCGCCGTGGCGCTGGCGCAAGGGTACTTCCACCGGCCGCGCCGGCTGACGGTGCCGGGCGAAGAGCACGCCTGGGTTCACTGCCGCTATCGTGAGGCCTATCGCCACTTTGACGAGCGCATCGCCGTAATAGGTGGAGGCAACTCGGCCGTGGAGGCCGCGTTGGATCTGTGGCGAAACCACGTGCAGGTGACCGTGATTCACCGCCGTCCAGCGGTCAAGGACACCGTCAAGTACTGGATGAAGCCCGATTTTGAGAATCGGGTGGCGGAAGGCTCGATCGAATTCCGGCACAGCTCGGCGGTTGTGGAGTTCGGGCAGCGGCCCGGAGGGGCTCGCTGGGTCGATCTCGAAACACCGGCCGGCGCCGAGCGTGTGCCGGTCGACGCGGCCTATGTTCTGATCGGCTACGAGCCCGACATCGGGTTGGCGCGTAGCTGCGGCGTCACGTTCGAGGCCGAGACCCTGGTGCCGGCCTTCGACCCCGAGACCTGCGAGTCCAATGTGCCCGGACTCTATCTGGCCGGAACCGTTCAAGTCGGGCGCGACATCGGCAAGTTGTTCATCGAGAACTCGAGGGTTCACGCAGATCGCTTGGTCGAGCAAGTCGCCATGAGAAAGCGGAGCCGTGCGAGCTAGATCCCGGAGGCCGGCGGGGTTCGGCACGAGGTTTGCGTTCAGGAGTTTGCTATGAGAAAGCCCACAATAGTCTTCGCCTTCCTTGCCCTTGTGATCATCGCCGCCGCTGGTTCGTCCCCTGCCGGGGCGCAGGAGGACAGATCGGGCGCCCCGCGCGTCGAGTCATCGCCACGCTCGGCTTTGGCCGGCGTCTTCGGGGAAGTTCTCGATGTCCGGGTGATCAACCTGGAGGTCGTGGTTACCGATAAACGGGGGACGCAGATCCGTGGCCTGGGGGCGGATGATTTTCTTCTGATGATCGACGGGGAGGAAGTTGCCATCGACTACTTCAGCGAAGTTCGCCAGGGCGTGGCGCTGGAGGCGACGGCCTCCGCTACCGCGGACAGGGCCGAAGGACCGCCCGGGGTTCCGTCGCTGATGCCGGGGGAGCCGGTTTCTACGAGCTATCTGGTGTTCATTGACGATTTTTTCAGCCTCAAGATGGACCGCAACGCGGTCCTGGCGTCGCTCAAGGTCGATCTTCCCTATTTGAAGCCGGAGGACCGCATGGCGATCGTCGCCTACGACGGCAGGGGTCTAGAGATGCTCAGCTCCTGGAGTTCTCTGCAGAGGCCTCTCGAGCGGGCGCTCGACGAGGCCATGGTTCGGCCTTCCAAAGGACTGCAGAGAATCGCCGAGCGCAGGCGCTACGATTTCGCAACCTTTGACCAAATCTTCAGCTCGGGCGCTGACGACTTCGAACTGGCGGGGGGGTTCGCGAATGATCTCACCCCCGAGGAGCGCGTCTATATCGGTTCCCTGACCGAACAGCTGAACCGATCGGTGGCGGCGGCTTCGGCGACCTTGCGCAGCTTTGCCAAGCCGCCCGGTCGTAAGGTGATGATTCTTCTTTCCGGCGGATGGCCGTTCGTACCGTCCGATTTCCTGCTCAGCGATACCAGCCGGATTTTGTTCGATCGGGGAGGACCGTACGGAAACAATCTGTATCGGCGGTTGGTCGAGACCGCCAACGTTCTCGGTTACACGATCTACCCGGTCGATCTCCCCGGGCTCGATCGCCAAGTGATCGACGTGACGAGAGCCGAGACTCGAAATGCTCCCGGCGCCCGAACCGTGGGGGACAGCGGGTTTCGGCGTGAGGCCGAGGTGCATGCGACCTTGCGCTATCTGGCCAGGGAGACCGGGGGGCAGGCTCTGATCAACTCCCCAGAGCTCCTGATCCTCGATGAACGCCGCGCGGTGCACCTGGAGGAGTACGGACGCAAGGTCATCCTGCCCCACGAGCAGACCAGGCCCGGCCCCAAGGAGGACCGGCTACGGCTGATGGAGGCGTGCCACGCGGTCTTCAGCCCGCTGATGGCCCTGTACCGGGACCCGGGCGGGCTGCGGGCCATGCTGGCCGCCACGATGAGCGGCGCTGCCCCGGAGCTGGAGGCGGCTGAAGGGACCGTCCAGTACCGACTGTGGACGGTCCGCGACCAGGCATCGGTAAGTCGGAT
>JADFQD010000007.1 GCA_022561975.1 Acidobacteriota bacterium
GCCGGCTGCATTGAATGCGCCGGAACCGGTTACCGGGGCCGCACCGCGATTCACGAACTGCTGAATATGTCTGACCGCATCACCGAGTTGATCCTCGATCGGCGTCCTTCGTCCGAAATTACCCGAGCGGCGCGCGATGAAGGCATGGCGACCCTGCGCGAATCGGCCGTCGAAAGAGTGAAAGCAGGGATCACGACCTTGCGCGAGATCGACAAAGCGACGTTTATCGACTAGCCCAGCGCCGCCGTGAACGGAAAACGATCCATGCTGCTTAGCCGGCTCAAATATCTTGTGATGGACCCGCCACCGCTGCTGGTGTTCGAGATCACCGACCGGACGGTTTCGGGTGTTCGCCGTAATGCGAAGAATTTCGATGTCGAGGCCGTCTCGTCGCGTGAACTGCCCGAGGGCGTGCTGGACCCCTCCCCGGCCCGGCCCAACGTGATCAAGCCCGATCTGCTGGAACAGACGATCCGCTCGATTCTCGATGAGCTGGGCGCGGTGCGGCGTCCCGACGTCGCGCTCATTCTGCCCGACTCCTCCGCCCGGCTCACCGTGCTGGACTTCGACCAGCTGCCCAGAGATCAGAAAGAGCGCATGCGTCTCATTCGCTGGCGGCTCAAGAAGACGGTACCGTTCGATGTCGATCAAGCGAGCATCGCCTGCCAGGTTTGGCCCGCCGGAGAGCGGGTTGCGGCACTGGTGGCGGTAACGCCTCCGGAGGTCGTGCGCCAGTATGAGGCGCCGTTTGAGAACGCCGGGCTCTGGCCTGGGTTTGTTTCCCTTTCCATGGCCGAAACGCTGAACCTGCTGCCCAGCGGCAAGATGACTCTGCTGGCGAAACGGTCCGGTCGCTCGCTAAGCATGGCCGCCGTCGAAAAAGGCATCGTGAAAATGGTTCGCTGGGTTGAGTTGACACCTGGCCAGGGCCGCGCCGCCGATTCCTGGGCCGACATCGCCGGTGATCTCTATCCCACGATGATGTACGTAAACGACAGTCTCGGAGTCCCGGTTACAAAGCTCGTTGTTTGCGGCTTTGATCTCTCGGCGGGCGAGGCCGAACGGATCCCGGCTGAATTCGGCTGCGCTGTCGAGCCGCTGCGTACGCCGCGCGGCCACGCCAGCAGCCAGGACGCCGGCATCTGGGGCTATCTGAGTGTACATTGAGAGTAGGGCCGTGAATCTGAAACTCAATCTTGCCACCCATCCCTTTGGCCGGGCAAGACTCTTCTGGTTCCTTACCGGAACCGCCGCCGCCGTGCTGATCGTGGCCGCTATCGGCATGATGGTTTTCTATGCCCAGGACTATGAGATGGACCCGGAACTGGTCCAGCGAGAAAACGATTTTCGCGCCGAATTGCGAAAGCTGCAGCTCGAAGAGGCCCGTTATAGGAGCGCTCTGGCTGAGGACAAAAACGCTCAAGTGCTGGCCCGGTCGCTGTTTCTCAACCAATTGCTTGTTCGCAAGGGCATCTCCTGGACGCGAACGTTCGCTGATCTCGAAGAAATATTCCCCCCCAGGGTCCGCATGATCCAGGTGCGGCCCGAGCTGGATGCCGAAAACAAAGTACTGCTTGAAATGATCGTCGGGGCCGAGACGCGGCCCGATTTTATCGAGTTGCTGATCGCACTGGAGAAGTCCAGCGCGTTTGGCAACCCCGATGTGCGAGGCTCTTCGCCGCCGACGGATACTTCTACAACGGCCGGAACCACGACTCCCTCGCGCATGTCGATGCGATCCGCGGCGAGCTTCCCTCACTGGAGCGGGTCGTCATCGTCCCGTACACGCGCGGGGCGAATGCGGGGGCTCTCCGCGCTGCCGTGACCTGGGATGAAGCGCTCGGGGAGGCGACGGTGGATCCGATCCGGTTTCGGCAGCTTCCCTTCGATCACCCGCTCTACATCCTCTACTCCTCGGGCACCACGGGTGCACCCAAATGCATCGTTCACGGCGCCGGAGGCACCCTGATCCAGCACCTCAAAGAACACCGACTGCATACGGACGTGAAGCCCGGCGACCGGGTCTTCTACTTCACTACCTGCGGTTGGATGATGTGGAACTGGTTGGTGTCAGGCCTGGCCTCCGAGGCGACCTTGATGCTGTACGACGGATCGCCATTCCATCCCGACGCGAATGCGCTGTTCGACTTCGCCGAGAAGGAGCGCATCACCGTATTCGGAACCTCCGCGAAATTCATCGACGCCGTCTCCAAGGCGGGCCTCCAGCCCGCGGATTCCCACGACCTGTCGAGCCTACGAACGATTCTCTCGACGGGATCCCCCCTGGCACCCGAGAGCTTCGACTTTGTCTATGCGAAGATCAAGCGGGACGTCTGCCTGTCGTCGATCTCCGGCGGCACCGACATCATCTCGTGCTTCGTCGTCGGAAATCCCATCGGACCGGTCTGGTCCGGAGAGATCCAGGCCCGGGGCCTCGGCATGCGGGTCGAGGTGTTCGACGACGGCGGCAGGTCCGTGCGCGGCGTCAAGGGAGAACTCGTCTGCACCGCTCCCTTTCCGTCCATGCCGATCGGATTCTGGAACGACCCCGACGGTCGGAGGTATCACGCAGCCTACTTCGAGAAATACCCTGGGGTGTGGTCCCACGGCGATTTCGCCGAGCTGACTTCCCACGAGGGAATGGTCATCCACGGCCGCTCCGACGCCGTCCTGAATCCCGGTGGAATCCGGATCGGTACCGCTGAAATCTATCGACAGGTGGAGCAGATCGACCAGGTGCTCGAGAGCCTGGCGATCGGCCAGGACTGGCGGGGAGACGTGCGGATCGTGCTCTTCGTGCGGCTCCGCGATGGAATCCAGCTGGACGACGCACTCCGCAAGGCCATTGCGGATCGGAATCGGCGCCTGGGTGGTATCCCACATCGTCAACCGCTGTTCTCGTCCGTCCCAGTCGGCCACCACACCGCGGTTCTCCATCGCTGCCGCGAGGCCGTGGTTATAGGTGAAGCGCCGGGACAGAACCAGGTCGGCTTGCGCTCGTGCCGTTTCGTAGTCCCCTTTCTCTTGGGCGACCCACGCCGCCTCGTTCGAATCGAGATCGTCGTGCACCAGTGGCGCGCCTTCTTCGAGCGCGGCCTCGAGATCGACGACCGCGTCGAGCGGCTCATAGCTCACGAAGATCTCGGCAACGGCATCCTCGGCGATGTAGCGACTTTCGGCCACCACCATGACCACCGGCTCGCCGACGTGGCGGACCTTGTCTTTTGCGAGCGGCACTTGGGTGCGCTGATTGAACCGGATTCCCTCGATCGGCGGCGGCGCCACCAGCAGTGGTCCCGGCTGCCAGTAGTCTCCCAGATCCTCGGCCGTGTAGACCGCAATCACGCCCTCACGCGCGAGCGCGCTCTCGGTGTCGATGGCTCCGAGTCGAGCATGGGCGAACGGACTGCGGACAAAGGCCACGTGCACCATGTCCTTGAGCTCGACGTCGTCGACGAAGAGCGCGCGGCCGGTCAGAAGCTGCGGATCTTCGTTGCGCGTGATCCGTTGGCCGAAGGTTCGGGTCGACATGAGCTCGAGAACCCCTTCTAGCTCGGCGGCGAGAGTTCGTCGGCCTGCGAGTAGATCGGCCGAATGTCCACCGGAACACCTTCGAGGCGGGCGACCGCAGTAACCAGCGCCTCGGAAGCCACGCCATAGGTATCGAGAAATTCCTTGGTGCCGTCGTAGTCGCCGTTCGCCTGCAGCATGAGCATGGTGTTGAGAAGATCCCGGATCCCTCGTGGAAACTTCGCCGACACCGCGCGGAAGCGGCCCTCGTCATCGACCTCGAGCGCTCCCTTCTCCAGCAGGAAGTTGAACTGAGCGACCACGCCGCGGCCATGAGCCTCGCTGAGTCCGAACCGCGCCGAGCGGAAGAGCCCCGCGACATAGGACGGCTCGAGCGTGGTTCTGAATTCCGCGGCAATCTCGCCTTTCTCGATCAAGGCCAGGATGTTGTAGATCCCCATGACGTCGGCCTTGGCTTCCTCGAGAGTCGAATAGAGTTCCTTGAGCTCCAGGCGAACCTCGGTCTCCCGGCCGTTCACGGTGATCCTGCCCGGCCCCAGGCCATGGCTCAGCTCGTGGTGCAGGCTCTCGGCGAAAAAGGCGTCGAACGAGACCTCGCCGACTTGCTCCGAAGCAATCACCCGCTCGGCGATCGGCACCAGAATCTTCTCGAATTTGGCTCGCAGGACATTCCTCAGCATGACCTTCTTCGAACCCTTGGTTTCGCGGACCCTCTCGTCATTGGGCAAATTAAAAGCGAGCGTCTGCACGCCGGCTTTCGAATCCCCACCCACGTAAACCTCATCGACGACCCGCATCGGACTCTCGGTGCCGCGCTCGTTCTTGAGCTCGTCCGGAATTGGGAGATTGCTCTCGAGCCAGGGCAGCAAGCTCTTGAAACGGTCGAGCTTGGCCGATTCCTCGGGCAAATTGACCGTAACGAAAACCTCGAACGCGGCTTTGTATCCGAACAGGCCGTCCTCGTAGGTTTCATAGGGCCCGATCGTGACTTCGACCGGCGATTCGAGATCCATCCAATGCATGTCGCTTTGGTAGTAGTCATCCGAGAAGAAGGCGTCGGCGCGCGAGTCGAGGAAGACCCGGAGCGACTCGTTCTCGGTGAGCTCAGCCGCCCGCCGCAGATGATCCGCCGCCCGTTCCAGAGGCTCCTTGAAGGCCTGTGAATAGGGAACCGCCACCAGCGCGTCGCCGTCGCGACGCACCAGGGTGAAAAGACCGGTCAAAGCCTCACGATCCTCGGGATGCTCTTCGAGCCAGGCCTCGAACTCCTCCTTGGTCATGTCTTCGGGATAGTAGCCGGCTCCTTCGGGGTGCTCGGCATCACCAATGAAGGGCTCGTTTTCGGCCAGGCGATCCCAGGGGCCGAAGTTGATGTCGAAGAAAGTACGCAGATCCTCGCTCGCTTCCGCGAGGTCGGCGCGCATGCCCGCGTTGCCGGCCCAGACCTGGGCGAGAAAGATCTCGTCCATGATGCGCCCCGCTCGAATGATCTCCTTCAGAGCTTCGATCTCAGCTTCGGGAACGCCGGAAAGATCCGCGGACAGTTCGGTGGGTGCGTATTGCGCCAGGCGCGTGGAGATGTCGTCGGCAACCGGGAGTCCGCCGACCCTTTCGTGCTGGCTTTCTTCGGCTTGCTGTCCGGACGGCGCGCACGCGGTTGTCTGAACCAGCAGGGCCAGCAGAGCGATCGGAGCCAGGCCCAGCGATGCCCGTAGATTCTTCATTCTCATGCTCTCCTTTGAACTTCCTACTCTTCCACACTCCTCACACGAAATGTAGGGGACAGCCGCCTCTCTTATCGAGAGACAGGGCGCTCCTTGCCACCTTTGCCGTAGAGTCACCGGCGTGCTGCGAATGGGCGTTCGAGAATTCGAGAAAACGGTGCGTCAGGCTCTCGAGAGGATCCCCGACGACCTCCAGGCCGCGATCGAAAACGTCGCGGTGACGGTCGAGGACCGGCCCCGCGTCGAGGACCTGCTCTCGGTGGGGCTGAATCCGAAAACCGACACCCTCCTCGGCCTCTATCAAGGGGTGCCACTGCCCGAGCGCGGCCCCTCGACCTACGGCCTCGATCTTCCCGACCGCATCGTCGTCTACCGCCGGCCGCTGCTCGAGATCTGCTCCAGCCGCCGCGAGCTTCTCGACGAGATCCGCGACACCGTGATCCACGAACTCGGTCACTACTTCGGCCTGCCCGAAGACGAGCTGCCCTAGTTGATCAGCAGCCGGTGGTGAAACGTCGAGACCACAGCACGGCACTGGATTAGGGGCCGGGGACCCGTGCGATCGATTGTCCGGCGGAGCCGTCCCCTGACAAATAGACGGAACTATCCCTCCATGTTAAGTTAATGTTTCGTCCGCTAGCTCCAAACCGGCGCGGCCTCCGCAAGAAGCCACGCGATCAGTCCTCGCCGGTCGTCTACCACAACTCGTCCAAAGGAGATTCTCATGAAACGCAAGAAGCTTGTCATTGCCACTCTCGTCCTGCTGGTCGTCGGCCTCGGCGCCCTGCTCGCCGCGCGGGAAGAGGCGGATAACACCTATCGGATCACGGCGACCGCGATCGAAGCGTGCTCGTGTCCGCTGTTTTGCTCCTGCTACTACAACACCGAACCGAGCGGCGGCCACATGTGCGAGTTCAACATGGCGCAGAAGTTCGCGCCTGGAAGCCATTGGGGCTCGGTCGACCTCTCCGATGTCGTCGTCTGGATCTCGGGAGACCTCGGCGACCACTTCGGCGACGGAACCACCGAGTGGGCCACGATCACCTTCGAGACCTCCACCAGCCCCGAGCAACGCGAAGCGATCGGTGGCTGGCTGGGCAAGATGTTCCCGGTTGAGTGGGCCTCGATGGAAACCCGCGAAGACGAGATCACCTGGGAGGATGGAGACTCCATGGCCAAAGCCACGCTCGGTAGCGGTCTCGCCGACATCCAGCTGACCAAGGTGATCGATGCCGACGGCCAGCAAGCGGTGGTGAAGAACACCGCCTATTGGGCGGCGAACAGCACCGAGAGTTTCCTTCTCGCGCGCTCGACCCACCATTTCGACGGTGAGGACCATGCATTCTCGTACGAGGGCCGCAACGGCTTCATGGTGACCACCATGATCGAGGGCAGTCTGGACCAGGAGTAGGCCCAGAAGAATTAGGGGGCGAGGCCGCTTGCCCTCTCGCGACGGACCGGTCTAGGATGCAGGCCACATGAGGGCTCGCAGGTCATTCTGGAGCGTGCGCCCGATGCACCTCGTCGTACTCGCTGCCTGCACGCTGGTATTCACAGCACAGAGTGTCAGCGAGTTCGGTCATGCCCTGTCGCACGCGCCGCCCGGCGCTACGATCCACGACGAGGCCACGCACCCCGACGCGGCCTCCCACCTGGATCAAGAGGAGCACCGGGACCTCGACGAGTGTGTTGCCTGCATCCACACCAGCAAGAGGTTCGCCAGTCTCCAAGGGTCCTCCAGCACCCTCGCCGGCTCCGACTCGATCGCGCCGGTGGTCGTCCTGGCCGCGGCACATAACGCAGCACGGGTTTCCGGTCCCCCTCGCGCACCGCCCGCCTGACCTCCTGAGGTCACAAGAACGAGCCCACGCCTGTTTCGACAGGCGTGATCTTCCGCGCTCCGGCCTCGGCGCGAGGGTGCGCAATCCGGGAGGTCCCCATGTTGTTACATCGCTTTCCCCAAAACGTCGTTGCTCTTGCATCGATGCTGTTCCTGCAAACGCTCTTCGTCCTTCGCCGCCTCGGCAACCCGACGCTGCTTCTCCTGCCGGTGCTGGTGCTCGCGGTCGAGCCCCTGCGAGCGGAGCTCAACGTGGTGGCCACGACCACCGATCTCGGATCGATCGCCCGGGAGATCGCCGGAGATCTCGCCAAGGTGACGTCGATCGCCAAGGGGTACCAGGATCCTCATTTTATCGACGCCAAACCCTCCTACCTGGTCAGGTTGCAACGAGCCGATCTGTTCGTCCTGGTCGGGATGGACCTCGAAAGGGGTTGGGCTCCCAACCTGCTGATGAACTCGCGGAACGCCAAGATCCAGAGGGGAGGGGCCGGCTATGTCGACGCCTCCGAAGGTGTCGACAAGCTCCAGATTCCCGTCGCGGCCGACCGGACCATGGGCGACATCCATCCGTACGGCAACCCCCACTACTGGCTCGACCCTGCCAACGGGCGGATCATCGCCGCCAACATCGCTGCCGGCCTCATACGGGTGGACCCCGCTCACGCCCAGGAGTACGAGGCCAACTTGAGAGCCTTTCTGGCGAGGCTCGAGGCCGCCCTCGCGCGTTGGGCGGAAGACGCCGCCGCCCTCGAGGGCCTTGCCGTCGTCGCGTACCACGATTCCTGGCCGTACTTCGAACAGCGCTTCGGATTCGAGGCCGTGGCCTTCGTCGAACCGAAGCCCGGGATTCCCCCGTCGGGCCGATACATCGCCGCGCTGGTGGAAGAGATGAAGTCGCGGCGGATAAGCATCATCCTGATGACCTCTTTCTACAGCTCCAAGACGGCACGCCTGATCGCCAGGCAATCCGGTGCCACGCTCGTCACTCTCGGCCAGTCGGTCGACGGCATCGACGGCGCCGATGACTACTTCTCTCTGTTCGACACCAACCTCTCCCTGTTGCTCCAGGCCGCCCGCGAAGGGCAAGGGGGGCGGTGATGTTCGAATGGTTCGAGTTCCCGTTCATGGTCCAGGCTCTGGTGGCCTGCTCGGTCATGGGCATCGTCCTTGCCTACTTCGGCATCCACGTCATCGGCCGCGGCATCGTCTTCGTCGATCTGGCCCTGGGCCAGATCTCATCCATGGGGGTCGCCTACGCTGCCTACTCCGGCCGGGATCCGCTCCTGTGGTCCATGATCTTCACCCTGATCGGCGCCGTGCTCTTCTCGGGCCTTCGAGTGCGCGATGTTCGCCTCCGTCTCGAGGCGATCATCGGCATCTTCTACGCGGGCTCGTCCGCGGTAACGGTGCTCTTGATCGCCAAGACCCCCCACGGCGAGGCGGACATCCAGGATGTGCTGTTCGGAAACGTGCTCGCCATCGACTCCAGCGAGCTTCGGCTGATGCTCTTGGTGTTCGGAGTCGTCGCTTTCGTCAACGTGCTTCTCCGCAAGCGCTTCTTTGCGCTCACCTATCGCAAGGGGGCCGGTGAGGAGCTCGCGCTCCAAGACCACGCCATGAACCTGCTGTTCTACCTGCTGCTGGCACTGGCCATCGTCTTCGCCATCCGAGCCGGCGGCGTGATTCCCGTCTTTGCCTATCTCATCATTCCCCCGGTTGCCGCGGTTTTCCTCGCCCGGGGCACCGGAGCCGTCGTGGCGCTGACGCTCGGCGTCGCCGTCGTCAGCAGCTTTGTCGGGCTCCATCTCTCCTTCGCCTACGACCTCCCGGCCGGGCCATCCATCGTCGGCGTGCTCGCTCTGGTCGCCGTGCTAGCCGTCGCCGTCGGGAAGCTCCTGCGCCTCATCGGGCGCCATCGTAGACGCAAGGCAACGGCCCTGGTACTCCTTGGGCTCCTGGCTCTCGCACCATCTCGCGCCGCCGCGGCTCGGGACGGAGTCCCGAGGCCGAGTGACGAGCTGGCCGAGTTGAGGGCGATCGTGCTTCAGGCCAGCGAACGGATCGAGGCCCTCGAGGCGGAACTCGAAGAGCTGGCGAAGAGCCAGGGCGAACCGGCGCCGCCGGCGCCGGCCGCCACCGGCCTCAGGCTGATCGACATCTCCCTCGGAGGACTCTTCTCCGCCGGCGCCTCATCGGCGCGGGAATCCGAGCTGCGCATACTCGAGTTCGGCGCCCACGACCCCAAAAACCGGGGATTCACGGTACAAAACCTAGAACTCGCAATGTCTGGAGCCGTGGACCCCTACTTGCGAGGAGATGCCTTCCTCATCTTTCAGATCGACGAGGAAGGCGAGAGCTTCGTCGAGCTGGAGGAGGCGTTCTTCACCACGCTTTCACTGCCCGCCGGCCTCCAGGTGAAGGCTGGCACTTTCTTTTCCCCGTTCGGTCGCCTCAATCCGCAACATCCCCACAGCTGGGACTTCATCGATCAGCCGGTGGTGAACTCGCGGCTGCTCGGGCCGGACGGGCTGCGCGGCCCGGGGATGCAGCTGAACTGGCTCCTGCCCACCCCCTTCTTTGCGGAGTTCACTCTGGACGTTCAGAACTCCCAAGGGGAGACCGCCTTCTCGTTTCGGTCGGAGCCCGGCGAGGAGTTCGCGGGTCGAGAACTCCTGGAGCGCGATGTGCGGACGGCTCGAGACCTTCTGTTCCTCGGCCGGCTGTCGAGCTCGTTCGACCTCACCGATTCCTTCACAGTCCTCACGGGCCTGTCGCACGTGACCGGCCCCAACGCGACCGGCCCCGATGCCCGCACGGACATCACCGGCATTGACTTCTATGGCAAGTGGAAGCCGCTGAGAAATCAGAGGGGATGGCCCTTCTTTGCCGTCCAGGCGGAGGCGATGATGCGCGACTACCAGGCGGCCGCCCAGGTAACCGAAGACGGGACCCTGCTCCCCGCGGAGGTACTGCGGGACTGGGGCACCTACCTGCAGGGAACCTGGGGCTTCAAGCCTCGCTGGGTCGCCGGTTTGCGCGTCGATTGGGCCGACGGCAACGGCGACAACAAAACCGACCCCTTGCGTGACCGCCGGCTGCGGATCTCTCCCAACGCCAGCTTCTACCCGACCGAATTCTCGAAGTTCCGGTTGCAGTACAACTGGGACCGGGCCGACCATCTCGAGCGCGATCAATCGAGCCTGTTCTTGCAATTCGAGTTTCGGTACGGCGCGCACGGTGGGCACAAGTTTTAGCGGCGGTTCAAAAGGGCCACAGGATCGGGATGAGGATCGTCGACAGGATCCAGAAGATCAGGTTGAGCGGGGCGCCGTAGCGGAGGTAGTCGATGAACTTGTAGTTACCGGGTCCGAACACCATGGCGTTGGTCTGATACGACATCGGGGTCATGAAGCTCGCCGAAGCGGCGTAGGTGACGGCCATCAAGAGCGGCTTGGGATCGACTCCGAGCTTGGCGGCGGTGGTGAAAGCGATCGGGACCATGAGGACGGCGGTGGCGTTGTTCGAGAACGTCGAGGTCAGCAGTGACGTCGCGAGGTAGATCACCGACAGCAGCGCCGTCGGTCCGAAGGAAATTCCGATCTGGCTGATGAACGAGCCGATCGACTCCGCGAGACCGGTGTTTTCCATCGCACGCCCCAGGGGAAGGATGGCCGCGAGCAGGACGATGACCGTCCAGTCGATCGCCCGGTAGGCCTGCTGCGTCGTGACGCGACGGGTCACGAGCAGGACAACGACGCCCAGGATCGCGGCCTTCAGGATCGGCATCCACCCCAGGGTGGCCAACAGCACGACGATCGGGATGAGCGCACCGCTGATCCACCAGCGACTCGTCAACCGCAGCTTGACTTCACTCTCACCCAGGCGCACGAAGTCGTCCATCCCGTAGAGCGCCTCGATGCGGGACCGCGGTCCGAAGACGAGCAGCGTGTCCCACGCTTTGAGCGGAATCAGCGCGAGCTTGTCTCGGATCATCTGGCCGGTGCTGTTGATGCCGAGGACGAACGAGCCGAAGCGTTTCCGGAAGTTGATGTCCTTGATCGTCGATCCGAGGAGCCGCGAGAGCGACGTGATTTGGACCTCGGCCAGAATCGTGCCATGGTCGGAGAGATCGGCGTCGGTGAGCTTGATGTCTGTCAGGAGGAGCAGACCGTAGCGCTCCCGGAAGGCGACGATGTCTTCGACGCTGCCGCGCACGAGCAGAACGTCGCCCGCCAGCAGCGCCGTGTTCCTGAGGTCGGAGGTGATCTTCTGCTTGCCGCGGATAATCTCCAGAACATTCAGGTGAAAGCGTTCGCTGACGTGCTCACCGAGGACCGTCTTGTTGATCAGCTTGGAGTTGGCGGGAATGCGCACCTCGGTCAGGAAGCCGGTGAGGTGATACTTCCGCGTCAGGCTCGAGATGATGCTGCGCGAAGGCAGATACCGACGGAGAAAGAACACGTAATACGCAAGGCCGACGAGGAACAGAATGCTCCCCAGCGTCAGGAACTCGAAAACCGTGAACTCCGCCTCGCCGTGCTCGGCGGAGAGGGAGCTCACCAGCAGATTCGTCGACGTGCCGAGCAGGGTGCAGGTGCCACCGATGATCGCCATGTACGAGAGTGGCAGCAGAATCTTCGATGGGCTGAAGTCGAAGTGGCGCGCCAGCTTGATGGCGACCGGCATGAGAACCCCGACCGCCGCCGTATTGTTGATGAAAGCGGACGAGACACCGGCAACGACGAGCAGCAGAAGCACCGCCACGCGGTGATCGCCGTCACCGAACCGGGCGATACGGTTGCCGAACTTAGCGATCAGGCCGCTCTGGACGAGACCCTCGCTGAGCACGAACATCATCATCACCGTGATGACGGCCGTGTTGCCGAAGCCGGAAATCGCCTCCTCCGGGGTCACGAGATCGAACACCAGGAGGAGCCCGAGGCAGGTCATGGCGACGATGTCCATCGACATCCACTCGCGGGTGAACGCGAGGATCGTGAAGGCGATGATCCCCAGAAGGATGACCATGTCGAGATTCATTTCGAGACACTTCCTGGCTCGCCCAGAGACCACGCATTCCACCGAGCGACGCGGTCTCGCTAGTGCTAGGGTACACCGGGGAGGTTCTCCAAACTACCGGCGCCAGCCCAGGACGGTCGAGACGGGTCGACCGCTACAACACGCCCAAGAACAATCACGGCGGCGCTCAACCGCCACAACACGTCCTACGTAGCGGTCGACCTCCGTGTCAACCGGGTGTTCTGGCCCATGGCCGTGTCGCCCAGGCGAACTCGTCCGCTTACGCCTTCTCCCGAAAGGCCACGAATCGGCCCCAGCACGAGGCCAGTTCCATGCCGCGCTGAATGAACGCCGCGATGTAGTAGCGGCCGGTCTCGGCTTCGGCAATCGCGCCGCCGAGGTTCTCGGCATGGACAATGCCCTTGGGAAAGAGGTTCAAGTGCATGTCCTGGTAGTACTTGTCCTGCGGGTAGACCTCGTCCCAGTCCTTGCCGTACTGCTCCTCGAGCTTGGCGTTGGCGACCGCGAACTGCCCGGGATGGAAGATCCGCTGGATAGTGTTCATCGGGTGCTCCATCGCCACGCAGTCGATCCCCAGCCATTTGATCTTGCGCTCGATGCACCAGTCCGCGAACTCGGGCGAGGGACCCGGGTGCTGGATCATGTAGCGGAACTCGTCGGAGTCCGGACTGTTCCAGCCGTACTTGTACCAGCCCGCCTTGATCAGAAGGATGTCGCCGTCGTGAAGATCGACCTTCTCTTCGATCATCGTCGGGGTATAGACGCTCGAGTCGCTGACGTCGTCCGAGATGTCGACTATTACGCCGGGACCGTGCCAGTAATCGAGCGGCACCTCGCCGATGGTTTTACCCGCGGCCCAGAAGTGCTTCTCGCCGTCCATGTGGGTTGCGAGATGGAAGCTCGCCCGGCAGTGCGCGTTGTTGCGGCCCAGGCCTAGATCCTGGCCGCCCACCCGTTTGGTGTATTTGATCGAAAGCGGTTCGTAGTTCGCCCACTGCGGCGTCTGGACGCTGAACGGCAGCGTCATATCAAGCATCTCGATCTCGTGCATGGCGGCAAAGAACTCATCTTCGTCGGCGGTATCAGAGCCAGCGGCGCCAGCGCCGGGGCCGCTTCGAGCCAGGGCGACCACCCGACTCCAGGAAGATTCCACTTCCATGAACGGCAGCGGTGGAACAAAGAACCAGGCGCGCCGATTCAAGAGCTGATCGATTTCGCCGCCGAGGGCCTCGAGCAGCAACAGTCCCGACTTCGGCATCGTCCGATGGGTCAAGCCGTAGTACTCGGCGCTGGGAAACAACTCGTCCCAGCTCTTGCCGGTGGTTTCCAGGGCGGCCGCCTCGGCCTTCTCGAATTCAGCCGGGTGAAGCCGCCGGACAGCGGTGTTCATCGGGTGCTCGGCGGAGCCGCAGTCGACACCCACGACCTTGAGCTTCATGTCGAGCGCCCAGGGAAAGAAGTCGGGCGACGGTCCGGGGTGGCGCACGTAGTAGCCGAACTCTTTGTTCTCGATGCCGCCTTGCGCTTCGGGGTCGGCAATGT
This sequence comes from Acidobacteriota bacterium, assembly GCA_022561975.1. Classification (GTDB taxonomy): domain Bacteria; phylum Acidobacteriota; class Thermoanaerobaculia; order Multivoradales; family JAHEKO01; genus CALZIK01. The sequence goes on from JADFQD010000007.1 coordinate 13,681, forward strand.
CCGGCTGGTCGTACGCGTAGCGGTGGTAGCCGGTATGGACGACGAGGATGTCGCCCTCTTTCACCGAGACCCGTTCGGTGATCATCTCGGGGGTGTAGAACCCGTAGTCCGAAACCGCATCCGAGACGTCCGCGACCACGCCTTCGCCGCAGAGGTCGGTCAATGGGATATCGGCGAGGGCCCTGGCGCCCGAATGAAAGGCTCGCGGGCCGACCAGGTGCGTGCCGGTGTTGTTGCTCCACTCGATGAGCTGTCCGTTGGCGCCCTGACCGCCACCCCACGAGCCGGTCAAGCGTTTGAAGAAGTGCACCTGCAGCGGCATCTCGCCCGGGGACGGCGGGGTGAAAATGGAAAGCGGCTGGGTCAGGTCGTACCAACGGGCAGCGGCCAGGGTGGCGATCGCTTGTTCGCGGTTCATCGGCACAATCTCCTCGAGAAACAGGTCTTCATCCGAGGTCGTAGCGCTCGGCGTAGGCCAGAAGCGCTTGTTCGAAAATCTCGATGGGGGGCCGGACCAAACCCGCGCCGACCTGACCGACGCCGGCCTCGCGGTGGGCGATGCCGGTGTTGACCCGCGGCGTGATGCCGAGCTCGACCACCCGGCGAATATCGATACCGGTGGGCGAACCCCGAAAATCGAGCGGTGGAATCGTGAAGTGCGAGTGCTCGCCGAAGGTGATCTCGTACATCTCGAGAGTGGCATCCAGCGCATCCTGAGGCTTGCCCGAGACAAACTGGACGATCGCCGGCGCCGCGGCCATGGCGAAAGCACCGATGCCCGCGGTCTCGGTGATGGTCGAGTCGCCGATATCCGGATTGGCGTCGGCGGCTGAGAAGCCCGAAAAATAGAGACCTTCCGGTATCCCCGCCGGGGCCGTGAACCAGTCCGTACCGAGGCCCGAGACCCGGATTCCGAAGTCGGTGCCGTTCCTGGCCATGGCCGTGACGAGGGTCGAGCCCTCGACACCGTGGCCGGCGTCGGCCATCGCTTTGCACGCCGCCATGACCGGGTTTAGAACCGAGAGCGCGTTGTCGCCGAGAAACTCGACTACCTTGCGCCGAGTGGCGGCGTCGGCAGAGCTTTCCGCGATGTAGGGTGCGAGCAGCTTGGCGAAAAGAAGAGACCCCGCCTTGTTGCGATTATGCCCTTCGTCGCCCATATGCAGCGCCTCGGCAAGAAGTGCCCGGATATCGAGCCCGCCCGCCGCTTCGATCGCCACCTTGACGATCGGTCCCATCTCGTCGTTCATCCAGCGCAGCTTGTCAAGAACCTCCGGCGCGTAGGCTCCGTAGCGGAGCACCTTGCCGTAGCCCTCGTTGAGGTTCGAAAACGCCAGATTCCCGTGGGTTTGGTTCTCGATCACATAGACCGCCATCGAGGGTGAAGTCACGCCGGCCATGGGTCCGACGGCTCCGTGGTGATGGCAGGGCTCGAAATCGATCGCGCCCGAAGACGCGAGTTCCTCGGCAGCCTCGGCGTCGGTGGCCCAGCCTTCGAAGAGAGTGGCGCCGATCACCGCGCCGCGCAGCGGTCCCGACATGCGATCCCACTCGATCGGCGGTCCGGCGTGAAGAAGCCGGCGCTCCCGAAGTGCCGGAATCACTTCGGAAGCCTGGGCTATGGTCTTCAAAATCGGCCTGGCGCCGATCATGCGCTCGATTGTTTGCTGGTTGGCTTGATTGGCGTTCACTCGAACATGCTCCCTCTGGCTCACGAAACCACGCTAGCCCATTTTGGCCAGGATCGCCTGAAGTCTCTCGTTGCCACCTGCCGGCGGTCGCCATTCGACATGAACAACCCCGACCTCCTGGGCGGCGAGGCTGTCATGGAAATGCTCGAGGCCGACGTTGATGCATGAGATCGAATCGAAGTCTTCGAGCTCGAGGCGAGAGGGCAAAGGCGAAACAGCTCCTACGAAACGATCCGCCACGAATTCGACCAGTCCCCCGATGGTACGAAACACCGCGGCGCCGGCCTGTTGCAACTGTTCGACTTGGCCATCGAGGTTTTGCGGATCTTTGTCGGTGCCGATCACGACGACGGCAACCTCGACTCCGGAGCGTTCGCAGGAGCCGGCGTCCGAGCGGGCGCCCGAACCGGCGCCCGGACCTTCCACTGCCGCGCGAATCACCTGCGCAAGCTCGCCGGCGGGATTCGGGTGCGCTCCGTCCCCGAGCACCAGATCGAGCAGAATCACCCGGGTGCTCGGGTCGGATGCCTCTTGGGAGATGCGGCGCTGTCTCAGGTCTGAATCGATCATCGGGTGCGGTCGCCCGACGGTGAATTCGTCGGCCCCCAGGTCCAGGATCGTATGGCCGATGCTGGCCTCGATCGACGCGTCGGCGACTCCATCGACTCCGAGATTCGAAGCCAAGGGCGCGACCAGGAACCTCAGGGCCTGGGTTACCTCGAGAGCCACTGTGCCACCCGAGAACAGCCCGCGCACGAAACCGGTATTGGAAGCCCTGGGGGAAGCCTTGGGGGAGTCCTTGGGGGCGTCCCCTGGCTGGGCGGGTGAGACATGGGAGGCCGTGGGCTGGAGCCCCAGCAACTCGACAGCCCGATCGGCGGCGCCCTCGAGGCTCTGAGCAAACCAGAGGTTCGAGAGCTTCTCGAGCGGTGGCGCCGTGCCGCTCAAAGAGACCACCACCGGCTTGCGCGTTGCGCGTGCCGCGGCCAATACTCCGGCCGCGACTTCCGGCGCCGGTGGTTTCGAGATCAACACGATGACACGGGTCGCGGGGTCGTATGCCAGCAGGTCGAGCGCCTGCAACGTCGTCGCGCCCGCGACCGCCTGGGACAGATCCCTGCCGCCGGTACCGATGGCTTGCGAGATCCCGGCTCCGAGGGCGTCGATGCGGCTCGCCACCGACTGCAGGCCGGTTCCGGACGCCGCGACGATTCCAATCGCACCCGGTTGGACTCGATTCGCAAAGCCCAACCCCACGCCTCCTATGGTCGCGGTGCCACAGTCCGGCCCCATGACCAGAAGACCGCGCTCTCGAGCTTCGCGTTTGAGCTCGACCTCTTGGTCAATCGTGACGTTGTCGCTGTAGAGAAACACGTGGCGATCCGCTCGAATCGCCTCGCGGGCTACTTGCGCTGCGTATCGTCCCGGCACCGACACCAGCACCCACCGCGCCTGCGGTGAACCGTCGAGCGCGGTGCGCAGGCTCTTGGGCCGGAACGCGGCGGTGCCTGAACCAGAGAAGCCAAGGGAACCGGCGTCCCGAGACATCAGGCGATCGATCTCAGCCAGGGCCGCCGCCGCGGCGTCATCCGACTCGGCCCGCACCACGATCAAGAGGTCATCGGGCCCGACCCCTGAAAGCGCTTCCGGAAGCAGACGGCTCGCCGCCAACAGTTCGAGGTTGACCTCGGTGGCCATCACCACGCCGGCGTCGTCGACGCCCTCGAGCTGGGCCAGGGAGCTCTGGAGTTGCATCAATACAATCGAGTCGGCGTAGGCGCCTCGGCGGATCTCGTGCGCGATGGTCGACACGGCGCTAGCCTCACCCGTGGCCTGGCTTCGCGGCGGTCAGGACCTGCTCGATTTCGCGGCTCCAGCCGAAAAGCCGCTCGTCCTGTCGCCAACCCGCCGCGACCTGAAGCCCGATCGGGAGGCCGCCTGAAGGCGACCCGGCGGGGATGGCAAGCGTCGGCAGTCCGCAATGGGTCCAGGGAAGGTTCATGATCGGATCGCCGGTCGAATCGAGCCCGTACGGCGCGACCCCGGGTGCCGCCGGCGAAATCCAGAGATCGATCTGCTCGGCTTTCATCAAGGATTCGAGTTCCTCTCGCAAGGACTCGCACCCAACCAGGGCCGTCTGCAACTCGGAGTCCGAGATCTCGAGCCCCTGCTCGATCAGCAGAGCGGTCTTGGGGTGATACAAGGCTCGAAAGCGCGGGTACCAATCCGCATGAACCCGAGCGGCTTCGGCCGCAACGATAGCGTGGTGACGAACCTCGATACCCTCGAAGTCGGCCATGGCGTCAACCCGACGAACCTCGAAATCGGCACCGCTCAGGCGCCGGCAAACGTCGCGAAACCATTTCCGCGCCTCGCTCCCGGCGCGACGCAAATACGCCCCGCCCGGAATCCCCAAGACCGGCCGGCGCCCTTCATAGACCGCTTCCCAACCCTCGCAAATGACCGCGGCGACACGCTCGGCGCCGGCAACGTCCGGGGCAAAGAGGCCGATGTGGTCCACCGAGGGTGCCAGCGGGATCACTCCGCTGCGGGAAATCCGCTCGTAGGTGGGCTTGTATCCCACGACTCCGCAGTAGGAAGCCGGTCTCGAAATCGAACCGATCGTCTGAGTTCCCAAAGCCAGCGGGCACAAACCCGCTGCGACCGCTGCCGCCGACCCGGAGGACGAACCGCCCGGTGTGTGGGCCGGATCGTGCGGGTTGGTGGTGGCAGCCGGCGCGAAATAGGCGAACTCGGTGGTGGCGGTCTTGCCCAGAATCAGCGCGCCGGCCTCTTTCAACTGAGTGACCACCGTTGCCTCGGGGCCCGCGAGCTCCTCGGGAGGCAACCGGCTCCCGCCCGTCGTCGGGAAGCCGTCGACGTGAAAGATGTCCTTCACGCCCACCGGAACTCCAAACAGCGCGGGCCGAGGGGCCTCTTGTGGAAACTTCTCGACCAGAATCTCCGCGTCGCGACGCAGGCGTTCGAAACGGCCTTCCTCGGGCATGAAGGCATGGAGCTTGGGCTCACGCTCTCGAAAAAGAACTTCCAGTTGGTTCAGATAGTCGGTGAGAACCACGGTTCCCGATCGTAGGGACGCACTGGTACCGGCAAGATCGGTGGTTCTCATGCGCTCCTCTTACGCATCCTCTCCGCCGTCAGCAGTACGGCATCGACGATGTGCTGATAGCCCGTGCAACGGCAGAGATTGCCCGAGAGCGCAGAACGGACCTCGGCCTCGGTCGGATCCCGGTTCTCTTCCAGAAACGTAACCATCGACATCAGTATCCCCGCCGTGCAGAAACCGCACTGCAGGGCGTGCGCATCCCGGAAGGCGTTCTGCATCGGATGCATTTCCTCGGAAGACAGCGCCAACCCCTCGACCGTGGCGAGTTGGCGCCCATCGGCCTGCACCGCAAAGAGCAGGCACGAACGAACCGGCTGTCCATCGAGAAGCACCGTGCAAGCTCCGCACACCCCGTGCTCGCAGCCCACATGGGTTCCGGTCAGACCCAGCTCGTGACGCAGGAAGTCCGAGAGCAACAGGCGCGATTCGACTTCCCGCTCGTAGACCCGGCCGTTGACCTGCGTGGAGACGTGGTGCCGGCTCATGGCTTCACGCCGCTCTCGCCCGGTCGAGCGCGATCGCCAACGCACGTCGGGTCAGGGCTTCGGCGAGGTGGCGCTTGAAAGCGGCGGTCGCGTGAATATCGTCGCTCGGATCGATCTCGTCGCGAGCGGCTGTCGAGGCCGCTTCCGCGAACAGACCTTCCGAGGGCTCCTCGCCTTCGAGCATGGCGCACGCGCGAGGAGCGGACATCGGCACTTCGCCGGCACTCAGATAGACCAGCCGCGCGCTCACGATCTTGCCGTCGTCGGCGAGGGTCAAACGCGCGGCCAGTCCGGCATGGGCATAGTCGCCATGACGGCGCGCGACCTCGCGAAACGCCCAGCCCGTCCCGGGCGGTGCTGCCGGCACTCTGCACTCGCACAGAAGCTCGTCCTCGGCGAGTGCGGTCGTCATGAGACCTTCGAAGAAATCGGTAGCCGGCACCACCCGTTCGCCGCGCCGACTATGACTGCGAAGAACGAATTCCGCGTCGAGCGCCACCGCGGCCACCGGCAGTTCGCCCGAGGGGTCTGCGTGCGCGAGGCTTCCGCCCACGGTGCCGCGATTGCGTATCTGCGGGTGGGCTATGAGCGGCATAGTCGCCGCGAGAAGCGGGGCTCGCAGAGGGATTCGAGGGTCGAGCTCGAGTCTGCGCTGTCGGGTCATGGCTCCGATCCGGAGCGAGCCGTCGGCCTCCACTTCGATGTAGTCGAGCTCGTCGAGACCGTTTATGTCCACCAGAAACGCAGGTTGCGCCAGTCGAAAGTTCAGGACCGGGACCAGGCTCTGGCCACCAGCGAGAACCTTGGCTTCGCCGCCCTTCTCCGCGAGCAGCTCCAGCGCCTCGTCGAGAGTTGCGGGGGCCAGGTACTCGAACGGCGGGGGTTTCATGCCGCGACCCCGGCCCGCAAAAAGAACTTGCGAAGGTATTCACTCAAGCGGCTACCCTAGCAAAATGTTAGCGTCCGCAGGAGGCTTTGGATGCTCCCCGTTGACGACCAACTCGTTCTCCCCGAGCGCGAGCTGAGCTATCGCTCATCCCGCAGCTCGGGGCCCGGCGGACAAAACGTCAACAAGGTCGAAACCCGAGTAACCCTCCTCTTCGACATCCCGGGATCTGCGGTGCTCGACGAGACGCAAAAGGAGCTCGTCCGGCAACGGCTGGCCACACGGATCAACAAAAAGGGCGTGCTGAGAGTGGTCTCGCAAAGGCACCGCACCCAGAACGCCAACCGCGAAGCCGTCAGAACCAAACTCGCCGAGTTGCTCGCGGAAGCGCTCAGACCGCGACGGCCGCGACGGCCCACAAAGACGCCCGAGAAGGCCCGGCGCCGGCGCTTGGAAGACAAGAAGCGACGCAGCGAGCTCAAACGCCGGAGAGGTCGGGTACGCGAGTCTTGAGCGGTCAGGCCAAAACAACCCATGTGGTGTTCTACGATGGGGTCTGCCGCCTCTGTGACCGAACCGTCCAGTTTCTTCTCGGAATCGATCGCCACCAGATCCTCACGTTTGCGCCTCTTCAGGGCGAAACCGCGAAACGACTGGCACGGCGCGATCCGAGGTTCCGAAATCTGGAAACCATGGTGTTTGTCGAGTCCTACGGCACCGACCGAGAGCGGGTCTCGTCCCGCTCGACCGGAATCCTCAGGATGCTCGCTCGCGTTGGTGGCTTGTGGCGGGTGGTCTCGTGGCTGCGCGCCGTGCCGACACCTGTGCGCGATGGGGTCTACCGAACCGTTGCCCGCCATCGTTATCGCTGGTTTGGCCGCTTCGACGTGTGCAAGCTCCCCGGAGCCGAGGTTTCGGCACGATTCCTGAGTTAACCCGGCACTCAGGCGAGCAGCGGGCGTCAGCCAGCTCGCCGATCATCTCGACGATTTCCGAGGACGGGAACATCACCGACACACCAAACGCCGATTCGCCCGCCTCGATTTTCCTTTTCATCCGGTTCGGCTGCATCGTGGATTCCAGTTAGCGCCGACGTTCCCATACCAAGTGCTCGAGTTCGGGCAGTATCAAGCGGTCGAGCGCCAGCTCGACTGCGGCCACCGAACCGGGCAGCGCGAACAGGACAATCCCGCGGGCGAGGCCGGCTACCGACCGACTGAGCATCGCCGCCGCGCCAATCTCCCGAAAACTGAGCATTCGAAACAGTTCGCCGAAGCCATCCAGCCGTTTCTCCAGAAACCGTTCCACGACCTCGACCGTCGTGTCGCGGCTGGAGATTCCGGTACCACCGGTAGTGAGGATCACCTGGAGATCCTTGCGTGCCAGCCACAGGGTAAGTACCCTGCCGATCTCCATGGCTTCGTCGCGAACCCACTCACGCTCGACGACCTCGTGTCCAGCCTGCCGAAGACGTCGAGCGATCGTATCGCCGCCACCGTCGTTGTCGGCGGTCCGACTGTCGCTCACGGTCAACACGGCGCAGCGGGCAACTTGACCTATCGCGGCTCGGCGGTGGCGGTCGGCGGATTCACTCATTGGCCAGCGTCGATCGTATCAATCGACTTCAACCACGACCTCAACGGCAACGACAACCCGGTCTGCTACGCTCCCGCGCCATGATCCAATCCAAAATACCCAAACGACCACAGGTAAGAACGACTCTGGCCGTCGGCTCTCTGCTCGTGGCGCTCACCGGCGTCAGAACGGTTTCGGCCGAGACCGCGCTCGAGCGGACCGCTGCGAGGCTACGCGACCGGGCACTCGCTTCCCCGATCGCCTGGCAACTCCTCGAGTCCTTGACGGTCGAGGTCGGTCAACGCTTTGCCGGCACGTCCGGCGATCGGGCCGCCGTCGCCTGGGCCGAGGCCAAGATGCGCGAACTGGGTCTCGAGAATGTTCGGACTGAACCGGTGACGGTGCCGCGCTGGGTGCGCGGCGAAGCCCGGGGGCGGATCGTGGCTCCCTACCCTCAGGAACTGATGTTGATCGCGCTCGGCGGCAGCGTCGGAACTTCCGGAATCAGCGAAATCGGCGCAACCGGCGAAATTGGCGGAACCGGCGAGGCCGGCATCGAGGCCGAGGTGGTCGAGGTCGCCGACCTCGAGGCTCTGGAAGAATTGTCGGACGAGGCCGTGGCCGGCAAGATCGTCTTCTTCAACAAGCGTATGGAGCGCCGGCGGGATGGGAGCAGCTACGGCGAGACCGTCAGGGTGCGCAGCCGCGGGCCCTCGGCGGCCGCCGCGAAGGGTGCGGTGGCGGTCCTCATTCGCTCGGTGGGCACCGGAACCCACCGTTTTCCGCACACCGGTGCTCTGCGGTATGCCGACGACGCACCGCAGGTTCCCGCGGCGGCCCTAGCTATTCCGGACGCCGACATTCTGGAGCTGCAGATTCGGCGCGGAGGGCCGGTGCGTTTCCATCTCTTCCTTGGCAGTCACACGCTCGAGGACACCGAGTCGGCCAACGTCATTGGCGAAGTCGTCGGCCGCGAGAGGCCCGATGAAATAGTTCTGATCAGTGGGCACCTGGATTCCTGGGACGTGGGCAGTGGCGCGCTCGATGACGGTGCCGGCTGCGCGATTTCGCTTGGCGCGGCGAAGCTCATTTCCGAGCTGGACACAGCGCCCAGACGAACCGTTCGGGTAGTGCTCTTCGCCAACGAAGAGTTCGGGCTTTCGGGCGCGCGCGCGTACAGCGAAGCCCACCGCGAAAGTCTTGGCAAGCACCAACTGGCGATCGAATCGGATTTCGGCGCAGGGCGCGTCTGGCGCTTCGCGGCATCGGTGCGCTCCGAGGCCATGGTGGCCACCGAGAATCTCGCCAAGCTGCTCGCCCCCCTGGCCATCGTTCACGACCGCACCGGAGCTCGCGGTGGAGCGGATCTTCTTTTTCTCCATCCTGCGCGGGTACCGATCGCCGATCTGACCCAGGACGGCACCCACTACTTCGACTTCCATCACACCGCAGACGACACCCTGGACAAGGTCGACCGGGAAGCTCTGGCCCAGAATCTAGCCGCGTACACCACCCTCGCCTACTACGCCGCCGAGATCGAAACCAGTTTCTTCCCGGCTCCGGAGCGCCCCGAACAGCCGCGGCGATGACTCGGCGACCCTGGCTCGAGCGGCGTCAACGGACCCATGTTCGGCTAGCAGCGGGGCTGGTCGCCGCCGCGTTGACCCTCCTCGGCTGTGCGGCCTCGGGTCTCCTGGCTCCGGCGGCTCCCCGGCCTCAGATACCCGGCCCGATGTCGACGCCATCTCCTGCGACCGCTCCTGTCGGGGCACCCGTCGCTTTCCAGGGGTTCGATCTCCTGGGGGAAGCCGTCATTTCGGCGCGCTTGACGATCGCAGGCGTACCGGTAGGCGGCCTCTCGGGTATCACCTACGACGCCGAGCTCGATCTCTACTACGCCATCTCCGATGACCCCGCCTCGAAGGGGCCGGCGCGTTTCTACACGCTTGACATCGATTTGAGCGGTGCTTCGCTCGACTCGACCGACGTCGAGGTTGTCGCCGTCACCGAACTGCGCGACCGAAACGGCGCGCCCTTCGTGGAAATGACACTCGACCTCGAGGCCATAGCCCTGACTCCCGAACGCACGCTCTATGTCTCATCGGAGGGTCAGGCGGATCAGGGCGTCGGGCCGTTTCTGCGTGAATACGAACTTGACGGATCCTACCTCCGTGACCTTCCGGTCCCGAGAAAGTTTCGTCCCCGGGCCGGCGAGAGAACCGGAATTCGCCACAACCTCGGTTTCGAAAGCGTGGCACTCGATGCTCGCCGGAACTACTTCTACACGGCGACGGAAAACGCTCTCTGGCAGGACGGTCCCGCGGCCGATGTGGGGGTCGCCAGCCCTTCCCGGATTCTGCGTCTCGACCGGACCAGTGGACGCCCGATGGCTGAGTATGTGTACATGGTCGAGCCGGTCGGCGACGCCCCTCCCGGCATCGACGACTTTCGCACTCGAGGCCTGGTCGACCTGCTGGCTCTCGACGACTCCCACCTGTTGACCCTCGAACGCGCCTATACCCAGGGGGTGGGCAACGTCGTCGAGCTTTTCCTGGTTTCGCTCGAGGGCGCCACCGATGTTCGCCGGTGGAAGAGCCTCGAAGGCAAGAGCTATCGGCCGGTGACCAAGACCAGCGTGCTGCCGCTCGAGGCCCTGGGCCTCGAGCTCGACAATCTCGAAGGCTTGACCTTCGGACCGCGCCTCCCCGACGGGCGCAGAAGTCTAGTGCTGGTCGCGGACAACAACTTCAGCCCGCGCCAGCGCAATCAGATCCTGGCCTTCGCGCTCGAAGAGCGGCAGCTCACTCCGAGCCTCATCCAGGGCTCGGGTCACAGGTCCCCGCTCGAAGGCGCTTGGGTTCGCGAGGTACCGGGGACCGTGACCTCCCCCGCGGCGCGAGGTCGAGGGTTCTGGATGCAGGGGGCGGGCGATCGGGACGACACGACAAGTGACGCCCTCTTCGTTCTTCCCGCCGGCGAAGCCGACGCCAGCCCCGGAGATGTCGTGCTTGTCGATGGTTTGGTCAGAGAGACCGGATTCCCCGGCGGCTTGACGGTGACGAGCTTGGAAGATGCCCGCTTCGTGATCGTCGAGCGAGGGGCGCGACTCCCGAGTCCGGTGGTGATCGCAACCAGCGCAGCCGGCGGAACCAGCGGAGCCCGCGTCCTTCCGCGCCAGATCGACGACGATGGGCTGGAGATCTTCGAGCCGACGGACGACGCGATCGACTTCTTCGAGAGTCTCGAGGGGATGCGGGTAGCGATCTCCAGCCCTACCGTTGTAGGTCCGACGACTCGTTTCGGGGAGTTCGCGGTGGTCGGCGACGACCTGACCGGAGACGACGTGATCCGATCTCCCACGGGCGGCTTGGTGGCCTCTTCCGCAGCAACCTACCCACAGCCCTTCCTGGTCGTGCCGCGACCCGGAACCGAAGCCCCCGAAGTGGCGGTCGGCGACCGCCTCGACGACTCGATCACCGGGGTGATCGACTACGCCTTCGGTACCTTTCGGATTCTCGGTGGAGTCCTGCCCGAGCCGACTGCCGCGCTGCACCCACCCCCCCGCACGGCGGCCGCGGCAGCGACTCCCACTACCGACCACGCACTGCTCATCGCCACCTACAACGTCGAGAACCTGAGTGGGCGCAGCGGGCCGGAGAAGTATCAGCGGCTCGCGCGCTCGATCACGGGGCCTCTCGGGTCACCGGATATCGTGGCCCTACAGGAGATCCAGGACGACACCGGACCCGAAGACGATGGCACGGTATCCGCGGAGCAAACACTCGCTCGTCTGGCGGAGGCGATCGAAGCAGCCGGGGGCCCCCGCTACGAACACCTGTCCATCGACCCGGAAGATCGGGCCGACGGCGGCCGACCCGGCGCCAACATTCGAGTGGCCTATCTCTACCGGCCGGAGAGAGTTCGGTTCGTTCCTCGCGGAACGGCCCAAGCCGATACCGCAGCCGAGTGGCTGGTCGACGAGCGCGGGCCGTTTCTGTCGCCGAACCCGGCGCGTGTGAATCCCAAGCACCCCGCCTTTGCGGCCGACCCAGACCGCAACCAAGGCGGTTCCCGCAAGCCGCTGGCTGCCGAGTTCGAGTTCAAGGGTCGACGTCTTTTTATGGTCAACGTACACCTGCGCTCGAAACGTGGCGACTCGCCAATTTTCGGGGCCTCGCAGCCTCCGGTGCGGCCGACCCAAGAGCTTCGAAGTGCCGAAGCTCTTGTCATCCGTGACTTTCTCGATCGCCTCTTGGCCCTGGATCCAGACGCAGCCGCGATCGTCCTGGGCGATTTCAACGAGCACCCCTATCGAGAACCGGTAGCTCTTTTCGCAGACTCGGGCCTCACCAACTTGGTCGAGCGGGTACCGCAGGACCGGCGCTATACCTTCATCTTTCGCGGGACAGCTCAAGTCCTGGACAACGTCCTTGTGACCGGGAGTCTGGCCAGAGATTCTGTGGCGACAGTAGAGATCGTGCATCTCAACAGCGACCTGCCTGACAGTGTGCGCGCCGCCGATCACGATCCGATCGTGGTTCGACTCGAGTGGTAGGCTCGCGAGCCCAAGTAAGGAGAAAAACCAGATGAAAGAAGTTCCTCCTGTCTTTTTCGCCGTCGCGCTTGCCACCGTTGTCGCCTGTGCGCCCCCGGCCGAGGAAATCGCGTCGACAGAGTCGGTCATGGGCGAGGCGGCCGGCGCTCTCATTCAGATCACTGCAGAAGCACTTCGTGCTCCGATCGCGGAACTCGCGAGCGACGAATACGGCGGGCGTGGTCCCGGCAGCGAGGGCGATACGATGGCGCGTCAGTACCTGATCGGCGAACTCGAAGAAATAGGCTACTCGCCCGGAGCCGAGGGCGGTTCCTGGGAGCAGTTCTTCGACATCGTCGGCGTCGAAACCTCGGCGCCTGAAACCTGGACTTTCACCAAGGGCGGCAAGTCGATTTCCCTTGCGTGGTGGGACGACTACATCGCCTCGAGTGGTGTGCAGAAGGAGACCGCCTCGATCGACAACGCCGAGCTGGTCTTTGTCGGCTACGGCATTCAAGCGCCCGAGTACGACTGGGACGACTTCAAGGGCATGGACGTCGCCGGCATGGTGCTGGTGATCGTCAACAACGATCCGGACTGGTCAGATGATCTCTTCGAGGGCGTACGCCGGCTCTACTACGGCCGCTGGACCTACAAGTACGAGAAGGCCGCCGAACTCGGCGCGGCCGGTGCGATCATCATTCACACGACTCCGTCGGCAGGCTACCCCTTCCAAGTCGTTCAAACCTCTTGGACCGGGCCCCAATTCGAGATTCCGGCCGGCGACGAGCCTCGGATTCAGATTCCGGCCTGGACCTCCGAAGAAGCCATGTACCGAATCTTCGAGCTCGCGGGTCGAGACCTGGACGAGCTGCGCGAAGCTGCCCGGAGCCGCGACTTCGAGCCGGTGCCGCTGGGCGTAACGACCTCGCTCGCGCTCACCAACGAACTCCATCGGGTTCAGACCGCCAACGTTGTCGCGACGCTCGCGGGCCGCGATCCCGAGCTTGCCGAGGAGTACATCGTCTACTCGGCCCATCACGACCATCTCGGATTCGGCAAGGCCAACGACGAGGGCGACGAGATCTACAACGGCGCGCTCGATAACGCCTCCGGCTGCGCGCAGGTTCTGGCGATCGCGCGAGCCTTCGCCGCCCTACCGGACAAACCGCGGCGCTCGATCATGCTGTCCTTCGTGGCGGCAGAGGAACAGGGCCTTCTGGGTTCGGCTTACTTCGCTCGGAACCCGCCGGTTCCGGCCGGTCGGATGGCGGCCAATATCAACTATGACGGCGCCAACATCTGGGGTCGCAACCGGGACGTAACCTACATCGGGTACGGCAAGTCTTCGCTGGATGATGTGGTCGAGAAATACGCAGCCGAGCAAGGCCGCAAAGTCATGCCCGACCAGTTTCCAGATCGCGGTTTCTTCTACCGCAGCGATCAGTTCAACTTCGCCAAGATCGGCGTGCCGGCGATCTATCTCGACACCGGCACCGACTTCATCGATCGACCCGCGGGCTGGGGCAAGCAACAGATCGAAGCCTGGGAAGCGATTGACTACCACCAGCCATCGGACGAACTCCTCGACAGCTGGAACTTCGAGGGCATGATCGAAGACTCTGTGCTCGGGTTCAAGATGGGGCTCTACCTCGCGGAACAGGACAACCTGCCGACTTGGAACGCGGGTGACGAATTCGAACCGGCGCGGCTGGAAGCCCTCGCCGCACTCGATTGAGGCCGGGATTAGTTACCCGGGGCCACCCTCATGTTCCGAGCGGAACGCTAGCTCTACAATAGAGCGAACGTTCGGTTTATATCTGAATGTCGGCCCAGACCGGCGCGTGATCGGAGGGAGTGAGGCCGTCTTGCTTTTTTCGAAACTCTCGATCGATCTCGATTTCGCGGACCTCGGCCACTCCTGAACTGCCCAGGAGAAAGTCGATCCGAAGACCAGTATTCCTATGAAACGACCCGGCACGGTAGTCCCACCAGGAGAACGCCTGGCGGTCGGGGTGCTGGCGGCGGTAGAGGTCGATGAACCCGAGAGCCAACAGATTTTGAAAACTCCTGCGCTCTTCTCGAGTGTGAAAGATCTTGCCCGCCTTACCGGCTTCGTTCCAGCTATCGATTCCCTGTGGACAGACGTTGAAATCGCCGCAGACGATTGCCGGATGCGTGGACATCGACGTCGCCTCGAGGTGGTCGGACAACGACTCGAACCAAGCTAGTTTGCGCTGAAAATCCTCGTGTTCGACGTGCTTGCCGTTGGGACAGTAGAGACTGGTAACGGTCAGGCCGCCGACCCTTGCCGTGAGCAACCGTGATCCGAACTCCGCCTCACCGGGTAGCCCGCTCTGAACCATATCCGGTTTCTCCCGCGCCAGAACCGCAACCCCGTTCCAAGCCTTCTGCCCGTGGACCGCCGCAAAATAGCCCTCGGCCTCGAGTTCGGCACGGGGAAACCTGTCGTCCTCGAGCTTGAGCTCCTGAAGAGCCACGACATCGGGTTGGCGCTCTCTCAGCCAGATCTTGACGAAGTCGAGACGCGAGCGCAGGCCGTTGACGTTCCAGGTGGCAACTCGCATGCGGCCATCCTAGCAACGCCGGCGCACCCAGGCCGGAAAACAACGGCCTCTTCGAATCCGTTACAGTTCCCTGTCGCCCGAACGTCTCATGAACATGCGAGCCCCAACCGACAAGCAAACCGATCTCGTCCTCGTCGGCGGCGGCCACTCCCACGTCCAGGTGCTCGAGAGCTTCGCCATGGAGCCACCGCCGGACACTCGGATCACACTGATTGTAGATCAGCCGGTCGCCATGTACTCGGGCATGGTGCCGGGGTTCGTCGCGGGCCAGTACCGCCAAGAGGAACTCGAGATCGACGTTCTGCCGCTCGCCCGGTGTATCGGCGCCCGGGTCATCGTCGCCCGGGCCGCCAGACTCGACGCCGCGGCGAAGCGCGTACACCTCGTCGGCCGACCTCCCGTTGCGTTCGACTTCGCTTCGATCAACGTCGGCTCGACGGTTGCAGGCCTCTCGACTCCGGGCGTGCGAGAGCACGCGCTCCCGACCCGGCCGATCGGAAAGTTCGTCACCCGGATTGACACCGTGTTCGCAAACCTTGGCTCCAGTGGTACCGGCGGCGCCACAGAGCCCGTGCGCGTGGCAGTGGTCGGTGCCGGAGTCGGAGGTGTCGAAGTAGCGTTCGCTCTCGACCACCGAATTCGCGAACTCGGCCGAGCGGTCGAAGTCATCCTGGTCGAATCCGGCCCGGAGATTCTTCCCGGCTACTCGGCCGGTATGCGTCGCCGCGCGCTGCGAGCCGCCGAAAAGCGCGGCATCCGAATCGTGACCGGCAGACGGGTCCGGCGTGTCGAGTCTGGACGCGCGTTTCTAGAGCAGGACGAAGACGGCATTCGCTTCGACATCCTGCTTTGGGTGACGGGTGCGTTCGGCCAGTCTCTCTTTCGCGCGTCAGACCTGCCGACGGACGAACGCGGCTTCGTCAAGATCCGCTCGACCCTTCAGCTCGAAGACTACGACAACATCTTCGCCGTCGGTGATTGCGCCACGCTCACGCGACATCCGCAGACGCCGAAAGCCGGCGTCTATGCGGTTCGCCAGGGTCCGGTTCTGGCATCGAATCTCCGCCGGGTCCTCGCCGGCGGCCTACTCCTCGACGACTACAAGCCACAGCATGACTTCCTGACCTTGATCAACACCGGCGACGGCAGTGCCATCGGCACTAAGTGGTTACTCTCGTTCGAGGGTCGCTGGGTGTTCCAACTCAAAGACCGCATCGACCGCAAGTTCATGCATCGATTCCAGCCGCTCGATGACACCGAGCACGCGACGGCATTCTCCTCTTCCACCATGGGCGACGGCCCCGACGAGACCGAAACGGAGACCCTCTGTGGAGGTTGTGCGGCCAAACTCGGCCAGCAAGGCCTCGCTCGGGCTCTCGCTCGCATCGAGGAGCTACCGGAGAACAGCTCCGTCGAACTGGGACTGGCGCAGGCCGACGACGTGGCCTGCTACACCAGTCCCCAGGGACAGCGCATTGTTTCGAGCGCAGACCAGTTTCGCGCTTTCACCGACGATCCCTATTTGGTGGGCAGAGTCGGCGCGGTCAACGCCGCCTCGGACATCTATGCCAAAGGCGTTACGCCCCGCTTCGCCCAGGCCCTGGTCGCTCTGCCCGAGAGCGGCTCCGACGCCGAGCGGGAAGAAACTCTGTTCCAGCTCATGGCCGGAGCCACCGCCGCTTTCGAGGAACTCGGCGTGACCCTGGTCGGCGGCCACACCACGACAACCACGGAGTTGCTCGTCGGCTTTCACGTCGAAGGCTTTGCGGATCCCGATCAAGAACTCCTCAGGCTAGACGCCCTCTGCCCGGGACAGTCCTTGATTCTCACCAAGGCCCTCGGCACCGGCGTTTTGTTTCGGGCCGACATGATGGGACGTCTTCGCGGTCCATGGTTCGAAGAGGCGCTGTCTTCGATGCTACGACCAAACCGGAAAGCCGCCAGCATTGCTCGCGAGCACGGCGCCAGTGCCGCAACCGACGTCACCGGGTTCGGCCTCGCCGGCCACCTGGCGACAATGCTCAGGGCGGCCGACCTCGCGGCCATGGTCAACGTCAGCGCTCTACCCGCGCTCCCCGGCAGCCTGAAACTGCTCGGGGCCGGTCTGCGCAGCACATTTCACAAAGAGAACGCCAAGACCGAGCGGGGCATGGAGATCGAGTCGGCGGCTCCACAACACCCGAAGTTCCCACTGCTGTTCGATCCCCAGACCTCAGGCGGCCTGCTGTTCGGCGTCCCGCAGGAAAACGCGGAGGCGGCTCTCGACGAGCTCCTGAAATCCGGACACTGCGCCTCTATCATCGGAATAACTTCGGAAGCCGGCCCCGACTCGCGAATCCGTATCTCAATCTCCCGTTCGTAGCGGCGACCGGCTAGCAACCGGTATATTGAGGCGCATGAAGCCCCGGAGCGAAACTCGCGCTGACTCGAGCACTTCGGTTCCATCACCGCGGGAAATCGCCTCCGCTCTCGAGGCCAGCGTCTTCGGGCAGCGGCTCGCCGTGCGAGAGATCTCGGTCGCCCTGTCCAAGAAGCTCGCCGGCATAGCGGCGGGAAACGTTCTCCTGATCGGTCCGTCCGGATCTGGAAAGACAACTCTGATGCGGGCCGTGGAGTCGTATCTGGACTCGGACCCGGCCCTGGCAAAGCGCTCCACCGTGATCCGGGTTCACGCCAACATTCTGGGCCAGGAAGCCGACGAAGGTGCCCCCGGCGAGCGGCTGCTGCAACGGCTCCTGGCACGGGCTCAGAAACAGCTGGGTGGCGACGCCTCGGTGGCTGAGCTTCTCGACCGGGTTGCCCACGGCATCGTCTTCGTAGACGAAATCGACAAGATCAGGGCTCGCATCGGCGACCTCCCACACATCCCGGGCATCCGCGCCCAGGAGGCACTGCTGACGGTGATGGAGAATGAGAAGCTGCCTCTCATTCTGCCGGCCTCGACCGGCGGGGGGCGGACGTTTCTCGACACCCGTAGCATTTTGTTCGTCGCGGCGGGCGCCTTCGAGGGACTCTACGACGCCGTCTACGACCGCGTAACGGTCGGCCGGGACCGCGGAGCACTGCAGTCCGTGACCGTGCTCGACTCGGAGGGCGTGCGCGAAGAGACCCCGTTCTCACTCCGCGACTGGCTTCGTAGCCAGGACCTCTTCGACTACGGAATGTCACCTCAATTTCTGTCGCGATTCGACGGCGCTGTCTTGCTCCAGAACCTGAGCGAAGGCGATCTTCTGAAGATATTCTTGGGAGCACCCGACTCCGGGCTCGAAAGCGCCAAGAAGTTCTTCGCCAGGTTTGGTGTTGACCTGGTGCTCTCACCCGAAGCGGCACGCTTGATCGCGGCTCGAGCCGCCGGTCAGCCCCGCCTGGGAGCACGGGCTCTGAAAGAGGTCTTCCGCCAAGTAATTCGCGATTACGAGTTCGAGCCGTCCGCACACGCCGAGAACGGCGCCCTGGTAATCGACCGCACCGAGGTAGAAGAGGCGCTGGCCAAGGCTTGAGCGGAAGGCATGCTTTGGACGCTCAATGGCGGGTAGGGTCGCCCCAGAGCAACCAGGGACCAGGTTATGGCTGCCAAGACGACCGCTGCGGCAAGAGCCGTGAGAGCCCCAGGCAAACGGAAACGGCGATGTAAGCGGCGCCCGCGGGCGGGCGGCTACTCAGACAATTGAGTCGCTCATTCGGTCTTTCCATTCGTCGAAACAAGTTCTATGATTAGTGCATCGAGGTCGCTGCGCTGGAGCAACTGGCCATTGAGCATGACCGCGTGGATCCGCTGGGTGTTCGTGATCAACTCGAGCGGGTTGGCGTCGAGCAAAACGAGATCGGCGAGCTTGCCTTCCGCGACCGTACCCAGTAAATCGGTGACGCCAAGGTAGCGCGCAGGATCAAGCGTGGCAGCTTGCAATGCTTGCAGCGGAGTCAGACCTGCTCCGACGAGCATCTCCATTTCCTCATGCACACTCGCTCCAGGAAAGATGAATGGGTTACCGAAATCTGTCCCCACCAGGATGCCCGCCCCCTCATGGTTGAGCACGTCAACCACTTTCAGCGTCGCCTCCCACCCGCGTTGCAGCGAGAGCGAGTCGCCCGTGTACATCTCGACGCCCTCGTCGTAGAGCTGCCTCCAGGCGGCACGCTCGTCCGGGGGCAGGTGCGCCAGCCGCGCATCATCGTCGCGCTCGCGGGTGATGCCGAGGAACCACCGCCGCTCGTTCACCAGCGTCGGGATCTGCCACTGCCCGGCCTCCGCCAGGGCACGGGCGACGGCTCGACAGATCTGCTCGTCGTAGGCCTCCGCCGTCCGATGCACCTGCTCGTCCAGGAAGGCGACCTCCTCATCCGTCTCGTGGGACCGGGAGTAGAATTGCTGCCGCTCCTCGATGAACCCGTCCTCGATCTGCGTGCAAGCCTCGCGAACCTGTTGGAGATGCTCGTTCGTCCGCTGGCCCGCCCGCGCCGCTTCGAGGGCATGAACCTGTAGCGGGGTGTGCCCCGCTACTTGGAGGCCAGCGTCGCGGGCCTCCTCGGCGATAGCGTGGTAGACCTCCGGAGCCAGCAGTGAGTAGACCTTGACGAAGTCCAAGCCGGCCTGCACGGTCTCACGCACGAAGCGGCGCGCCTCGGCAGGCGTCGTAACCTCCGGCATGTTCGGGTGCCACGAGCCCGGCCCGTTTACGATCGCCCCCGCGGCCAACACGCGAGGAGCCAATAGTTGTCCGTCCGATACGTCACGTCGCCATTGCTCGACGGTCGGCATCGATGCAAATTCCGTCCACATCTCTCGCACCCCCGTGACGCCATTGACAATGAAGAGCGGGAAGGCCCACGTGCTTGGCGGCCGGCGGGAGACGTTGTTGAAGAGGTGGACGTGCATGTCCATAAGGCCAGGGATGAGGTACTTGCCCGAGGCCTCGACGACCACCGTACCTCTCGGTACGGAAGTCTCGCCAACTGGCCCAATGGTGTAGATTCGATCGCCTTCGATGAGGACGGTCTGGTTACGTATCAGCAGACCCTCAGCCACATCGACAACCGCCACATCGTGGAATGCGACCGTCGGAGACTCTTCTGATGCTGTGCAACGGCTCGCCGCTGAAAGAAGCAGCAGAAAAAGGGCAAAAGGGGGAAGCCTATGCACCATTGCATCCCGTCCCCTCGGGCCGCGTGCAGGCAGCCGCTTCGAGCGCCGGTTTGGCTTGCGATCGTAGGGGGCTCACGGCTCTAGCAGCCCGTGGTAGAGGTCCTGCGGGTCGCGTTGGGAGCGCGCTTTCGGGTGCTCTGCAAGGCCCACAGGACTTCTACCACGGGCTGCTAGAGTGCCGTCACCCGCACGACCTCCTGATACGAAGTCGCGCCGCTCGACAGTTTGCGCAGCGCCGATTGACGCAGTGAACGCATGCCGTTCTTGATCGCTTCGCGTTTGATCCGCGAAGCATCGGCGCCTTCCAGAATCAAGGCCTGAATCGCATCGTCTACCGGCAGAACCTCGAAGATCGCGGTGCGTCCGAAGTGGCCGGTCCCACGGCATTCCGCACAACCGTCGCCTATTTTTACCTTGATCTGCTTGCCCTCTGGAACCGCCAGTCGAAGAGACTTGGTCTCGAGGGCACTCAGCACATGTTCCGTCGAGCAATGCGGACAGATCTTTCTCACCAAGCGTTGCGCGACAATACCGACCAGCGTGGACGAAATAAGATACGGCTCTACCTCGAGATCGACGAGCCGCGTGACCGAGGCCGCCGCGTCGTTGGTGTGCAGGGTCGAAAACACCAAGTGGCCGGTCAGGGCTGCCTGTACCGCGTACTGAGCGGTCTCGGCGTCACGGATCTCTCCGACCATGATGACATCCGGATCTTGGCGCAGAATATGGCGCAGCGCCGTGGCGAACCCGATGCCCGCCCGGTTCTGAACCGCCGTCTGATTGAACTCCTCGTCCACCATCTCGATCGGGTCCTCGATAGTGGTCACGTTCAGTTCACGGCTGGCTATCGTCTTGAGCGCCGAATAGAGCGTTGTGGTTTTGCCCGAGCCGGTCGGCCCGGTCACCAGAACAATCCCGTGAGGGCGGGTGATGAAATCGTTGAAATGATCGAGTTCGTCGGTGAAGAAACCGAGATTTTCCAAGTCTTGGCTCAAAACCTCGGGATCGAAAATTCGCAGCACCACTTTTTCGCCGAAAACAACCGGCAGAGTCGATACCCTCAACTCGATCTCGAGACCACCGCGAGTGGTCTTGACACGGCCGTCCTGAGGGCGCCGCTTCTCCGCGATATCGAGTCGTGACATGGTCTTGATCCGGTTGACGACCGCCTTGTGCACCACCTTCGGGAGGGTCTGAATGTCGTGCAGAACGCCATCGATCCGAAACCGAATGAGCGACACGTCGCGCTTCGGCTCGATGTGGATATCGCTCGCGCGTGTGTCGTACGCGTGCTGAAGCATGAACTCGACCGCGTTGATGACGTGCTTGTCGCTCGACTCGATCTCGGCCGAGCTGCGCATCTTGACCAGTTGTTCGAGATTTCCGAGATCGAATCCGGCCTGGAGATCGTCTTCGGCGCGCTTGATCGAGTGCCTCAACCCATAGAATTCATTGATCGCGCGCAGAATCTCTCGCTCCGATGCCACCAGGATCTCGAGTTCGCGACCGACGATTCTTCGGTAGGAGTCGATCGCCTCGATGTCGAAGGGATCGGCGCACGCTACCTGGAGCCGCCCCTTCGACAACCCCAGCGGCAGCATGCGATGGCGCTTGGCAAACGGCCGCGACATCCGAGCTTCGATGAAATCGGCGTTCAACTCGAGTGGATCGATGCGAACGAACTCGACGCCGGCGTCGTTCGCGATCGCGCGCGCGATATCCATCTCGCCGATCGTTCGCTCGGGGTCCTCACGACTTGGAAAACTCATCGCTTCCACGACGTCATAGGCGGGCGCCTGCTGCTCGAAGGCGCGCGCGTTGCCCGGCCTTACCGGCAAGAGCTTCGCCTCGCGCTGGACCTCCTTGCCCTGCGTTTCCGTCAGAACCCCCTGGCGGACCAGGATCTCGGCGATCAACTCTGGATTGAGCGTCATCTTTCCCAATGTAACAAAACAGCGACTCCGAAGAAGCGCTTCACGGCGAGCCCAAGGGCAAACGGCTCGCAGCTTCGACTGTCGAGAAGTCTCCGCGGTCGCCGGCGAGAAGCCGCTTGCCGGCGGCATGGGCGATCATCGCGGCATTGTCTCCGGAAAACGTCAAGGCGACCAGGCGAAGATCCACGGCCCGCTCGGCGGCCCAGTCCGGCAAACTCCTTCTCAGCAGCCGGTTGGCCGCGGCACCGCCGGAAACCGCGAGGGTTTCGAAGGTCTCCTGCCGAAACAGACGATCGAGGCGGTTCAGGATCTGGCCGACGGCCGCCTCGCGAAAGCCGGCCAGAACGGCGCGGACACCATCGGTCCGAACCAGCTCGTCCGCCGGCAGTTCGCTCGGTCCGCTCACGGCGCTGTCAGATACCCGGGCGAGTACTCGGTCGAGCGCGCGCAGTGTTTGAGTCTTGAGCCCCGAAAAGGAGAAGTCGAGACTGCCGTCGCGGCAGCGCGCGATTGAAAACCGCTGGCCCGACTCGGCCCAGCCTTCGGCGATTTCATCGACCCGCGGTCCCTGCGGATAGAGCAATCCGAGACGCTTGCCGACCTTGTCAAAGACCTCGCCCATGGCATCGTCCCGAGTCTCGGCCAGGGTCGTGATGTCGCCGTTCGCGACGCGGTAGAGCGCCGTGTGCCCACCCGACACGACCAGCGCCACGAAACGCTCGGGCGCAACATCCGCAACCTGCCCGGTCGGCTTCAGGAACGGCGAATAGAGGTGCCCTTCCAGATGATGAACGCCGTAGAACGGTTTCTCGAGGCCGCGGGCGAGCGCCTTTCCCAAAGACAAACCGACCAGCAGCGAACCGATCAGGCCTGGAGCGCGCGTCGCGGCCACGGCATCCACCGTTTCGAGATCCAGGTCGGCCCGACGCAGGGCTTCGGCCAGTACCGCCGGCCAGTTTCTGAGGTGCTCTCGCGACGCGATTTCCGGAACCACGCCGCCATAGGGCCGGTGCTCATCGAGTTGACTCGAGACAACCGACGACAACACCTTGCCGGCGGTATCGACCACCGCACACGCGGTATCGTCACACGAGGTCTCGATACCGAGAATCAGGCCTTCGAAGCTCGTCATCGCGATATCAATTGTAACTCCGGCACCTTGATAGAATTTCGCCTCGCTTCGGAAGCCCACTTCCCATGCCGTTACCTTTTGCCATCAACGGCCTCGGCCGCATCGGACGCGCCCTGCTGCGGATTGCTGCCCAGCGCGACACGATCGCACTGGTCGCCGCCAATGACCTTGCGCCGGCCGATCAGCTCGCACATTTAGTGGCACATGACACGCTCCACGGCGCCTTCGACGGCACCGTCGCCGCGGACGACGGCGCCATGGTCGTCAATGGTCACAGGATCGTGGTTTTCGGAGAGGCCGAGCCCGCGAGGGTTCCGTGGCCTGACACCGACGCCCGCGTTGTGGTTGATGCAACCGGCAGATGTTTGACCCGCGAGTGCGCCGAATCTCATTGCCGCGGACAGGTGGAGAAGGTCATCGTGTCGGCCAACGCCAGGGGGATGGATTTGACTCTGTGCCCCGGTGTCAACCATGGTGCCTATGACCCTCAACGACACCGGCTGTTGAGCGGCGCTTCATGCACGACCAACTGTATCGCTCCGATCGCCTTCCTGCTCAACCGGGAGTATGGCCTCCGCCGAGCGATGCTCAACACCGTGCACAGCTACAACAACGACCAGCGGCTCCTCGAATCAGCGCATTCCGACCCGCGCCGCGCGCGCGCGGCGGCACTCAACATGATCCCGACTTCGACCAGCGCGGTCGAGGCCCTTGGCCGTGTTCTCCCCGAGCTCGCCGGAAGGATCGAGGGCTTCGCGATTCGGGTCCCCACTCCCAACGTGTCATTGATTGATCTGGTCGCCGAACTCGAACGGTGCCCCACGGTCGCGGAGATCAACCAGCTCTTCGAGACCGCCGCCGGAGGCGAGCTGGCGGGAGTCCTCGCAACGACACGCGACGAGTTGGTTTCCTCCGACTTCATGGGCGATCCTCACTCGGCAATAGTCGATCTATCTTTGAC
Organism: Acidobacteriota bacterium; assembly: GCA_022561975.1. Lineage (GTDB taxonomy): Bacteria > Acidobacteriota > Thermoanaerobaculia > Multivoradales > JAHEKO01 > CALZIK01. The sequence goes on from JADFQD010000007.1 coordinate 37,737, forward strand.
CCAAAGCGTTGGGCGGAATGGAAACGGCGCGCTCTACCGGGTCGTCGCCTGGTACGACAACGAATGGGGGCACGCCTCCCGCCTGGCGGATATTCTCGAGCTCATCGCAGAGCGCGGCTAGCTCGTTAGCCGCGCAACTCTCGACAACCATGTCCCGACTCCCAACACTCGACGATCTCGGACCGATCAAAGGCCGCATCGGCTTGGTTCGGGTCGACTTCAACGTACCCTTGGTCAACGGCCGAGTTGCGGATGACACTCGCATTCGCGCGGCGCTACCAACTCTGAACGAGCTGCGCCAGCGCGGCGCGCGCCTGGTGCTCATGTCACACTGCGGCCGCCCCGAGGGCGCGCCCGACCCGGCCTTGAGCCTCGAGCCGGTCGCCCGTCACCTAGCGGGCATCCTGGATGTGCCGGTGCCGTTCGTGCCCCAAACCGTCGGAGCCGAAGCCTCGAAAATCGTGGCAGCACTGCCTGCGGGCGGAGTCGCGATGCTCGAAAATTTGCGGTTTTCCGCCGGTGAGACATCGAACGACCCGGATTTCTCGGCGGCGCTCGCCGCACTCGGCCATTTCTACGTCAACGACGCCTTCGGCACCGCCCATCGCGCGCACGCTTCGGTGCTCGGTGTTGCCGAGCACTTCGAAGAGAGCGTTGGCGGGCGACTGCTCGAACTCGAGATCCGAGCCTTGAGCGCACTCCTCGATAGTCCCCGCCGACCGTTCGTCGGAATTATCGGAGGTGCCAAAATCGAGGGCAAGATCGAAACCTTGGTCAACCTCATGCCGAGACTCGACGCCTTGGCGGTCGGCGGTGGCATGGCCAACACGTTTCTGACCGCGCAGGGCTTTAATCTCGCCCAATCCCTGGTCGAGCACGGAAGCCTGGACCTGGCACACGATCTGATCGAACAGGCCGAGGCGTCGCATACCGACCTTTTGCTGCCACCCGACTTGGTGATCACCGACGATCTCGACCACCCACGCCGGATCGAAACGGTATCGCCAGACAAGGTTCCCGAGAAAACCAGGGCCGTCGACGTCGGGCCCGCTACTTGTGAGGCGATCCGTGAATTGATTTCGGACGCGGGCACCGTCTTTTGGAACGGTCCTCTGGGCGTGTTCGAGACGCCGCCCTTTGACGCCGCCACGCTCGCAACGGCACGCGCGCTCGGCGCATGTCCGGGCTGGACGGTCATCGGCGGCGGCGAGACCGTAGCGGCTGCCCGGCGCGCCGGCGTACTCGACGCGCTCGGTCACGTCTCCACCGGCGGAGGCGCTTCGCTCGAGCTTTTGGCCGGCAAGCCGTTGCCCGGCGTAGCCATTCTGAGGAAATCCAAGTGAGCGCAATTCAAAGACGGCCTCTGTTCGGGGGCAATTGGAAAATGCACAAGGTAACCGCCGACGCCGAGGCCTATTGCGCGAAGTTGCCCGGCCTCGTCGGTGAGAGTTCCGCCGAGATCGTGATCTTTCCGCCGGCTCCCCTTTTGCGCTCGGTGAGCGCCGCTCTTCGCGGCAGCTCGATCGCCGTGGGCGGACAGGACATTCATCCCGACTCCGCCGGAGCCTTCACCGGCGACGTCTCCGCCGTTCAGCTCGTCGACGCCGGTTGTCGCTGGGCCCTGTGCGGTCATAGCGAGCGGCGCAGGGACCACGGCGAGACCGACGAGTTGATCGCCGGCAAGGGGTTGGCGGCCGTCGCGAGCGGTCTTTCGGCGCTGATCTGCATCGGGGAAAGCGCGGCGGAGCGCGAAGCCGGTCGGGCCTTCGAAGTGCTCGAGCGTCAGCTTGCCGGGGCCCTCGCCGGCCGTCCGGAGCCGTTCGCCCTCGCCTACGAGCCGGTCTGGGCAATCGGCACCGGCAAGACCGCAACTCCCGAGACCGCTCAGGAAACCCATGAATTTATCCGGGACGCGCTCTCCGATCTCATCGGCCAGGCGGCCGCGGCGAGCAAGAGAATCGTCTACGGCGGTTCCGTCAACCCCGAAAACGCCGCCTCCCTGATCGCCAAAAGGGACATAGACGGCTTCCTGGTGGGCGGCGCAAGCCTTGACCCCGACCAATTCTCGGCTATCATCCGCTCCTGCGGTTCGTAAGCGCCGCTCCAGGAAGGATTCTCCATGCTCTACATCATCTACACAATTCACATCGTCATCTGCCTCTTCTTGATCATGGTCGTTCTACTTCAGCAAGGCAGCGGTGCCGATTTATCCGTGTTCGGAGGGGGTGCAACGCAAACCGCCTTCGGCGCTCGTAGTGCTACCAACCTTCTGCACAAGCTGACGGTGGCCGGCTTTGTCGGCTTCATTCTGACCACGATTGCTTTCGGCTTTCTCAAAAGCGACAGCAGCGCCAGCTCGGTGATGGGCGACGTCGAACAAACACGGCCCTCTGAGGCCGTGCTGGAAGACAGCGCAGAGCAAGCACGCGAGCAATCCGAGGACGCGGTCCCGACGGCGGAACCGGATGCCGGCAACGGCGAACTGGAATCGGTGCCGAAGCCTGGGTCCGACGGGCCTTGAATACGATTGACAAGCACGCCGAAGTGGCGGAACTGGTAGACGCGCACGGTTGAGGGCCGTGTGGGGCAACCCGTGCCGGTTCGACTCCGGCCTTCGGCACCATTTCTCTTTCAAAAAGCATGAGTAGACCCTCGCGGCTGTTCTCGCCTGCCGTGCTGGGCGGACTCGGTCTTCTCCTCGCAGCAGTAAGTTGCCGGGCTCCGCCGCAGGTCGATACTCCTCTTTTCGACGCGCTGCACCGGCCCCTGATCCTCACCGAGAGCCAGAATATCGGTTGGCCGGCGTCGAACGAGCCCAATCGCTTTCTGCAGGGCTGGTGGGACGTCGCCACCAAGGGTCCACCGCGGCTTGTGGCGCTCGAAAGAGCTCGAATACAGGGCGTCAAGCTCGGGGACGCGGGCAAGGCGCTCAGAATCACCGCCAGCATCAAGCCCGAAAGCGGAGGGTCGTTCGAGGCCCGGGTTTCGGGTCGAAAGTGGAAGAGTTTTCCGCTCGCTCGCCGCATTCAAATTCCAATCCCGAAGAATACCCCCGCCGGACGTTTCACGGTCGACTTCAGGCTTCCCGACGGCTCCAAGCTCGGTGTTCGCCGGGCCGAGTTCCTCCACCCGCAGCCCGCGGGCGAGGTCACGGTCGAGAGCAAGACCCTGGTGCAAAGCGGATTCTCGCTGGTCGAAACCGTCCGGCGGCTCGAATCCGCGACCGTCCTGTCGGGTCGATTCCGCCCACCCAGCCCCGCCGCGGCCGGACAGCATTTTGCCCTCGAGATCGAGCGTAGCGACGGCTCCAAAGAGACCGTCTTCGAATGGAGCGGGGACAGCCGTGACGCCGGAGATTTCGAAATCAGTATCGAAGCGAAGGACCCTTGGGTGCGAATCCGCTTCCTGGCTCTTGGCGAAGGCGCTCCCGGACGCTGGTCGGAGCTGACGCTTCGCGCCCGTGAAACCACCGTCCCCGAATCGGTTCCTGCCCCCTCGCCGCCCAAGGTCGTGATTCTCTACGTCATGGACGCGCTACGCAGCGACTTTGTCGGCCACCTCGGGGGTCCCAACGGAATCACCCCGACCATCGACAGGCTCGCCGAGCAAGGGGTGACGTTTCGCAAGCACTTCAGCGTTGCGCCGAACACCGTCCCGTCAACCAAGAGCCTGTTCACGGGTCAAGTATTTCTCTACAAAGGAGGGCACAAATTGACTCCCGAGAGCGGGCCGACCCTGGCCGAACGCTTCTCGAACGCCGGATTTCGGACCGGCCTGTTCTCGGGCAACGGCAACGTCACCCCGTGGCGCGGCATGGGTCGCGGCTTCGAGAAAATCGCGAGCGGCGTGCTCTGGAAGGGAGACGATAGCCGAGCGATCACCGGCTACAACAACAACGCCGAGCGGATTCACGCCGCGGCGCTCCACTGGATCGGGAGGCAGGATCCCAACGACAGCCTCTTTCTTCACATTCAGGCGATTCATCCCCATAACCCCTACGCTCCGCCCGAGCCGTTTCTGAGCACGTTCGCTCCGGACAACGACTCAAAAATCGACGGGCGCACTGCCACGTTGCTCGGAATCCTCTCGCGCAGGATCGAGGTCGACGAGGCGGACCAGGAGAAGCTGCGTGGCCTCTACGCCGGAGGCGCGGCCTACAACGACGCTCATATCGAGAGCTTTCTCGAGGCCGTGCTCGAACGCTACCCAAAAGAGGAAGTGCTATTCATTCTGACGTCGGACCACGGCGAAGAGCTTTTCGAACACGGCGGCGTGCTCCACGGCTACACCCTCTACGACGAGATGCTTCATATACCTCTGGTTGCCTGGTGGCCCGGTACCATCCAACCCGGCGCCATCGAGAGCCTGACCGACAATCTCGATCTCTATAGCTCGATCGCCAACCTCGCGACCCCGGGCGGGCCCATCACCGGTGGTGGCAACTCGCTGTGGCCGTATCTTCTCAACCGCCGTAGCGGCGAGGCGACGGGTCGCGAGGTTGTCTTCGCCTCCGCCTCGGCGGTGCGCGGCGGCATCTTTATGGCCCGCTCGCCGCGCTACAAATTCGTCTACGCGCCCCGGCTCAGCAGTCGCCGCGGAGGCCGCTGGGGCATGGGCCAGGGCAGGGGACGGGGCTACGACGGCGAGTACCTCTTCGACATGGGCGGGGATCCGGCCGAGATGACCAACTTGGTCGGCGACAACATCCTCGAGGCGGATTGGCTTCAGACCCGGTTGATGGCTTGGATCAAGGCCGGTGAGGCGCTCGAGGCCGGTGAGGCGCTCGACGAAATGGACGAGGAAACGCGAAACAGCTTACGCGCGCTCGGTTATCTGCAATAAGCGGAAGCCCTTTGGCACTCCTCCGGCGAACTTCGATACAGTCTCCCTCTAATGACAGACGAAACGCAAAACACTGCGCAAGCCGCAGCAGCGGAAACCTCGAACGAACCGAAGGCGACAGCCGCCTTACCTGCCGCCGAACCGGCCACGAAAAAGCCGGCGCCTCCACCCCCCCGTGAGCTTCCGAATCTCGAGGGCATCGCTCGCTGGGCCCAGGGCGAGGACTACCCCCTCCTCGGTGTGCTCTTCGAAAACTTGCCCTTGCCCAAGTTCGACATCCTGGTCATGCAAATCAAAAAGGCGGAGTTGCTTCCTCAGCACTGGCAGGTCATCAGCTCACATCAAGTGCCGGAGGGCCTACGCTTCAATGATCTCTATGAGGCCGGTAAGCTCCGCCTTCAATATCGCGACCAGGAGATTTCTCGGCGCAGACTCGGTGCGCTCGAGGTCGCCTGGGAAGAACTTCGCGGCAAGGCGCCGTCCCTGTGGAACGCTTCGGACGTTTTTGCCGCGCTGCGCCGAATCATTCAGAAGAAACGGGAGGTTGATTTCTACGATCTCCTGACCGCGGTGCGCGACGTTTGGAGCAACCTCTCGTTACCCCACGGCCGCGAGCAGCTCGAAGTGCTTTGGGGTTGCCTCGAGTTCGTGCGCAAGAAAACCAAGAAGTAGCTCGGGGACACTATTCCTTGGTGTCCCCCCTCCCAACTGGTTTTCGAAGCCTCACTCTTCGCCGGCCGTGGCCGACTGCGGCGCCACGCGCTTCGCGCTCTCGATCACCACGGGCTCATCGGGAACGTCGCCAAAGGCGCCGACCCGGCCTCGGGCCACCTTGGAAATCGCATCCGCCACGTCCATCCCCTCAACGACCCGGCCGAAAACCGCGTACCCCCATCCTCGGGGACTCTTCGATGTGTGATCGAGTGCGACGTTATCGACCACATTGATGAAGAACTGAATCGAGGCGCTGTCCGGGTCTTGCCGGCGTGCCATGGCGACGGTGCCGCGAAGGTTCTTGAGACCGTTATCGGCCTCGTTCAACAGGCTCTTGTCGGTCTCGATGGGTTTCATGCCCGGCATGAAGCCGCCGCCCTGGATCATGAAATTCGGCATCACCCGGTGAAAGAGCGACCCCTCATAAGTCCCGGCGTGGACGTTCTCGAGAAAACTGTCGACGGTTATCGGTGCGTTCTCCCGATCGAGTTCGATCACGATCGTGCCGTGGTTGGTTTCGAGCACCACCCGCTCTGCGAGGTCGCTCTGTGCAAAGGCGGCCGTTCCGAAGAACAAGAATCCAAGGAAGAGCATCAAGCTTTTCATCATTCGTCTCCGTTTTCGGTTGCATTGTGTTGTTTGACACCCGGCGCGAGCGGCGCTTCGTCGCGTTTCTTCGAACTCTCACGCGCCTCGGAGCAGGGAGCACACGGACAGATCTGGCGCAGGAAATCGAATCGATAGATCCCGGTGGCATGGCCGTCGGACCATTGAATCGAGATGCCGTAATTGCCCACCGGTTCGATTCTCCACGGTTCGACCGCGGCCGCTGGCGGTTTGTATCGAATCTCGCTCGGCGTGTGGCCCTGGCAACCGGCGCACGGACAGTAGCCGCGAACATAGTCATAGGGATACTCGGCCTGGTGACCGTCGGACCAGACCAGGCGCAACTCGCGGCTTTCGGCAAGCCGGCGGATTTCGGTCGGGTAGGCGGCGGTTTCGGTCATGCGCGCGCGATGCTACCAGTCCGCGCGCCACCTCCCTAGGGAGGTGGATCGACAGTTCCCGCCGGAGTCCATGGACCGCATCTCGCGATTCGGGCCAACGCCAGGCCGGCACCCTCGAGCGCGCCGTATTTGCGAATCACCGCCTCGCCGTAATGGCTACAGGTGGGCTCGAACCGGCAACGGGCGCCGGTCGCTCCCAGAACGCGGGAAAGAGTCGCCTGGTACACGTCGATTGCGCCCAGGAGCGACTTCGCCGTCCACTGTGTTTCGGGTGCCCGGGACAGGTCGAACCCCAGTAGCAACAAACCCACGAGAAGGTACAGAACGATCCGATGATCCGCGATCCTCGGCACTCCCGGATCTTAGCTCGGCGAGCAAGCCCGTAGGATCCGACCTGCGCGCTAGCAGCCCATGCTAGAAGGGAAGTGATCCGGTGGCCGCCCGTCCCAGCCAAAGCCCAAGCAACGGCACCGCGTTGGCAAGAACCAGGACCTCGGCCCGAAGCGCAATCTCTCGCCCCAGCCGGTCACGGCCTAGAACACCCCAAGCCACCCAGCCCAAGCCGGCCTCAAGCGCCAAGAGCGGCGCCAATGGATGTACGTCCAAAGCGCTTCGCAGCGATCCATGTGCAAGGAGAGACATCGCCCGAGTCAACCCGCACCCCGGACACGGGAGGTCGAGAAGAGTTCTGAAAACGCAAATCTGGAACCCGGAAGATTCTGGGTTCCAGACTCTCAAACCCGCAAAAACCAAGATCCCGACAAGACCCAGCAGCCACCAAAGCAGGCCTCTGCGGGGCATTGTCGCTAGCCTCCCATGGCCTGAAGAATGGCCATACCCCCGGCGAAGAAGATCCAAAGCAGCCCGACCAGCAGAAGGACGGTGCCGATGATCCCCAAGATCATGCCGGCCTTGGCCAGACCTTCACCCGCCGCCGGCGCCGAGCCGGCTCGGATCGCCTTGAGCTCCGCAGAACCCATGAACCACGCCACCGGCGCCACGAGCCCACAACACACCACTCCCAGAATGCCGAGCACCAGGGCGATGGTCGGACGGTTGCTGGACGCAGGGGCCGCGCCCGAAATCGGTTCGCTCAAAGTCGGTCTCCCCTAGAAACGATCCGCATACTGGCTCACACCGGGAATGAGAAAACGCTCGCCCTTGATTCCCTTGACGATGCAGATGATGTGAACAGCGATTATTGCGATGAAGAGAACCAGTTGAACGATCGCCAGGACGCAGGCAAGCGGGCCCAGGACCATGCTGAGGATTCCGAAGACGATCCACAAAGCTACCTCGGCGACCAACAACGTCAGACCGTGCTTCGCGTGCCACTGCACTTCGGCATCGTCTTTCTCGACCAGCAGCGGTATCAGCGCCAGCAGCCACAGATAGGACAGAGCGATCATCAAACCTCGGTTCGAAGATCCGCCCGTACCCGACGAAGATGGGGCCGGGGCCGGGGGCGGGGGCGGCGGGGTCGCAGATGTCGTCTGAGTTTCTTCTTCACTCATCGCACACTCCTTTTGGAACGGTCGCGCGCCGTGTCAGCGGCGTCGAACGCATTTGAAAACTCTGCCGATGAGTGTAGCTGAAGGAACCCTCGCGCGGCAAGGGGGTTACGGGTCATCTTCAGCTTCGGAGACGACCTCTGCACGCAGGTCGGCGAGAGCCGAGCGCACCGCCTCCTCCGCGTCCGCGCGCATGCGAAGCGTCACTTCAACATCAACACCGTAGCTTTCCGCCAACCCATTCAGCCGCATGCGCCCTCGCGAGGTGTTTGACCAGGAATCTCGAGCCCTTCTCGCGCAGCTCTCCCGAGCCGGGCTCCCGGAGGACGCGGTATGACCCTGGAGGAGTGCTCACCTTCGAAGGCTAGCGGGAAAGCACCGAGTTGTAGACATCGCGATAGAGTTCGACCACCCGATCTTCGCTGAAACGCTCGATCGCGCGCACGCGCCCGAGCCGCCCCATCGCAAGCCGGCGGCGGTCGTCGCGCAGAAGCTCGAGCGCGCCGTTTGCCATGGCTTCGGTGTCGCCCACATCGAAGAGCAAACCGGTCTCTCCATGATCGACGACTTCCGGAAGTCCGCCGACGTTGGTGGTGATCACCGGCACCTCGCACGACATCGCTTCCAAAGCCGACAGGCCGAAGGATTCGGTTTCGGACGGCAACAGAAACAGGTCGGCCCCGGCCAGGACCTGCTCGACCAGCGCGACGTTGCCGATGAAGGTGATGTCGTCGCAGGTATCGCACTCTCGGCAATGACGCTCGACCTTGGCTCGATCGGGTCCGTCGCCGACCAGCAACAGCCGGACCGCAAGCTCGCGCCGTACCCGGTGGAAGACCTCGACCACGTCGAGAACTCGCTTGACCGGACGGAAGTTCGAGACGTGAACGATGATCTTCTCGTCGCCCTTGGCCCAACTGCGAGCGCCGCCCCCGAGTCGCCCGCGATCGAAGCGCTCGGGTTCGATGAAGTTGGGGACTACGATAATCTCGCTACGCACAGAGATCTTCTCAATCGTGGCTTTCTTGAGCGCTTCCGACACCGCGGTCACGGCGTCGCTCTTCTCGATTCCGAAACGGGTGGTCTCGAGATAATTCGGATCGTTGCCGACCAGAGTGATATCGGTTCCGTGAAGCGTCGTCACCACCTTGAGCGGCTGCGGATCGAGGATCTGCCGCGCCAGAACCGCGGACACCGCGTTGGGCACGGCGTAGTGAACATGGACCAGATCGAGCTGGTAGTGCCGGGCGACCTCGACCATCTTTGTTGCCAGGGCCAGCGAGTACGGCGGGTAGTCAAAAAGCGGGTAGTGCGGCACCACGACCTCGTGAAAGGTCAGCCGCGCCGCGACCAGATCGAGTCGAAACGGCAGCGCGTAACTGATGAGGTGGACCTCGTCGCCGCTGGCCGCAAGCGCCATGGCCAGCTCGGTAGCCACGACGCCCGACCCCCCGAACGTCGGATAACAGCTGATAGCGATCTTCAACGCAGACCCCGAGGCAGTACGGACATCAAGTCGGAGACCGCGAGCGGCAATCGGCTTCCAAACGGTTCACCGAACTCGGCGCCGATCAGGAGCCCGTAGTGACGGGCACGACCTTCGACCGCCAGCCAGTACTCGGGCGAGGAGACCTTGGTTTCGGGCTCACGCTCGTCTCGCGACCCGCCGCTCTGCCCCGTGCTCTGATACAGCTGGCTTTGGTAGCACGCCAGCGCCGCCATCTTCTTGTTCCAACTCGAGGTGACATCGATGACGAAGCGCGGCTCGAACGTATCGTGCAGCATGTAGTGGAATACGGCTGCCGGACGGTGAGGTTCACCGCGCCCGGGCACTTTCCGCTTGGCCAGACCGGCGTAGAAGCACGCCGCCTCGACCAGACGATGAGCCCGGCCGTGGTCGGGATGGCGATCCGACGCCGCAGGACCGAGCACCATTTCGGGCCGGAGCCGGCGCAAAACCTCTATCAGGGCGTCTTCTTCGGCGGCACCCGTGCGCAGCGCGCCGTCACCGCAGTCCAGAAATTCGACCGACTCCGCTCCCAGGGCGCGCCCGGCGCATTCGGCTTCACTCTTGCGCTCTTCGACCGTGCCGCGGGTTCCGGCCTCCCCGCGCGTCAGGTGAAGCAGGCCGACCCGCGCACCGGACTCCACCGCCCGCGCCAACGTTCCCCCACAAGCGAGCTCCACGTCGTCGGGATGGGGGCTGATCGCCAGAATGTCGAGGGTCATGAATACTCCTTCAAGGCGTCGCCCTACGACGGGTCGATCACCGACAAGCGCCGCCAATCGAGATCGAGTTGTTCGAAGAGCGCTTCCACAAAGCGGTCACCGTACTTGCCGGGAAAGTAGGCGCTCGATACCACCCGCTCCTGCAGGGCGCCCTGCGGCCGGCAAACCTCGCGCAGAGCCTCCGCTCGCTGCCGGGTGACCTGATCGCGCTGCGCCACCGCCATGGCCGCTCTGGCCGCGAAACCCGACAGAGCTCCCTCGATCCGGCTCTTGGTCTTCTCAAACGGTCCGGCGAGAGTGGCATCGACCTCGAGCGCTCGAGCACCCAGTTGGTCGAGGCGTTTGCCGATGTCGGCCGCGGCTCCGGCGACCAATTCGTCGCCTTCTTCGCCTCCCAGCACCCGATCCAAATCCAAATTTGGCGCCACGAGATCGGCCAGCTCGAGACCGCTCGCGTCGAGCTTGTCGAGCTGGTGCCGGCCCAGCACCAAGGCGTGTGGGCGTATCGCCACGAGCGGCGGAGGGATCTCGAGGTAATCATAGAGCGGCGCCACTTGCGGCATATAGGAAACCTCGCCCGGGCCCAGAATCTGGAGGTGAGTGCCCAGAATGGCGTCCTGAATCGCCGGCCGGGCAAGGACTCCGGGGCTCACCACCGCCGGGTTTTCGCGCACGGCCTCCTCCAGCCAAGAACGGGTCTCGGAGAAGGCGTCTCGGCCACGCAAGGAGACTTGGTCGCCCTCGAGCGCCAGCCGTCGGCGCTCCATGCCGTGAAGATAGAAAAGCGGACTCGCTCCGAGCTGCGGCTGCACCTGAAGCTCGTAGCCGGCCGCCTGGATCGCATCCTCGCGCGCGCTCTGGGCCGCAGTGATTTGCTCATGCTCCACAACGATTCTCTCGAGCCAGGGCCGCTCGGCCTCCTTGACCGCGGGCAGCATCGCGTCGAGAAGCAGCGGGCAACGATCGCCCAAGAGACCCACCATCAGCCGGGCAAACGCCTCGCCGAAACGCGCGTTCGGCCGGTACCAGGACGCCAGACGATCGACCCATTCCGAGAACCGCTCGCCGGGAAATGCGCCGCGCAAGGTCTCGAGCACCTGGTCGACATTGGGTCCCAGAGCGCGCATACCCACCGGCATGAGCGGCGTCGGGTCGTCTCCCAGCTCGAGAGCCAGGAGCTTGGAGCCGGTCGCACTGGAAACCACCGGGAAGGTCGCGCGGGCGACTTCGCGATAATCATGGTCTTCGGTGGCCATCCAGAAGACCGCCACCGCGGGTCGCCCTGCCGCGGTGAGACGCTCGGCCCAAAGCGCCGCGGCCACGGCCTTGGTCAGGGCGTAGAGTGGACCGCCAAAGAGACCGGTCTGCTGTCCGGTTACAACCACCGCGGTAGCCGGGTCGGCCAAGAGCGCCGCAAGAGCCTCGGCTCGCCGGTGTCCGTAGGCGGCATTGGCCACGCCCAGGGCTTCGGCCAGCTGCCTGCGATCGGCCCCCGGGAGGGGCCTGTCCAGGGAGTCCGCTGCCGAACCGAGAAACTCGATCGGTTCGAGCAGCTCGAGGGCCTTGCCGGAGGCGAACGCCGCAGGGAGCGCCGGTACCAGCCCGGCGGCCACCAGATCCACGTCCCGTGGGCTGCCGGCCGGCCGATCGGAGTCCCGCTGATCTCGGCCCCGCTGATCCGGAATATCGGCTTTCGAATCAGCTCGGCTTGCGGCCGACGAGGATGAGTCGTTCACTGTCATGTTGAAAGGATTCTCTCTCGAAATTGCCATAGAGCGATTCGACCTCGAGTCCGGCCCATTTGAGGCCGATGGTAACTTCGTCGGGACGGTAGGCGCGCACGCTCTCGAGAAACGTCCGGATCGGCTCGCCGGGCTTCTCGGAATCGTCACGCGCGTGAAGGTGGATGCGCTTGTTGACCCGCTCGGTCTCTGGGTCGAACCAGCGTTCGATCACCGCGCGATAGCGGCCGCGCTCTTGCGTCTCCTCGGCCACCAGGTTCTTGATTACCTGCTCCCGATTGAAGAGGTCGATCAGGAACCTGCCGCCCGGAGCGAGCACCCGCTCGATTTCTTCGAGCACCTGGAAGTTCTGGCGCTCGGTTTCGAAATACCCGAAGGAAGTGAAGAAATTGAGCACCCAGTCAAAGCTGGCACTCTTGAAGGGCAAGCGGCACATGTCGCCGGCAGTGCGGGGTAGGCCGGGTGCCTGCGCCAGCAGGGTCAGCGAGAGATCGACACCCAGCGCTCGAAAACCGTGCCGGCGCAGCTTCTCCGTGTGGCGGCCGGCGCCGCAGGCCAGATCCAGCACGGCCCGAGGGCCTGGGTGGTTCGGAACCAGCATCACTTTCTCGACGAACGCGACGTGGCGCTCGGCCTCGTTCTCGTCGCGATGGGCGTACAGCTCGAGGTATTCCGCTCCGAACCACTCTTTATACCAAGCCATTCGCGAGGATCTTACAGCCCGCTTGCCAGAGTCTCGCCGTCTCTTCGTCTCTCGAGAAGAGCACGAAGGGTAAAATACCAAGGCGATGCTTACGATCGGCTCAGTTCCCGTCAATCCGCCTCTGATTCTCGCGCCCATGGCGGGCGTGACCGATCGGGATTTCCGACTGATCATCAAGCGAATCGGAGGGGTCGGCATAGTCACCATGGAGTTTATTTCGTCCAAAGCCATCGTTCAGGGCAACCAACGCACGCGTGAACTCATGCACTTCGCCGAGGAAGAGCGGCCCCTGTCGATCCAGATCTACGGCTCCGACGTCGACACCATGGTCGAAGCGGCGCGGATCGTCGAAGAGCTGGGGCCCGATCTTTGCGACATCAACATGGGCTGCCCGGCCAACAGGGTGCTCAAGGGCTGCGCCGGCGCCTCGCTCATGGGTGATCTGCCGCTGGCCGAGCGCATGGTGCGCGAGGTGGGAAAGGCACTGACCATCCCCTTGACCGTCAAGTTCCGGCTCGGCATTCGCGACAACGAAAAAACCTATCTCGAACTCGGCAGAATCTGCGAAGCCAACGGCGTCGCCGCCGTCGCCATGCACGCCCGAACCGCCAAACAGGGGTTTTCCGGAGGGGCCGACTGGTCCGAGATCGCTCGCCTCAAAGAGATTCTGTCGATTCCGGTGCTGGGCAACGGCGACGTGAGAAGCGCCGACGACGCGCTCGCAATGATCGAGAGAACCGGCTGCGACGGTGTCATGATCGGGCGCGCCGCAACCCGGAATCCATGGATCTTCCGGCAGATCGCAGCGACGATGGAAGGCAGCAAACTCACCGACCCAACCACGGGAGATCGCCGCGATCTGATCCTCGAGCACTTCCGCATGATCGCCGAACGCGAGCCCCCCAGGTTCGCCCTCCACAAGCTGCGAAAATTCACCGGCTGGTACACCCATGGCCTGCCGCATGGAGCCAAGCTGAGGCGGCGCATCAACGACCTGCCCGATGTCGAAGCCTTCCTGGACGCGGTCGAGGAGTTCTTCGAGGAACTCCTCCTGAGAGAAGCCGCTTGAGGAGCCGCTTCAAGGGCCGTCCGACCGAAAGCTCGGTTCCTCGCCGGTTCCTCGGGATGATCCCGCGCACGCGCGCCGTGCTGCTGCCCGCTCTTTTGGCCGCGCTCGCACTCTCGTGGCTCGAGCCCAAAAATCTCGGGGCCCCGGGCGAAGTGCCGGTTTGAAACGGACCGGCGTGCAGGACTTCCGCCTCAGCGTCGCCCTGAGCGCCGAAGAAAGTCTCGACGCTGTCGAACGCGCCGCCGAGCTTTGGGGCGCCGACTGGCACCGCCACGGCACCGGTGGCCGGCTCGAGCTACCGGTGCATGCCGGCGTTCGGCGCGGCACGCTCACCGCGCGACTCTCGACCGAGCCCGTGGCCCAAGGTGAAGCCCTGGGTGAGGGCAACGGCACGGTGCTCGTGGTTCATGTCGAGTCGAGTCACTACCGGCTCCAGACCACAGCGGTTTCGATTCTCGCCGCCGGCGGCCTGGGAGCCCTCGCCCTGACCCTCTGGCCGCTGTACCCGCCGCTTCTGGCGCTGGCGCCCCTGGCCCTGATCTTCGTTGTTGTTGCCTGGCTGGTCATCGCTTCGCGCTTGCAGAATTCAGGAGTCGAGGAGTTTCTCGACCTGGTCGCGTCTGCCGGTACAGCCGGTGAAGCCAGTGAACAAGACCTGGTTGCGTCGCAGGCCGAGACGTCGCCGAACCAAGGCCGCTAGGCCGACCTCCAAGGCCGGGAATCTCTTTCGCTCGCCGGGCGTTATACTCACCGAGGTTCTTTGATTTCCTTTTGGGGGCGCTCCGGTTTCGACGGGGAACAGGGCGGTTCCGTAACTGCGTGTCGAGGTTTCCGCTCGTAAAAACGGAAAACTATAGTTGCCAACGATAATTTGGCACTGGCTGCTTAACTGCTAGCCACGCTCTCGTCGAGGCCTTGATTCACGGCGCCGGCGAAGAGCGACACTAAAGTGGATCGAAAGGTGCGTCGCGCCCCGGAGCGCACCTGGATACTTTCGGGGCTGGCCCTGGCGGCGGTGGCCGTCAGCCTAACCGCTTGGGCGAGACATTGAATCGACGGCTACTCACGTAGATGTTACGGGGACGCGTTCTTCGGACGTGGGTTCGAGTCCCACCGCCTCCACCAACGCAATGAATTCGAACCACCTTCCGGGCCTGTGCCCGAGGGTGGTTTTTCTATGAGCACCAAGGCGTCCAGGGCCGTCCTGGCCAGGTAGTAAGGCCTGCCGATGTCGACCTGCTGGGGCTCCAGGCGGATCGGACCGACGATCCTTCGCAGCAGCCGGGCAGACGTCTCGGTGCGCCGCTCGAGAACCTTCTGGAATTCGCCGAGTCGCTCCTCGACCCACTCGATCGGCGGCGCCTGGAAGACCTTCTCACGACTGCGCTGCAGGCCTTCGAGCTCCGCTCTCAGGGCCTCGACTCGACGCTCTGTTTCGACCAGGGCCTTCCCCAGCGCCGTGCTGCCTCGACCCTCGCCGATGAAGTCGACAAAGTTTGCGCGCCGCCGCTCCTCGGCCGTCAGCTCGGTCTCGCGCAGCCGGATCGTCTCCGGGACATCAGCGTAGAGCTTGCCCACCTCCCGCTCGACTCGCTCGAGAACTTCCCGGAAACTCGCAACCGAGGAGAGGCGCTCCCCGACTGCTGCCAGGATTATCTGCTCCGCCAGGGACCGGCGAACGAGCATCTTGTTCTCGCAGGCCCCCTTCACCGCGCCGAGACAGCCGTAGTAGCCCCCCGCCTTGCCGCTCACCTGACCCATCGCGGCGCCACAAGCTCCGCAGGCCATCCCTCCCGAGAGCAGATGGGTCGGGTAGTGGTGCTGACGGCTTCCTTGCTTCTTTGAAAAACCCCGGCGCCCCTTGCCGCCGGGCCAAGTGCGTCGCGCAGCTTTCCGCTTGGCCAGAACAGCCTCCCACAAGCTCTGTGGCACGATGCGCAGCCGCTCCTCCTTGTGCACCACCCACTCGGACTCTGGCTTCTCGAAACGTCTCCTCCGGCCCGTGCGGGGGTCTCGCCGGCTCTCAGTACGGTTCCAGACCCAGCGGCCCATGTACTTCTCGTTGTCGAGCATCCGGCTCACTGTTGCCGGCGACCAGCCCTTGCTGGTACGAAACCTCCCGGGAACACCCTCCTCGTTCAACGCCCGAACGATTCTGGTCATGGATTGCTCTTCTGCGTAGGCCTTGAACACTCGCAGCACCACCGCCGCCTCTGTTGGCTCGATTTCCATCCGGTAGCCCTCTGGCCTCGGCCGCCCCTTCTTGTCCATCCGCATCTCGCCGACAGGCACCGACTTGTAGCCGAGGGTTCTCTCCCCGACCGAGAAACCCCGCCGCTTCTGCCCCAACTGGCCTCTCAGGGTCTTCTTCTTGAGATCCCGCAGCTGCAGTTCGTTGAAGATCCCCCGAATCTGGATCCCGAGGGTCGCCTCCTCGTCGCTGCTATCAAGCCCGTCGGCGACCGAAATGCAACGAATTGCAATGAAATGCAACTCCGCGAGTATCTGCAGCATGAGGAAGTTGTCGCGCGCCAGCCGCGAGAGGTCGTCGACCAACAGAACTTCGAATTGATGGTCCTCGGCGGCGGCCATGAGAGCCCTAAGACCTTCCCGATCCCGCCGCGCTCCTGAGCAAGCAGGGTCTGCATACACAGAGCCATCGGCCACCTGAAAGCCGCGCTCGGCCGCCAGCCGTCGACAGGCGGTGACTTGGTCCTCGATACTCTCCGGCCTCTGGTTCTCCGAGCTGTACCGAGCGTAGATTGCCGCGCGCATTGCTAGTCCTCCCCGTCCTGGGACTGTCCGCTCCTGGACTGGTTCGTCGCCGCTGCCTTCTTCATCAGCCCCACGTACTCCAGCGCCAACTCCTCGGCGATGTGATCGAGCAGATCGGCAACAGCCGAATCGATGACGGGACTCCCGCCCGCTTCGTTCTTTTTTCCTGCTGCCTTCCAGGCTTTACTGCCTTCCTTCGCCATAGTCGCTCTCCTCAATGATAGGCAACGTCTATCATTCATTTCAAAAAAACTCACCTCTCCAGCTTCAGATCACGTGCAATCCCCGTCACGCTGACCTCCAGACGCGTATGTCTGCTGCCTTCCGGCCGCCCGAACCCGCCGATCCCCGTCAGCTCTTTCTCCTCGACCGGCCTCCCCAGCCTGCGCTGCAACGCCCGCTCACCGGTTCCCTCAACACCCACCTCCTGCAAATCGACCCCCCCGAACACTTTCGGTGCCGCCTTCCCCGTTGCTAGCGTGAAGTAGAGCCGCCGACCGTCTCCGATGATCACCCGGAGATCCGGAGCACCGACCTTGCGCAAACTCTCCGGCAGACGAAAACTTGTGATCTCCTCCCGGACGCTCCGCTCGAATGCCCTAAGCACGTGGATCACCACCACCGCCAGAGAGACGGCCATCTCTAGCTCCCTTAGCCGCAGAGCCAGGGCGAATTCGAGTAAATTCCGTGCCGAGAACCGCCGACTGCTCCCTCGCCCCTCAGCATCCTGAATGTCCGGCCGAACAACGCCTTTCTCGCAGAGGTAGATCAGGCGGTGCTGGGCTTCCCCAAGAAGCTTCGCCGCTTCCGTTAGGCTCCACTCCTCGCGCCGGCTCATGATAGTCATTGTCTATCACCAGGGAGGCGCTGTCAACTTGGGCGTGTGCTGGCAACGCTCGGAAAGTGACCCAGTCCAACGTTTTGAAACTGACCCACCTCGGCCGGGTTTGATTGTAGTCGAGAGTCGTTCTCTCTTCACCTCCTAAGATCTATTACTTCGTCGTGGCGTTGTTGCACGATTCAACCTTGGCACGAGTCGGGCTGCCTTCCCAACCCCTCTTTCACGAAACCACGGCGTAGGACTGCGGCCTGCCGAGCTCGCCCATGCGGTTGAGGATGTGACACCCGATGATGGCCTCTCTCGCCTGCGCGTTGCTGTTCCTCGCCTTCAGGCCACCTCCGAGCACTGACTTGTATCGGAAGAACCCGTTCTCAACGCGCGCCTGCTGTCGATAGCCCGACTCCTTGTGCCACTCTCGTCGTCCGACTTGGTGAATCCTCTGAAGAGCCGCTTCTCGCTGCGCCCACGGGCCGTCCGTGGGCCCTGTGGACACGGCAGAGCGACGAGGGGGGATCACGATCACGACCTCCTCTGTTCCGGCCGCGCCGACCCGATCGTAGACCGACTTGTGGTCATAGGCCCCGTCCGCCGTGAAACGCCGGATTGGAGCGTCGATCTGGTCGAGGAGATCAGGGAGGGTGGAGGCGTCGCCCTCGCTGCTAGCCGTGAGCTCGGCCGCCACAATGAACCCCTCGTCATCCACTCCGATGTGCAGCTTGCGCCAA
>JADFQD010000008.1 GCA_022561975.1 Acidobacteriota bacterium
TGAATTTCCGAATGTACATGACGCGACGGCTCGGCTACCTCTTCAGCCGCACGCCCCACTTGCCGGAAGGAGCACGCAAGGAACGGCGCGACCTGGTCATCCTCTTTCTGCGCCAGACCGGACACGGCGCGTTTCGTTGGACTCGTGTTGTCCTGGTTTCCCTACTGGCCGCTCTGCTCACCGTCGCACTCCTGAGTATGCTTTGGGGGAGCCAGATCAAGGCCTTTCTGCAGGCATGGCTGAGCGGTTAGTTGAGTTGTGGGCTGAGGTGTCGCATCAGCCGACTCGACAAGGGTATGGTCAACTTGGTGGCCTCGGGCGGTGTGTTGCATTCCCACATCACGCCGGGATTGCAGGATGCGCGTTGAAGGAACGGTTATAATTAGCGTATGCCGCTCCACGTATTGGTCATAGCAGTTCAGCAGTGCCGCAAAACCGTCCAGTCCGGTACACAAACAATTTCTCGAAAAGCACTTTAATGCGAACTATCCTCAGATCGACCTTGCTGGTTGTGGATATAACAGTGCTGGACGGGTAGAACGCGCTTGTCGGACGGGAAGAAGGTCAAATATTTGGTGTGGGTGGAAAGAGTGACGATGATGATTAGTTGCTGGAAAAGCGGTGACAGGCTACTCATTCAAGAACCTGCGTTGCCATCGCTGGCATCTACCGGAATGAGTAGCCTTCTATGAGTCGGTCGGTCCAGTCAAGAGTTGATTGTTTCTCTGGTCATGGTTTTCTTGCTTCGGATCAAGGCAGAGGACGAGCTTCTATTCGCACTCTCTCGGGTCCTTCTTTGGACCGGTGCATGGTGAGTTTTGCGTCCGTTAAGGATTCGATGCTCCCATCTGTCACACGGCATCCGGGCCACCAAGGTTACTCTCGGAGTCATCGAAACTCTCAATCCGTCCTTCTTCTGTAGCGTTCGTCCTCTCTTTTCCCTACGCCGCCTGCGGAAACGCCCGGAAGCTCTCGCCCGTCACCCACAGCTGATGGAGCAACACGGCGATCTTCCTCGCCAAGGCCACCACGGCTTTCCCCTTACCGAGCCTCTCGACCAAACCCTCGCCCCAGCGTTTGAGCGACGAGTCCTTCCTACAGTTCAACGCCGCGTGCGCCGCCTGAACCAGAAGCCTTCTCATCTCCGAATCCCCCTCCCGGGTGATCCGGCCTCGGATCTCGTGACCTCCCGAGCTTCGAAGCGACGGACGTAGTCCCAAGCACGCGCCCACGTCTCGGCTCCTCTTGAACCGATCCGGAGAGTCCACCCAGCCCATGTACGCCAAGCTCACCAAGGGCCCCACACCCGGAACGGTCTGAAGCCGAACCAGAAGCTCGTTCGACCTCGACTCGGCTACGAGCGCTTTCTCGAGGCCGTTGATCCGATCCGTCAGCTCCCCGATCGTCGTTACCAGTGGATCGATCGCTTCCGAAAGGGTGGTCTTGAGACCCATCGACGCAAAACGCACGACAAAGCTCTTGGCCGCACACGACGGCACCCGGTACCCTTGAGCTCGCAACATTCCTCGCACCGCGTTGATCAGAGATGTCCGAGATTTAACCAGGCTCGTGCGTACTCGGAGCCGGGTTCGCAGCTCCTGGGCCTCGCGCCTGCGTTGATACACCGGACGTAGAAAGCCCAGATCCAATCGGCTCAGACGCGCCAAGACCTCCGCATCGATCCTGTCCGTCTTCAAGGTCGATTCCGCGATCAGCCGCACCCGCCGCGGGTTGACCACCGTCACGTCGTGTCCCAACTCGCAGAGCAATCGAACCACCCACGGCGTCACCGGCCCGCTCTCGAGCGTCACCTGCGAGCGCTCACGAGGACCGAAGAAGCGCCGAAGAGCCGTCTCCGTCGTCGGAATCCGACGACGGACGGTCACTTCCCCCTCCCCGGAAAGCCCGCAGATCTCGCTGTACTTCGAATGGACGTCGATGCCAAAATACTCCATGGTCGGTTTCCTTTCTCGGCTCTGATGCCGATTCCTTGGTTATCTTCCAACTGGCACATTGTCCCAGCTGGGAAACCGACCGACTCATCTCATCTGTCACCGCTTTTTAGCCTCCTGCCCGGATCTGTCCAGCCGAACCTTCAAGTCGAACCTGACACGGCAGTATTATCAAAGGTCCTTGGCAATTGCGGAAATGATTGCATCGACAGGAGCGGCCCAGGGGCTAACACCACGGACCGCCATGAATGACGTTTTAGCAGAGTGTGAGAAAGCGGCGACCACCTCTCCATCGGTATCTACCAACATGCCTTCGACGGCGACTTTGCCACGTGCCCCGGTTGAAAAGTTGACTACCGTAAGATTTAGAGTATAGGGACCGGTTTCTGTGGCGATGTCTTTGACGCCGTCAGTGAGAAGGGTGCGTACTTCCTGATTACGCTTCTCTGCCGTCCAGGAAACATCGCCAGCCCTAAAACCTTTGGTCTTGTCGAACTTTGGTCCAATCCAGACCTTTTGAATCTTTTGCCCCTTCTTCAACTGAGCGTAGATCTCGGGAGATAGAGACTTGACGGCCTCGCCCGCCAAAGCGAGGCCGCACATGAGCACGAGGGCGACTGGAACTGCTATGTAGCGCATGAAAATGTCCCCTTTCTATCGGAATGCACAGATATTAACTTCAGATCATCGCGGGACTCCAGCTCCTACCGCGGACAACGGCCATTTGCGTTTGACAACCACCCTGTCACTCGGCTCTTCATAACGGTGACGCATCATATCGTCCGCACAGGGAAATGGGGGTCGCGGAGTAGGAAATCGCTTTTCTGCGGAGTGGGATCTTGGGCTGTGAGCTGGCCGCGAAGTGGTATCTGGCGGCCTGTCGTGTGAGGTCAGGCCGGGGCACCGTCGCCTCAACTCAGGTAGACGCAGCCGGAGGAGATCACGAGTTCAACTGTTAGCCGCCTGAACCCGGCTGCAGGCGCACGTGTCCCGGGCTCCCAGGAGTGGGAAGCTGGCCGCCACAGACTCAGGCGGATTCGGCGATGAGCTCCAGCGTCTCCTTAAGGCGCGTGAGCCAGGGGCTCGGGCTCTTGGGCCGGGAGCTCGAGGCTTTTGGCGGTAGCCTTAGCGGCACCGAAGTCGACGATGAAGGCGAGAATCTTCATTTCAGAGCCGCAGAACGGGCACAGGAGCGGGTCGACTTCGTAGACGCGGCGAATCAACTTCGCCCAGCTGAGGCGGGCGCGTCGGGTGAACTCGTCGTCGTCCTGGCTGCGCGGTGTCTGGCTGGCCTGTGTCGTCGCGTCCTTGCGGCGTTTACCGCGGGCCGCATTAGCGTAGAAGCCCCAATATCGGACTTCTCTGCTGTGACGGCTCGGGAATGTGGTCGACGACCCGGGCGAGGAACTCGAGGACATCCCAGCGGGCTTCGCCGCCGTCGGGTCCGGCGCGGCGTGAGGGCCGGCCACTGTAGTGGACTTCTCCGGTGTCCGCGTGCCAGCTCAGACGCTTGAGAACGATCGGGCAGCGGATCATGTAGCGGCCGAGGCGCACGGCACCCTGCCGGTCCTCGACGCGCACCGCACCATGCACTGAGAAGCCGCTGTGGCGCCAAGACAGCAGGTTCTCCACGATCGCCTCGGTGATCAGCTCCTTGCCGAGGAGCATTCGGAGCACCTCGGCGCGAAAGAGCCGCTCGACATGCTGGAAATGGAACCAGGCGAGCGGTCGGAACGTGCCGTCCGGCGTGAAGCCGCCGTCCGTCACGTGGGTGTGAAGGAAGCGCTCCTCATAGACACGGAGAAAGTGCTCGAAGTGTTGGGCGAGGACCCAGATAGAGCACGGTGCGCTCGGGATGGCGCCCGCGATAGACCTGTGCATGCGAAGCCGCTGCGACCGTCTCCACTCTGAAGAGAGAAGACGGAATCGGCAGCCGCGAGCTTGCGCTCGAGCCACGCCGACCAACTCAGACGACCACGAAAGCACGCTGACCCATTCCGTCCGATATGGGCGGGGTGCCGCGAGTCTCGCGCACCTTCAGAAGGGAGGGGTCGGGATCCGGTCGAGGTCTGCGAACGGCAGTTTTGATTCGAACTCGACTTCGACGAGGTCGTCTTGATGCCGGGGAAACAGTTGGCGGGCTCCCTGATCGCCGGTGATTCCGCGGAGTTCGCCAAAGAGGCTCCGGTCGATCAAGACCGGTGCTCGGCGGCATCCTTCGAACACCGGCACCACGATCCACCCACCGGATTCGGCGTAGGACTCGACGAGCCGATTGATGGTCTCGGCATCGAGGTTCGGGAGGTCGCAGGGGATGAACATGGCCGCCTCCGCGTTGGCATCGACTCGAGAGAGCCCGATCTTGACCGAGGTGGACTGGCCATCCGCGAAATCCGGGTTGACGACGACCTCAATGGCGAGACCCGCTAACACGGCGCCGACCTCGGCGCCTCGATGCCCGACCACGATCACGATCTGACGCAGCTTCGAGGCGAGTGCCACGGTCGCCGTCCGGTAGACGAGCGTTTGACCGTTGATTTGGTGGAGCTGTTTTGGAAGCCTACCGTCGAAGCGTCTGGAAAGCCCGGCCGCCAAGACGATCCCGGTCACCTGGGGCGAGTGGAAGCTCTCAGGGTCGGCCATGACGCACGGCGACGATCTCGGCGATGATCGCGAGCGCTATTTCCTCGGCCCTGCGGCCGCCGAGATCGAGGCCGATCGGATTGTGAATGCGGGCGATATCCGGCTCCGAGAATCGGCCTTCCCGCAATGCCGCGACGCGTTTCGAGTGGGTTTTCTTCGAGCCGAGAGTGCCGATATAGCGAGCTGGGCTGCGCAGGGCGATTTCGATCGCCGGGAGATCGATCTTGAGATCGTGAGTCAGCATGGCGAAATAGGTATTGTCGGTGATCACGAGCTTGGCCAACGCCTCGGTGGGCCATTCGATCAGTAGTTCGTCGGCCTCCGCGAAGCGCTCCACGGTGGCAAATGCCGTTCGAGGATCGATGACCACCGTGCGGTAGCCCAGCCGCTTGCCGAACGCGATCAGATGAATCGCGACATGAACCGCGCCAATGACGATGATCTGCGGTGGTGGCGGGTACACCTCGAAGAAAAGGTCGCTTGTCTGGTCATCGATCCGAATCTCCTCGCGACCCGAACGCAGATCGGCAAGGTAACTCTTGCTCGAAACGGCAACCGCGGCGGTCAGTTGCTCCGACTCGAAGCCACCCGCCAAAATCCGACCCGTAGCGTCGAGCAGCACCTGGCCGGCGATCGGACCGCGCAAGACCGTTGCGACAGCCACCGTTTCGTGCGCCGCGAGTTTTTCCTCGAGCTTGTCTAGGATCGCCTGTTCCACGGCTAGCTCAGCGGCTCGATGAAGATTTCGAGCTTGCCGCCGCAGGAGAGCCCGACGGTCCAGGCCAGATCGTCGCTGACGCCGTATTCGATCAGTTTCGCCCTTCCCGAAGACAGGACCGCAAGCGCTTCCTCGACCACGGCCCCCTCGACACAGCCCCCCGAGACCGACCCGGCCATTTCTCCCTCGGACGAGATCGCCATCTTGGCCCCCAGGGGACGCGGGGACGAGCCCCACGCTTTGACGACCGTGGCCAGCGCCACGGTTTTTCCCTGGTGCTGCCAGGTCCGAATCTCGGGAAGGAGGTCTCGCATTGCCGGTTGCGGATCCAGCGCCGTCAGCCGGCCCGGTCACGCGCGCTCTTGAGCGCCCGCTTGCCGTAGGCGGCGGCCAGCGCCGCTCGGTATTCCCCCGAGGCATAGAGGTCGCTCATCGGGTCGGGCACCGACAGCCGCGACTCGACGGCCCGGTCGATGGCCTGGTCCGTCGCGTCACTACCGATCAGAGCCTCCACTACCTCGAGAGCCGCAAGCGGCGTGGCGGTGACGCCGTTGAAGGCCAGGCTCGCCGAGGTCCAGGTACCGCCTTCGACGGTGACCACGGCGGCGGCACCGCAGACCGCATAGCCGGACGCCGGGTGTTCCACCTTGAGGTAGGTCGAGCCGGTGCCGGCACCGAGCTTCGGGACCTCGACCGCGGTCATGATCTCGTTCTCGGCGAGGCTGGTGGTCAGCAGCTCGACGAAGAAGTCCGATGCGGGAACCGCTCGCGCACCGTCCCGGCTGCGCAGCTGAATCGTCGCTCCGAGAGCCACAAGGACCGCCGGAAGATCGGACGCCGGGTCGGCGTGCGCGAGGTTGCCGCCGATGGTTCCCTTGTTGCGGACCTGCGGGTCGGCGATCTTCGAGGCGGCCTCGGCCAGAATCGGGCAATGCTTGCGGAGCTCCGGAGAACTCGCGATCTCCGAGTGTGTTGTGAGTGAGCCGATGCTGAGCGAATCGCCGTTGGCGGACACGCCCGCGAGCTCGTCCAATCGACCGATGTCGATCAAAACTTCCGGCTGCGCCAGACGTAGCTTCATCATCGGAATCAGGCTGTGCCCACCGGCCAGAAACTTGGCTCCCGGATTCCGGTCGAGCAGGTCGAGCGCTTCCTCTACCGAGGACGCGCGATGGTAGCGAAACTCTGCGGGGTACATCAGGTACCTCCTTCCTGGAGTGCTCTCCAGATTTTCTCCGGGGTGAACGGCATGTCGATGGGCTCGGCGCCGACGCTGATAAGCGCGTCGCTGACCGCGTTGGCCACCGCCGCGGGCGCCGCGATGGCGCCGGCCTCACCGATGCCCTTGACGCCCAGAGGATTGTGCGGGCAGGGCGTTACGGTGTGATCGAGTTCGAAAGAAACCAGCTGATGGGCTCGCGGGAGCGCATAGTCGAGAAGCGTTCCGGAGAGCAGCTGCCCCGATTCGTCGTAGACGGCTTCTTCCCAGAGCGCCTGGCCGAGGCCGTGGGCGATACCGCCGTGGACCTGGCCCTCGACGATCATCGGGTTGATCTGGTTGCCGCAGTCGTCGACGGCGACGTAGCGCAGCAGCTCGATCTCTCCGGTCTCGCGATCGATCTCGACCACCGCGATGTGGGTCCCGAACGGATAGGTGAAGTTGGCCGGATCGTAGAAACTGGTCTCCTCGAGGCCGGGTTCGACATCTTCGGGCAGGTTGTGGGCGAGATATGCAGCGAGGACGACGTCACCCCAGGCCTTGGACTGTCCGGGTGAGCCCTTGACCTTGAACTCGCTGTCTTCGAACTCGATGTCGTCGACCGCAGCCTCGAGCAGATGAGCTGCGATCTTCTTGCCCTTGGCGATGACCTTGTCGAGCGATTTGACGATCGCCGAGCCGCCGACCGCGGCGGAGCGCGAGCCGTATGTGCCCATGCCGAACTGCACCTCCTCGGTATCACCGTGAATCACGTCGATTTGATCGACGTCGATCCCCAGCCGGTCGGAGACGATCTGAGAAAACGTGGTCGCGTGGCCCTGGCCGTGGGCGCACGACCCGGTGTAGACGGTCACGCTGCCGGAGGGATGCACCCTCACCTTGGCGCTTTCCCACAGCCCCGCCTGGGCTCCGAGCGACCCCACCACCGCCGAGGGCGCGATACCGCAGGCTTCGATGTAGGACGAAAGGCCGATGCCCAGGAGCTTGGCGTTTCCGCTCGAGTCCGCGAGGCGTTTGGCCTGATCGGCGCGCAGGGCATCGTAGTCCGCCGCCGCGAGAGCCTTTTCCAGAGCCGGCAGATAATTTCCGCTGTCGTATGCCAACGCGACTTGCGTCTGATAAGGAAAGGCGTCCGGTTGAATGAAGTTGCGGCGGCGAAACTCGACCGGGTCGAGTCCGGCGGCGGCCGCACCGGCGTCCATGAGTCGTTCGACGGCGTAGGCGGCTTCGGGCCGGCCGGAGCCGCGGACCGCATCGACCGGCGCCGTGTTGGTGAACGTGGCGAGAACATGCACGTGAATCGCCGGGATGTCGTACTGGCCCGAAAAGAGAGTTCCGTAGAGCCAGGTCGGCACCGCCGGCGCGAAGGTGGAGATGTACGCTCCCATCGCGGCATGGGTGTCGATACGCAGACCGACGATCTTGCCGTCTGCGTCGATGGCGATGCCGGCGGTCGACCAGTGGTCGCGGCCGTGGGCGTCGGTCATATTGGTTTCGGATCGCGTCGCCGTCCATTTGACCGGCCGGCGAGTTTGCATCGCACACCAAGCGGTGATCGCCTCGTCGGCGTAGTGGTGGATCTTGGAGCCGAACCCTCCACCGACCTCGGGAGCGATGACCCGGATCTTGTGCTCGGGAAGCCCGAGGGATGCAATCGTCATCAACAGCCGATGCACGTGCGGATTCTGGGACGTCATGGTCAAGGTCAGCTTGCCGTTCTCCGCGTCCCACTGGGCCAGCGCCGCGCGCGGCTCGATCGCGTGGGGCAGGATGCGGTTGTTGCGCAGCTCTAAAGTCGCAGTCGTGGCCGCAGCGGCAAACGCCACATCGGTGGCGTCCTTGTCGCCCAGCTCCCAATCGAACGCGATGTTGTTGGGCGCTTCGTCCCAGATCTGGGGCGCACCGTCGGCGACCGCCGCTTTCGGGTCGACCACCGCCGGCAACGGTTCGTAGTCCACTTCGACCAGGATCGCGGCATCGTGGGCCGCGTGAATGGTCTCAGCCACAACCACGGCGACCGGATGCCCGACATAGCGCACGCGATCGGTGGCAAAGAGCGTGTGCGCCGGTGTCTTGATACCGGGCAAGAGCCATACTGTGGGTATGACCCCGGGGATTCCCGTCGCTTCGAGTTCGGTCGCCGTGAACACAGCTACGACGCCCTGGGCCTGAGCTGCCGCCGAGGAGTCGATATTGTTGACCTTGGCGTGGCCGTGGGGACTTCGCACCATCACGGCGTGGAGCATTCCCGGTACCGAGAAGTCGTCGGTGAACTTGCCCTTGCCGGTGATCAGCGCAGGGTCCTCACGCCTCTTGATAGAGGTTCCGAGCACGCTCATGATGGGGCTCCGGCCTTCGCCGCCGCCGCCACGGCCTTGACGATATTGTGGTAGCCGGTACAGCGGCAGAGATTGCCTTTGAGACCCTCGCGGATCTCGCGCTCGGTCGCTTGCGGGTTGTCTTCGACCAGCTTGGTCGCCGCCATGATCATCCCGGGTGTGCAGTAACCGCACTGAAGGCCGTGCTCGTCCCAGAAGGCCTGTTGCATCGGATGGAGGTTGCCGTTGTCGGCCAGCCCCTCGATCGTGGTGATCTTGGCGCCGTCGGCTTGCACGGCAAGTTGAGTACAGGATTTGACCGCGAGCCCGTCCATGTGGATCGTGCAAGCTCCGCACAAGCTGGTCTCGCAGCCGACATGGGTACCCGTGAGGCCCAAATCCTCACGAAGGAAATGCACCAGCAGAGTGCGGGTCTCGACTTCTCTTTCGTGTTTCGTACCGTTGACTTCAACCGAGATAGTGACCCTCATTGGGCGGATCCTCCTTTTGAGTCCAACTTGACCTAGCCGCTACAGGCGCGGGTGAACAGAATGACGACCATCGTATACGCGATCAGGGTGCCAGCGATAACCCAGGGACTTTTGGCCGGCGCTACGAGCCTGCCTGCGAGTCTTTTGACGAACGCGAAGGCGAACTGGACTCGGTTCGGCGGCGCTGGGACTGTCGCCGTTTTGAAAGGTGAGGGAGCCGCGGCCTCTTCTTTGGTCACGACTTCGACCTGTGTCCTGCGCGCGAACCGGCGTGCCAGACCCTCCATGGTCTGCCGCGCCATGACCTGGGCCGAGCTGTCGAGAAGGCCCTGGCCGACGCCGGCGATTCGACCGCCGACCTTGGCGTCCAGATCGTAGTGGATGCGCGTGCCGCCGCCGGACTCCTCGAGAACCAGGAGGCCATCGCCATCGACGAATCCAGCCGCCCCCATGCCGTTGAGACTGAAGCGATAGCTCGAAGGCGGCTTGAGATCGCTGAGCTTCAAAGTGCCCTGGAAGTCGGCCTGCACCGACCCGACCTTGATCTCGAGCGCGCCCACGTACTCGTGGTCGCCGATGGTGTCGAGCCGTTGAAACCCGGGCAGGCTCGAAAACAGGGCCTTAGGATCGAGAACGGCCTCCCAGACCTGATCTCGCGGTGCCTGAAAATAGTGCTCACCTTGAATCTTCACAATGTCCCCGGCAGTTTATCGCTGCCGAACGCTGGTGCGGAAATTAGTTCGCGTTGCGTACCGAGAAATCGACGACCAGGCCAAGATGGTCGGAAGCCAACTCCGAGTCTCGACGGTTGAGGCCGAGCTTCCTGCGCGTCTTGCTTCGCATCGAGTCGGTGTCCACGACGAAGCCTCTTTCGAGCGCCAGAGCGTCTCCGGTGAAGAGGATGAGATCGAGTCGCCCCGGGGAGAAGCTCGAACTCGCGCGCCGCCAGGTGTAGGCCAGCCGGCGGTGGGTGTGGCGAAGCGGCGGATCACGGAGCGAGCCTTCGCCGCGGCCGGGCGCGAAATCGGCGCCTTTGGAGGCATCGACAAAGACGCCGTCCCGGATGCTCTCGAGTTGACGCCGGAATCCGACCAGGTTGTAGTCCCCGGCAAAGACCGCCGCGTCGCCATCGCTGATCGAAAACGAGAAGCTGCCTTGCAGGAGATCGCGCCACGCGGCGGCCAGGTTGTCGAACTCTTCGTCCCTACCGTCTTCGTTGTCACAGCACGGTGGGTGCATGTTGAAGAGGACGAGGTCTCTCTCCTCGGGCAGGTCGATAAGTGTCACCAGATTGCCGTCGATTGGAGCCCAGCCCAGAATCGGAAATGCGCTCACGGTGATGGTGTCGAACTGCTGCCGGGCTTCCCAGGCGATTTCGCCATCGGGTGAGAGCACGCTCTCGACGAACTCGCGGGCCTGTTCGGCGTTCCAGGCGGTCAACTCCTGGAAGGCCACGATGTCCGGTCGAATCGCTTCGAGCAGCCGGCGGTAGACGTCGGGTCGGATGGCCGGCGTCGAGGCCTCGACGTTCATGCTCAGGATTCGAACGTCCGCGGTCTCCGCTCGCTCGAAGCGGATCGGTGTCGGATCGCCGACAGCCTTCTTGGCCAGCTTGTAGTTGATCGCGCCGCCATCCGGCAGCCGGTCGCCGCCCTCGGCGTTGTCGCGCAAGACCAGCTTGATTCTCTTGCGTTTGGCTTTGAAGGTGCCGGTTCGAGCCGGGCGCAAACTCTCGGGAAGTTCGATGCGAATCTCGAACTCGTCCGAAGAATGGGTCGGGAAGCCCATCACGATGCCGGCTCCCGGGGCGACGCTTTCTGGATTGCCGGCTTGGTCGTAGCGAAAAACCGAGCGCAGGCCGAACCTGATTTCGAGTTCGGCTCCGAGATTTTCGACCGGAAGGCCGGTCGACTTCTTCCTGTCGAGATCGAGATAGAGGCGTAGATCGTTGCCGATGTCGCCACTCGGCGGGTTCTGGAGGATGGTCTCGCGTCCGACCTCGAGTCTCAGGTAGAGCGCTTCACCATCATCGCCCAGCCACAGACGGCCGAGATCGAGGCCGCCGGCGGGCCCGTCGCCGCGCGGATCGCTTTTGCCCAGCTTGGCTCCTTCCCATTCGTCGAAGACGCCGTCGGGAAGACCCTCGATGGATTTGGACGAGGCCGGTAGGCAGAGAAAGAGCGCCGCGACGGATGCGATCAGGGCGTGAGAGAAGTTCATCCCTGTGATTGTAGCGCCCCGGCCCGTCGCTTGACACTTACTTTCCCGGATAGACTCCCGGCGTGAAAAACATCCGCAACTTCTGCATCATCGCGCACATCGACCACGGCAAATCCACGCTTGCCGATCGCTTGATCCAGCGCTGCGGCGGCGTGGCGGAGCGTGAGTTTCGCGACCAGATCCTGGACTCGATGGATATCGAGCGCGAGCGCGGCATCACCATCAAGAGCAACACGATATCGCTCGACTACAGGGCCAAAGACGGCATCGAATACCAGCTCAACCTGATTGACACACCGGGCCACGTGGATTTCTCCCACGAAGTGCGGCGATCTCTCATGTCCTGTGAAGGGGCGCTCTTGGTGGTCGATGCGGCACAGGGCGTCGAGGCGCAAACCCTCGCCAACCTCTATCTGGCGCTCGAGTACGACCTCGAGATCGTACCCGTGGTCAACAAGATCGACCTTCCTTCGGCCGACGTCGATGGCGTCCTGGAAGAGATCCAAGAGGATCTTGGGCTCGATCCGTTCGACGCCGTGCAGTGCTCGGCGAAGAAAGGCATCGGAATCGACGAGGTTCTCGAAGCCGTGGTCACCAAGCTGCCGCCACCGAAAGGCGACCCGGAGGCCCCGCTTCAGGCTCTGATTTTCGATGCCCAGTACGACATGTATCGCGGCGTCGTGCTGTTGGTGCGAGTCAAGGAAGGCACGATACGCACCGGGCAGAAAGCGCGCTTGATGCATACCGCCAAGGACTACGTCATCGAAGAAGTCGGACTGCGGCGGATCGAACGGGTCAAGCGCAAGAGCCTCGAAGCCGGCGATGTCGGGTACGTTATCGCCGGCATCAAGGCGGTGCGTGAGATCGCGATCGGCGACACGATAACCGATTCCGAGCGGCCCGCGGCCGAGGCGCTAGCTGGCTACAAAGAGGCGAAACCGGTGGTTTTCTCTTCTATGTATCCGATCTCGAGCGACGACTACCCGGACCTGACCAAGGCCCTCGACAAGTTGGCGCTCAACGATGCCGCCTTGACCTTTGAGAAGGATTCGTCGGTCGCCCTGGGTTTCGGTTTCCGCTGTGGCTTTCTGGGCCTGTTGCATCTCGAGGTCGTCCAGGAACGTTTGCAGCGAGAGTACGGACTTTCGCTTCTGCTCTCGGCTCCGTCGGTGCGTTACCGCATGGAACTCGTCGACGGCACCGAGGTGTCGATCGACAACCCGGCGCTCTATCCCGACCCGACCCACATCGAGCAGGCCTACGAGCCCTACATCAAGGCCTCGATTCTGATGCCCGAACGCTATATCGGAGCCGTGATGGAGCTGTGCCGCGATCGGCGCGGCGAGCAGACGACCTTCAGCTATCTGGCCGTGGGCCGGGTCGAGCTGACCTCCGAGCTGCCGCTCGCGGAGGTTCTGTTCGACTTCTACGACCGCTTGAAGAGTCTCACTCAGGGCTACGGTTCGTTCGACTACGAAGTGCTCGATCGCCGGCCCACGGACCTGGTCAAGGTCGACATCCTGGTCAACGACGAGCCGGTCGACGCGCTGTCGCAGCTCGTGCATCGGGACAAGGCGCGGGGTCGAGCGTTGCACTACTGCGAGCGGCTTGCCGACACCATCCCTCGCCAACAATTCAAGATCAAGATCCAGGGCGTAATCGGCGGCAAGGTCATCGCGCGCTCGACCATCAATCCCTATCGCAAAGACGTGACCGCCAAGTGCTACGGCGGCGACATCACCCGAAAGCGCAAGCTGCTCGAGAAGCAGAAGGCCGGCAAGAAGAAGATGATGGTGGTGGGCTCGGTCGAGATTCCCCAGTCGGCTTTTATCGCGGTGCTCAAATCCGACGCCGGCTCCTAGTCCTTTCTTTCGGTTCGACGAACGGGTCGCAGTCTTGATAGTGTTGCGGTCAATATTTCATTCGAGCCGTTCCGGCTCGACCGGCCCTCGAGGCCATTTTCACCAAGGAGGAGAATTTCATGAGACGTGACACGAGTGGTGTCTTTGCGATTGCCCTAGCGGTGCTGGTTCTGGCCGCAATGCCAGCGGCAGTCTTGGCGGACGACGACGAGAAGGCGGAGCCCAGCTACACGATGATCCACTATGAAGATGTCGGCCCGGCCAACGCCCTCACCTACGAGGAAAACTCCAAGGCGTGGGTAGCGGCTTTCAAAGAGGCGGAGGCGGGTGCGGAATGGGGATGGCGCATGTATTCCGGTCCCAATTTCAACTACGCGTATCTCACCGACGTGCCCAACTACGCTTCGCTGGATAGCGCGGACGAGCGCTGGGCGGCCGTGGTCGAGGTTGTCGGCAAGGACAAGATCGACGAGCTTTCCGCCGATGGTGGCGGCGCCACCGGGCATCGGCACGAGCTGACCAAAGACCTGCCGGAGTACGACTACACGCCCGAAAGCGGCGTGGGCGAGGTCGGCTTCGTACATCTCGCAACACACTCCGTCAAGCCCGGCATGGGTGAGCAGTACAAGGCGTTGGTAGCCAAAGTGACAGAGGCCAGGAACAAGGTCGGTGGCGGCCTGGCGGTCCGCGTTTCCAAGGTTGAGTTCGGAAATGGCTCGTACCAGTTTGCAGTCCTTGCCAAGGATGCGGCGAGCTACTATTCGGCGACCTCAGTCGGAGCGATCCTCACCGAGGCCTACGGTCCCGAAGAGTCCCAGAAGATGTTTGCCGATTGGCGCGAGTGCATCACCGACTTCGAGACCTCGGACTGGCGGTTCAAACCGGAACTTTCCTACATGCCCGGCATGGTTGACGACGAGGAAATGATGGATGACAAAGAAGAGATGGCGGACGAAGAGGAGATGAGTGAGGGAGAGTAGATTCTCTTTGCCCCGGGTTTTCTCATATGCGAGCGGCCGGCGTCCAGCCGGCCGCTCTCGTTTCTGAGGTTTCATAGACCCGCTGTGGTCAAATCTCAGCCAGATGTCGATCAGCCCCGGCCTCTATCTTCACGTTCCGTTCTGCTCGGCGATCTGCCCATACTGCGATTTCGCGGTCACGACCGGTGGCGAGAAACGGCGCGAGCGCTTCACACGTTCTCTGATTCGAGAGATCGCGCGCGATCACGGTCCCTGGAAGGCCTTCGACACCGTCTACCTCGGCGGTGGTACGCCCTCGGGCCTGGGCGATGAGCGACTCGGGCGGATCTTGGAGGCGGTTCGAGAGGCTCTGACGATCGGCGATGGCGCTACTAGCGCTGTCGTGTCGATCGAGGCCAATCCGGAGGACGTGACCGAAGCGAGCGCTCGAGTCTGGTCGAGGCTCGGCATCGACCGGCTGAGTCTGGGGGTCCAGTCCTTCGACGCCGCCGAGTTGAAGTTTCTGGGCCGTCGCCACGATCCGGTCGAGGCCCGCCGCGCGGTCGAGATCGGGCTCGGGGCGGGGTTCGTTGTTTCGATGGATCTGATCTACGGACTGCCACACCAGTCGCCCGAGAGCTGGCAGAGCAATCTGGAAATCGCCGTCGATCTCGAGCCGCACCACGTTTCGTGCTATCAGTTGACGGTCGAGCGGGGCACGCCATTCGCGAAACAGAGCCGGCAGGGGGACTGGGCCGAGCCCGACGACGACTCGCTGGCCGAGTTCCTCTACTTGACGCACGAGTTTTTGGGCGCCGCCGGATATCCGGCCTACGAGGTGTCGAATTTCGCACGCGCGCCCGAAACTCAGTGCGCCCACAATCGAAAGTACTGGGAAGGCGCTTCCTACCTGGGCCTGGGACCATCCGCGCATTCGTTCGACGGCCGGTCGCGATGGTGGAACCAGCGTTCCGAAGCCGTGTGGCAGCTCAAGGTGGAGGCCGGAAGGAGCCCCGAAGCCGGTCGAGAACGTCTTTCCGACCGGGAACTGGCCCTCGAACGTCTGATGCTCGGCCTGCGAACGCCGACCGGGGTCGATCTCGGCGCCCTGGGGCTCGATCCTTCCGATCTGCTGGCCGCCAACCGAGAGCTGTTCGAGCGTTTCACGAGAGAGAACCTTCTTCGAATCGATGGCGATCGTCTGATTCCCTCGCTCGACGGCATGGCGCGTGCCGACGCCCTGGCTCGGTCGATCGAGTTTTAGTGTCCTGTATCAGTGGTTCGCCACATAATTCTCGGTCCCTTCTGCACGCTGGCTGCGTTGCTTCTACTCGAAAGATGCCCGATCTGCCTTCGTCGAAGCGCCTTGCCAGCGCGCAGAATGACCTCGAGACTTATGCCGCGAACCACTGTTAGAGGACACTAGCGAGATAGCATGGCGTCCATGACCGAAGCTCGCGATTTGACCGAGCCGCCGTCGCTCGAGGTCATTCGAGACGCTCGCGCGCGGCTCGGCGATCGCGTCCGCACCACCCCGGTCTGGCGTTGGCGAAGCCGGGTGTTGGAAGAACTCGTCGGCGCCGACACCGAGGTCTTGGTCAAGCTCGAGTTGTTCCAGTACGCCGGCACCTTCAAGCCACGCGGGGCGCTCGTGAACATGCTCGCCCTGAGTAAGGATGAGCTTGCCCGCGGCGTTACCGGGGTCTCGGCCGGCAACCACGCCATGGCCCTGGGTTACGCGGCCAAAGCACTGGGAACGACCGCCAAGGTGGTCATGCCCGAAAACGCCAATCCCGCCCGCGTCGCCGGCTGCCGCGCCTACGGTGCCGAGGTCGTGCTGATGCCCGATGTCCACGCGGCGCTCGACGAGACCGAACGCATCGAGCGCGAAGAGGGGCGGGCGTTCGTTCACCCTTTCGAGGGCTACTGGACGGCGACCGGCACCGCGACCGTGGGCCTCGAGTGGTGCGAGCAGGCCCCAAACCTCGACGCCGTGATCGTACCGATCGGCGGTGGCGGTCTGATCGCGGGGATCGCGACCGCGGTCAAGCAACTCCAGCCCGATTGCCGGGTGTTCGGCGTCGAGCCCGAAGGTGCGGACTCGATGCACAAGAGCTTCGCCGCCGGATCGCCGCAATCGATCGACAAGGTCCGGACCATCGCCGACAGTCTGGGCGCTCCGCATGCTCGCGACTACAGCTTCTCGCTCTGCCGCCGGTTCGTGGACGAGTTGGTGATGATCGACGACCACCAGATCCGCTCGGCCATGCGGCTGCTTTTCGACGATCTCAAGCTCGCGGTCGAGCCCGCCTGCGCCGCAGCTACGGCGGCCCTGGTCGGACCGCTCGCCGAGCGACTTCGAGGCCAGAGAGTCGGCGTGCTCGCCTGCGGCTCGAACATCGACCGCGAAACCTTCACTTCGCTGATCGCTGATCGCTGATCGCTGAGGTTCGATCAACCGCGTGACGTCCGATTCGGCATTCACCAGCTTCCCGGACGCTCTGGCGGCGTGGCACCTACGTGGCGACCGAGCGCGAGTCTTCGGACAGGAGGTTTTCTTCGTCGATAGCGGCGGTCCAGGGCCGGTGCTTCTGCTCCTCCACGGTTTTCCGACCTGCTCGTACGACTTCCACCGGGTCTTCGATCGGCTCGCGGAGTCCTTTCGGGTTGTCGCTCATGACCATCTCGGCTTCGGCTTTTCGGCCAAGCCGCGGGAGTATTCCTATTCGCTTCTCGAGCAGGCCGAGGTCGCGGTCGAGCTCTGGAGAGCGCTCGGCGTCGGGCGGGCTCATGTCCTCGGCCACGACTACGGAACCAGTGTCGTCACCGAAGTGCTGGCTCGGCGCGAGCGCGGTCTGTTGCCGATCGAGGTCGAGAGCGTGACGCTCTCGAACGGCTCGATTCACCTCGACCTCGCCAGGCTTCGTCTGACCCAGCGGATCCTGCGGCATCCGGTCGCGGGGCCTTGGCTGGCGCGAGCTGTCGGCCGCCGGTTCTTCAAACGCCGCTTGCGTGCGCTCTGGGGCGATCCCTCGAAGATCGACGAATCGGATCTGGACGCGCTTTGGCTAGCTCTCGAGGCGGGAAGCGGGCGCTTCCTGCTGCCCAAGATCTCGGGCTATCTCGACGAGCGGGTGCGGTTTCGGGAGCGCTGGGTGGGTGCTCTCGAACACCTGGATGTCCCGGCTCACATTCTCTGGGGCCGTCGCGATCCGATCGCGGTGCCGGCGATCGCCGAGGCTCTGGTCGGCGAGATTCCGAACGCTCGTCTGACCTGGCTCGAGGAGGAGGGCCACTTCCCGATGCTCGAAGCTCCGGAGCAGTGGGCGGCGGCGATCCTGGACTTCCACGGACGTATCGGAGCCCACGGCAGCTAACCGGTCTCTAGCCGGCTTCCGCCGATTACCCGGTTTCTGACGACCACTGTGGTCTAATTCTCGAAACCGCGAAAGGGATTACGATGCTTCAAAAAGTACTCGAGAAGCAGTTTTCGTTCTGCCACTACTTGCTCAAGGAGAACCTCGAGGGCATCAGCCACGAGGCGAGTCTGGTGCGGCCCGAGCCGGCCGGAAACTGCCTCAATTGGATAGTTGGCCACATCGTGTCGAGCCGCAGCTCGTTTCTGCCGTTGCTCGGCCAGGAAGAGCTGTGGGACGCCGGCAAGGCCGCGCCCTACAAGCGCGACGCCGATCCCAGCTCGGACTCCTTCGAGCCGATCGCGCTCGACGAGATCCTAGCCGATCTCGACCGCTCGCAGAAGCGCCTGCTTGCCGGGCTGCCGTCACTGACCCCGGAACGCCAGAGCGAGCCGTCGCCGATCAATCCATTCCATCAAAAGGAAGAGACGCTCGGAGGGTTGTTCACCGGCCTGGCCTTTCACGAGGCCTACCACGTTGGCCAGACCGGAATCCTCCGCCGGATGGCCGGGCTCGATCGGACGGTCTAGAGAACCAACGTTGCTCTCCTGTTCGGTAATTGGCAAAAGAGCGGCGGCTACGAGGCCAGTGCTTGCAGGCGTCCGAAGCGTCGATTGCGGCCGCGGAAGTCCGCAACCGCGGCCTCGAGATGATGGCGATCGAAATCCGGCCAGAGCACCGGAAGGAACAGGAACTCGGCGTAGGCGGACTCCCAGAGCAGGAAGTCCGAGACCCGCTGCTCGCCGCTGGTTCGGATCACGAGATCGACAGCTGGCGTGCCGGCAAGTGCGTGAGTCACACGGTCGAGGCGGCGGACGAAATCCTCGGCGGGATCGGCATCCTGCCGAGGCGGCAGTTGGCTCGCCGCAGCGATGGCTTGCCGTGCCGAGTAATCGATCGCGACCCGAAGCAATAGACCGGTCCCCTCGGCCGTGGCTTCTTCGGTGCGCGCTATGGCGCGCGCGATCGCCGGTTGGAGGCGGTCGCGCCGTCCGATCACGTTGAGGCGAACGCCGTTCTCGACCATGCGCCGGCTCTCGTTGTCAAGGTACTTCTGGAGCAGGAACATCAAGCTCCCAACTTCGGATGGAGGCCGTTGCCAATTGTCCGCCGAAAAGGCGAAGAGGGTCAGTGTCGAGATGTCGAGTTCGGGTGCGGCCTCGACCGTCCGTCGTACCGCCTGAGCGCCCTGCCGATGACCGGCCGAGCGGGAGAGCCCGCGGCTTGCCGCCCAGCGGCCGTTGCCGTCCATGATGATCGCGACATGGAGGCCGTTTCGGTGTTGTCGTGTTCTTTGCATTGTAAAGTTATGCTCCAAAAAAGGGGAGGAGTTACTTGCCCCGGGTCGCGTGAATGATCGCTTCTATGTGGGCCAAATACCGCTCTAGTGCCTTCCGGCCCTTGGCGGTTATCGCGAACTCGGTCTTGGGTGTTCTACCCTCGAAGCTCTTCTTGCAGCTCACGTAACCAGCGTCCTCGAGCTTGCGGGCGTGGACGCTCAGGTTGCCGTCGCTGGTCGTCAGCAGCTCTTTCAGCTCCGAGAAGCTCATTGAGCGGCTCACCGACAGTGCGCTCAGAATGCCGAGCCGAACACGCTCGTAGACCAGGCGGTCCAACTCGCGTGCGCCGGCATCGGAGAGATAGCCGGCGACCGTCGCCAGCCGCCGCTTGCGCGATGGTCCTACTGCTGCCGCCGGCACTGCGGAGGCCGCGCTAGTCGACGACCGTGATCGGGGAGTCGTAGAGGTCTTAGCCACCGTAGCTCCGAGCGATGATGCAACCGAACACCAGGTGAAGCCCGCCGAATCCGGTCGCGAGCAGCACATTGGCCCAGGCTGGCGAAGTCAGCAGTGTGATCGCGCCGAGGAAAATGAAGCACGCGCCCATGATCAGCACCGGCCGCACCGAGAAGGCACCGCCCGAGACCACCGCGACGCCGTACAGGAGGAGCCAGGTTCCCGGCACCAGGTCGGCGTGACCACCGCGCAGCAGAGCGAAGGACAGGACGGCCGCCGCCAGTAGCGCGGGACTGAGATTGAGCAGGAACCGACGGCCGACGCCGCTCGCGAGTTTCTGCCCCAGCGTCGCGGCTTTGCGCCGCATGAACCAGCCGCCGATGGCGGCGGCGAGGAGAGCGTCGAGTACCCAAATTCGAAACCAGTCTTCGGGTGAGTTGTGAACGAGGATTGCCGCCAGAATCGCCGAAAGGCCCATCGCGATTCCGCCGCGGCCGGGAACCGACGTGAACGAGCCCGCCGATTCCATGGCCGAGCGAATGAAGGCGAGATGGTCCAACGCGCGCTCGCTCAGAGCGACCGCTTCCGAGGTGGCGTTGGCGGCGGGTTCGCTCATGATCGCGCCGACGCTACGAGAAGGGATCGTGATTGTCAAGTACTTTGTATTGCAGAGTACATGGCACCCTCACTCCTCCCGATTCGCCAGCTCGGGGGAAAAGGCGGGCCAACAGATCGCGTAGTACTCGGCCTCTTCGTCAAAGGGGTTCGAGAAGTGAACGCGCAACCCAGCGGGAGTCCAGATCGCCTCGCCCGCCGCCACGACGACCCGGTCGCCGGCGACTTCCACCCTTAGGCGACCCCGGAGCACCAGGGTCAGTTCGCCGAACTCGGGGGTTTGCGGCGGCTCGTCCCAACCCGCGGGAGCCACCATGTGGGCGAGGCTGAGCTCTTCGGTTCCGGTGTGGACGCGGCCGATTATTTCGGTGATTCTCTTGCCGCCGGGCACCGGAATCGGCGTTCCGGTGGTCACGTGCAGATAGCGCTTCGAGTTCGGCATGAGAGCTTTCTTAACACAGCACGCTTACCCGCGAGGTTCCCTGCAGAACCTTTTCGCGCCGGATGCGTTTTTCTCTAGTGATCGTTTTTCCGCGTACACTACCCACCCTTGAGATCGCATCGGCTCGACATACCGCGGTCGATCGTTGCCGGCGGAAAGGAAGGAAAACATGAGACGACTTGTGAGAAGCGCTGCCTTTGCACTCGGTGGCCTTGCGCTCGCGGTGGTTCTGCCCGCGCAGGATCTGGCGAACTTCGAGAAAAACCTGACCCGGCACACTCTTGACAACGGCTTGACGTTTCTCATCTACGAGCGGCCGGTGGCGCCCGTGGTGTCGTTCTATACCTACGTCAACGCGGGCTCGGCACAGGAGGTCGCCGGTATCACCGGGCTGGCCCACATGTTCGAGCACATGGCCTTCAAGGGCACCAGCCGGATCGGAACCACCGACATCGACTCCGAAAGGGCCGCGCTCGCCGAGATCGACGAGGCCTATCACGCCTACGACAGGTCCCGCCGCGACCTCGGGGCCGATCCGGAAGAGGTCGCACGGCTCGAGAAGGTCTGGAAGGACGCCCGCGAAAAAGCCACGGAGTTCCTCACCAGGGACGAATTCAGCGAAATCATCGATCGCGCGGGTGGCGTCGGGCTCAACGCTTCGACCGCCTCCGACAAGACCGACTACTTCTACTCGCTTCCCGCCAGCAAGGTCGAGCTTTGGGCCTACCTCGAGTCCGAACGGTTTCTGGATCCGGTGCTGCGAGAGTTTTACACCGAGCGCGATGTGGTCATGGAAGAGCGGCGACTGCGCGTTGACAGCGCGCCGATCGGCCGCCTGATCGAGCAGATGCTGGCAACGGCGTTCATCGCGCATCCGTACGGCTACCCCACCATCGGCTACATGAGCGACCTCGAGTCGTTTTCGCGCGAAGACGCCCAGGCCTTCTATGACAAGTACTACGTGCCCAGCAACATGACGATTGCGATTGTCGGTGCGGTCAATGCCGAAGAGCTCTTGCCGATGCTCGAGAAGTACTTCGGCAGACTTCCGGCCGGCGACAAGCCGCCCGCGCTGCGCACGGTCGAGCCCCGACAGATCGCCGAGCGCATCATCCGGATGCCCGATGCGGCACAGCCGATCTACGTCGAAGGCTATCTGCGCCCGGAGGCTACCCATCCCGACGATGCGGTCTACGATGCGATCGTCGACGTCCTTTCGACCGGCCGAACCTCACGGTTGTATCGCAGTCTCGTGCGAGACCGAAAGATCGCGGCCCAGACCGGCGCCTTCAACGGTTTTCCGGGCAACAAATACCAAAACCTGATGTTGCTATTCGCGTTTCCGACGCCCGATCACTCCAATCAGGAGGTCCAGGACGCGATTCGGAGCGAGATCGAGCGGCTCAAGACCGAGCTCATCAGTGACCAAGAGCTGGCCATGGTCAAGACGCGCGCCAAAGCGGGTCTGGTTCGCTCGCTTGCGGACAACACCGGGATCGGTCGACAGCTGGCCGCCTATGAAGTCCTGTATGGAGACTGGCGAGAGCTGTTTCGTAGCGTCGATCGGATCGAGCTGGTCACCAAAGAAGACATTCAGAGGGTTGCTCGCGAGGCGTTTAACCCCGTGAACCGAACGGTCGCGATGATCGTCAATGTCGAGCCTGCGGAAATCGTCGCAACAGACGAAACCGGTGGTTCGGAATCGAGCGAGGGCTAGGAAGATGAACAGCATGATGATGAAAAGCGGATGGAAGGCGATGCGGGCTCTGCTGGCTGTGCGGGCCCCGCTGGTTCTGATGGCGCTGCTGGCTCCGATAGTTCCGATACCGCCGGCCACAGCCCAAGTAGAGGACTATCGCGACATCGAGTTCCCCGAGCTCCAGGATTTCGAGATTCCGCGCCCGGAGACCTTCGCGCTTGACAACGGTCTCGAGGTCTTCTTGCTCGAGGACCGCGAGCTTCCGTTGATCGAGGTCGTGGCTCGGATTCGCACCGGCTCGGTCTACGAGCCTGCCGACAAGACCGGCTTGGCGGGACTGCTGGGCGCCGTGCAGCGCACCGGCGGTACCCGGACGATGACCGGCGACGAGATCGACGACTTTCTCGAGGCGCGAGCGGCTTCGGTCGAGACCAACGTCGGCAACACCGTCGGGTTTGCGTCGATGGACTGTCTTGCCGGCGATTTCGACGAAGTTCTGACAGTATTTCACGATATTCTCAGGTTCCCGGTCTTCGCCGAGGACAAGCTCGAGATCGCCAGGGCGCAAGCCCGGTCGCAGATCGCTCGCCGCAACGACAGCGTTGGAGCGATTGCCGCGCGGGAGTTTTCGCGGCTGATTTACGGTCCCCAATCCCCGATGTCGCGACTCACCGAGTACGCGACCGTGGCCGCCGTGAGTCGAGGCGACCTTGCCGAGTGGCACGCTCGCTACTACCACCCCAACAATATCTTTCTGGGAGTCGTGGGAGATTTCGACAGCGCGAGCATGAAGAGGAAGATTCAAGCCGCGTTTGGGAATTGGCCGGAGGGTGCCGAGTTCGACGAGGTCGCAATCGAGTACCGCAAGGAGCACAAGGCGGGTGTTTACTTCATTGAAAAAAGCGACGTAACCCAGGCCAACGTTCGCCTCGGACACCTGGGGATCACGATGGATAATCCCGATTTCTTCCCGCTGCAGGTGATGAATGAAGTTCTGAGCGGTGGTTTCTCCGGGCGACTATTGCGCAACATCCGATCCGAGAAGGGACTTGCCTACAGCGCCGGCGGTAGGGTCGGGGCGTCCTACACCTATCCCGGCGTCGCCGGTTTCAGCCTGCAGACCAAATCCGAGACCATGGGCGAGGCCGTCGATGCGCTCTACGAGGAACTGGAAGGGATGATCTCGAATCCCGCGACCGAGGAAGAGCTGGGACGCGCCAAGGACACGATCCTCAATTCCTTTATCTTCAACTACGCATCCAAGGGCCAGGTCTTGGCGCAGCAGATGCTCTATGCGTACTATGGTCTACCGGTCGATTTTCTCGAGACCTACCGGTCGAATATCGAAAAAGTGAAAACCGCGGATGTCGCACGGGTAGCGGAGGACTATCTCCACCCCGAAAAGGCCAAGCTTCTGGTGGTCGGCCGCGCCGAGGACTTCGATCGGCCGATGAGTAGCTTTGGCGAAGTGACCGAGATAGACATTTCGATACCCAGCCCGCCCGCCGGCCCATCGGATTGAACCGCCGCGGTACCAGGGAATGAATCCGGCAACCGGTGCGCCCGGTGATTTCGAGATTGTGTTCTCGGACTATCGAAGCGTCGGCGAATTCAACATGCCGCACAAGAGAGTTACCACAATCGACGGAGCGGAGTTCGCGACCGAAACCGTCGAATCCTACGAGATCAATCCGCCGGTCGATATGACGGTGTTCGAGAAGCCGGCCGCCTGAGATTCAATGATCCGTAGACAGCAAACGGCGAGCCAACTTGAACCCAGGTAACTGCTATGGTCAAAAGAGTTTTGGAGATGCGGTTCTTTGAATGCGGAAGGTGTTTGGGTGAGCGGAAAACCGTAGCCTCCGATTAGTTGATTCAATAGGTGCAATTGGGTAGCCTCTCTCTTTATTGAACAAGGTGGTTACGTCTACACTCTGAAAGAGAAAAGACGAAATCGGCTGCCGGCCCACTGCACATGATCTCAATTTCGCCCATCTGGGCAAAGCAAGGAGTAACCCCATGAAAGCCACTCTCAGAGCAATGTTCGTTATCTGCCTGCTGGTCGGCGCGCTGCTCGCAACCACCGCCGCGGCACAGGAGACGACGGCCACGATCCGTGGAACCGTCGTGGATGTCGACGGCTCGCCGCTCGCCGACACCAAGATCGAGGTGCTGGACCAGCGGACAGGCGTCATCAAGAGTCTCAAGACCAACGCGGGCGGCGTTTTCCTGGCGACGCGCCTGTCACCGGGCGGACCCTACCTGATCATTGTCAACGATCAGCAAACCGTCTCCGTCGAGAGCCTCTCGGTGGCTGACATTTACAGCCTGAAGATCAACATGGACCCCGCCTCGTTCGGGGAGATAGTGTCCGTCGTCGCCTCTCGCGACTTCGTTCAGGTGGCCACGGGTCCGGCGGCGACCTTCACTACTTTCCAGCTGGAGACCACGGTCGCCTTCAACCGGGACATCATCGACGCCTACGGAATCGACCCGCGGGTCAACATCGACAACGGGGAACGTGGCTTCGAGGTCAACTGCGCCGGCAAGCATCCCCGCTTCAACAGCGTGACACTGGACGGTGTGGGACAGAACGACCGCTTCGGCCTGAACTCCAACGGCTACTCGACGGCCGTCGGGATGCCCTTCCCCTACGACGCCATCGCCCAGTTGGCGGTCGAGTTGGCGCCCGCGGATGTCACCTACGGCGGATTCTCGGCCTGCACGATCAACGCGGTGACCAAGTCCGGCACCAACGAGTTCAAAGGCAACGCGTTCTACGAGTACACCAGCGACAGCCTACGGGGGGACTCGCTGGGCGGCGATCCGAGTGACTTCAGCACGCCGCCTTTCGACTCGACCAAACAGGGGTTCACGCTTGGCGGCCGCCTCCTGAAGGACAAGCTCCACTTCTTCGGGGCCTTCGAGACCACCGACTCGCCGCGCTTCCTCGCCGCGGGCTACGCGGGCTCGGGCGCCGGCGTCGAGCGCCCTTGGCTCAGCCAGGCGGACCACGACCGCATCGTCTCGATCGCCAACGACATCTACGGCTACGATCCGGGCGGGCAGCCGGGGGACGGCGTCCAGGAGGAAGACAAGCAGATGCTGAAGCTCGACTGGAACGCAGCCGATCGCCACAACCTGGCGCTGATCTACAACTACTACGACGGCTTCCAGGACCGCGGCTCGGACAATGACCCCGACGAGTTCGAGTTCTTGAACCACTTCTACGTCAAGGGCGCCGAGTCGACGACCACCACGGCCCGGCTCTCCTCGCAGTGGAGCGACGCCTTCTCGACCGAGATCTTTCTGAGCAACAACACGATGGACGATTCTCAGGTCACGGTGGGCCCCGGCGACTTCGGCGACTTCCAGATCAGCATCGGGGGCCGCACCGGTGTGGTCTACCTGGGAGCGGACGACTCGCGTCAGGCCAACTCCCTGAACACCGAGACGGACTACGCCAAGTTCTCGGCACAGCTCCTCAAGGGGCGTAACGTCTTCACGGCCGGCTACGAGGCCGAGAAGAACGACATCTTCAACATTTTCGTGCAGCACTCCCGCGGCGGCGAGTGGGACTTCTTCGACGACTCTGTCGGCAACCCTGCCTTCTGCGCCGCGCTCACCGCGCAGGGGCGGTTCGACGATCCCGCGTGCGGGCTCTCGGGCATCGATCGCTTCGAGCTCGGCCGCCCCAGCCGCATCTACTACGGCAGCGGCGGCGGTACCAACGTTGCCACGGACGCGGCGGCGAGCTTCGCGAACACGCTCAACTCGATCTACCTGCAGGACGAGATCTTCTTCGACGAGCGCAATCTGACAGTGGTGGCGGGTCTGCGCTACGAGTTCTTCACCAGCAGCGACAATCCCAACTTCAATGCCGCCTTCACAGAGGCCAACGGCGGGCTGCGCAACGACTCGAACCTCG
The DNA here is from genome assembly GCA_022561975.1 of Acidobacteriota bacterium. Classification (GTDB taxonomy): domain Bacteria; phylum Acidobacteriota; class Thermoanaerobaculia; order Multivoradales; family JAHEKO01; genus CALZIK01. The sequence goes on from JADFQD010000008.1 coordinate 26,219, forward strand.
ATGGCCTGAGCCTGCTGATGCCCCGCCTGGGCTTTATCTGGGGCCCGAAGCCGCAGATGTCGGTGCGCGGCACCATGGGCCGCTTCTCTGGTGGCAACCCCAATGTCTGGATCTCCAACGCCTGGAGTAATGACGGCATCACCAACGTGCAGACGCTTCTTAACAATTTCGGAGGGGGCGGCTCGGTGCTCGACGGCAGCATCCCCCTGACCGGCCCCAATCCGGGCAGAGACGTTCCCCAGTCGCTCTTCGACCTGGTCGCCGCGACCACCGCCGCCGACGGCGCTACCAGCCGCCTGGTACTGATCGATCCGAACTACAAGCAGCCGCACGAGGACAAGTTCTCGCTGGGCCTGACCTACCGCTTCGCGAACGGACTCCAGGCCGACCTTGACTTCCTCCACACCGAGCTCGTGGACTCCGCGTACTACGTCGACGTCTCCCAGGAGATCGTCGGGACCACGTTGGCCGGAGGACCGATCTACGACTTTACGAATGGTGCGGAGAACTTTATGCTGACCAACTCGAGCTTCGACGCCTCCTCTGACATCCTCTCACTCCTGCTCGCGAAGCGCTGGGATTCGGGCCTCGACGTCTCGCTCGGCTACGCCTACATAGACGGCGAGGACGTAAGCCCGATGACGTCCTCGGTCGCGTTCTCGAACTTCACCAACCTGGCCCTGACCGACCTCAACAACCCGCGGCCCGGGAAATCCAACTACGTGGTGCCGCAACGTTTCACCCTTCGCGTCAGCCTCGGCCGGGAGTTCTTCGACGGCTACGAGACGCGCTTCACCCTGTTCGGCTTTGTCTCGGACGGCCAGCCCCAGAGCTTCGTGATGGACTCGGACGAGCTGGAGGGTGGTCGCCGCTTCGGCCGCCACCTGCTCTACGTGCCGACCGGCCCAGACGACCCCAACGTGGTCTTCGCCGCCGGCTTCCCGGTGGCGGAGTTCTTCGACTGGGTCCAACGGCAGGGGTTCGGGCCCGGCTTCGTTGCCCGCAACAGCACCCACGCCCGCGGGACCGCTCGCTTCGATGTCGGCGTCCACCAGGATTTTCCCGTCGGCTCCAGCAGAGTGAACGGGAGGTTTTTCGTCAAGATGTACAATCTGATGAACTTCCTCGACGACAACTGGGGCAAGGTCTACGACGCCGAGTTCTTCAGCCGCGAGGTGCTCGCTATTGACGTCAACGAGGCGGGACAGTACGTCTTCGAGCGTTTCACCGAGGATGGTGTCACCAACCTCCTGGAGTTCCGGTCGCTCTGGGAGGTGCGCTTCGGAATCGACTTCCGTTTCTAAAGTCTGCGCCGGTCCTTCCTGGACCGCACGCCATGGACCAGGGGCCGCGCTTCGGCGCGGCCCTTTTCTTTTTGTGCGCCAGTTCATGGCGCGAAGCGCCATGAACTGGCGCTTGATACCCGGCAAGCGAAAGCGAGTCGGGAAGTGACTTGGGGGTGCGAGTCCCCTGGAGGCCTTGATGGCAGGGACTTCTAGCCGAACAGCAACCGCGTCGCTGCGAGGCGGGGTGGGAAGGCAGCTGCAGGCAAAGCCCTGGCCCGAGGAACACGAACCGCAAAGGAGACGTCCATCCGGTGGGCGAGGGGGCCATAAGACCCGAAGCCCGATGCCATCCGGACTGGCTGGGCGTAGATGCGGCGGGTATGTGGGGCGAAGGTCACGTTTCCCCGGCGGCCGCGAGTTCCTGCGATCTGCCTTCCAAGAAATGAGTAGCCTGTCACCGCTTTTCCCGCCCGCCTTGGCGCTACAACTAATCGATCCGCCCTGCCGCTTCGAGTGCCAAAGCATAGGCACGCCGGAGTTCCTCGTGGTCGACCCCTAGCGCGATAGCGCGCTCGAAGTGCGCGACCGCTTCGGTCGGGCGCTCAAGGCCATAGGCAACGATGGCTGCGACTTCATGGGCCTCGCCGATGTCTGGATCGATCGCCAGGGCTCGGGTCAGCGCCGACTCGGCGGCGCCGAGGTCGCCGAGATGGTAGGCGAAGAGTCCCTCGAGGTAGTGATGCTCGGCGTTTGCCGAATCACTGGATCGCGCCGCAATCGCCGCCCGAAGGGCTCCAGCGAGATCGCCGGTCGAGAACAGGATCTTGGCCTCGAGAGCAAGCGTACGGGCATGGTCAGGAGCCTCGGTGAGAATCTCGTGGACCGCGGTCAGCGCCTCGGAGAGGCGGTCGGCCTGGATGTGCTCGATCGCAATATTGAGACGGATTCCGAGCCTCTTGGCGCGAGCATTCGCCGCATCTCGCTGTTGCCTGAGTTCACGAAAACGGCTCAGCGCTGCTGCCGCCTCTTCCCGCCGCTGGGCTCGCTGGAGCGCCTGGCCCAGAAGGTAGTGGGCCTGGGGCTCCGCCGGGGCCATCTCGGCAGCCTCCTCGAGTCGAGCGATCGCGTCATCCAGCCGATCGCCGGCCATCAGAAGCTCCGCGAGCCGGATTCGCGCCTGGGCGCCGCCTTCGCCACCGGAGACCGCGAGTTCGAGGCTCACGATCGCTGCGTCGCGGCGCTCCGGATCCTCCGCCAGAGCGAGGCCTCGCACCAGCTCGACGCGGGGAGTCGAGGAGTAGCGGGAAAGATGATCCTCGACAGCAACCAGGGCGTCCCCGGGCCTCTGCTGGGATAGCAGCACCAGTCCAAGCTGGTCCCAAAACTCGGGCCGTGGCTTGGCCAGGGAGATGCCGTCGCGCAGTAGTGCTTCGGCCTCGGCATAGCGGCCGGCGTCTCTCAGTAGAAGTGCCGCGAAGAGATAGCCGTCGGGCTGCGTGGGGTCGAGCGTGCGGGCTTTTTCGAGGGCGGCCAAAGCCGAGTTGGCGACTCCGGACCGCGCCAGGATCCGGCCGCGCGCGAGCTGCACGGCCGCCCGCTCCGGGTCGAGTTCAGCCGCACGGCCCAGAAAACCCAGCGCTGAACCGAAGTCGCCCGATGCTTCGGCAGCGAGACCGCTACCAAACCAGCCCGAGGGGTACTCCGGATGTTGCCGGCGCAGTTCGCCGTAGATCATTGCCGCGCTCTTGGAATCGCCCGCCTCGAGGGCCGCAGTGGCTCGGCGCAGCAGTTCCTCGGCGCTGAGCGCGGGGCTTACCGTCCCTACAGCCTCTGCCTGCTCGGCGGCGGGCTCGGCCGGCTCTGCGGACTCGCCTTGGACAGTCGATCGGGCCGGTGAAGAAGCCAGGACCAGAACCAGGAGTGGGATCAATCGCCGCACGGCAGAGATCGTAGCAAGCCGTGTTCCGGAGGGTCCATCCCGGACCTCCGCCGGCCGCGGTCGTCATAGACTCCGCTCGATGCAGGGTATCTGGCTGGAGGACGGCACGATTTCTCTTCGAGACGATCTCGGCCCTCCTGAACCGGTCGCGGGCGAGGCGTTGGTCAGAGTCCTGTGCGCCGGTGTCTGCAACACCGACCTCGAGTTGGTGCGTGGCTACTATCCGTTCACCGGTGTCTTGGGCCACGAATTCGTTGGAGAAGTCGCCGCGGGCCCGCCCGAACTGGTCGGCAAGCGCGTCGTAGGCGAGATCAACGCCACCTGCGGGCGCTGCAAGGCGTGTCAGTCAGGGCGGTCGAGTCATTGCCCGAACCGTACGGTGCTCGGCATCGTGGGCCGAAACGGCGCCTTCGCGGAGTACTTGACTCTGCCGATCGAGAACCTCCACGGATATCGCGAAGGGAAGAGACGGGTCGTCCGCAATTGGCAGGACGTTGACAGGCGAGACGAGATCCAGAAGCGGCCCGACACCGGGATGGCAAGGGGGTTCGGTTGCGGGCTTTCGTCGAGTGGAGCGTCGGCCCACCTTTGGGAACCTGTGCAAGAGTCGAAGTCGAGCCCGAGAGAGCCAAGGCAGGCCGCTGCCGCCATCTGATGAATTGGCCGAGAAGTCTTCCTGGTATTTCCTTGCTACACTTTCGCGTCTTCGAGGCCAGCGCGAAAGAGAGTTTTTCGATTTGAGTGACGATTCTGAGCAGATCCCAAACAAGCCGTCTCTCGAGGGCCTGGAAGACAAATGGAGTGAGCGCTGGGAGGCCGAGGGTCTCTACCGTTTTGATCGCGACGCGTCTCGCGACCAGATCTATTCGATCGATACGCCGCCACCAACGGTGAGCGGATCCCTACACGTCGGCCACGTCTTCTCTTACACCCAGACCGACGTTTTCGCTCGCTTCCAGCGCATGCGCGGTCGCAAGGTCTTCTATCCGATGGGCTGGGACGACAACGGCCTGCCCACCGAACGCAGGGTGCAGAACTACTACGGCGTTCGCTGTGAGCCGAGTCTGCCCTTCGACCCGAGCTTCGAAGCGCCGGAGAAGCCGGGCAAGCGACTCGAGCCGATCGCGCGCCGGAATTTCGTAGATCTCTGTTTGAAACTCACCGCGATCGACGAGCAGGTTTTCGAAGAACTATGGCGCCACCTGGGTCTTTCGATCGACTGGTCGCTGACCTACACCACCATCGGCGAGATCGCACAGCGGGTCTCGCAGAGAGCCTTTGCCCGCATGCTCGCGAAGGGGCTCACCTATCAGGTCGAGGCTCCGACTCTGTGGGATGTCGATTTTCAGACCGCGGTGGCCCAAGCCGAGATCGAAGATCGCGAAACCCCGGCCGCATACCACAGGGTGGCGTTTCACCACGATAATCAGGTGGTCGTGATCGAAACCACTCGGCCGGAGTTGATTGCTTCGTGCGTCGCGCTGGTTGCCCACCCCGAGGACGAACGCTATCGGCCACTTTTCGGCCAGGAGGTGACGACTCCGCTCTTCGGTGTTCGGGTCCCGGTCTTGGCGCACGAACTGGCCGACCCCGGTAAGGGTAGCGGGATCGCCATGATCTGTACCTTCGGTGATGCCACCGACATCGTCTGGTGGCGGGAACTCGAGCTGCCGGTGCGCGCGACCGTCGGCCGGAGAGGCACGCTCACGCCGGTGGTGTGGGGAGAAACCGGTTGGGAATCGGAGGATCCCGACCGCGCGCAGCGCTACTACGATGAACTCGAAGGCCTCTACACCAAGAAGGCCCAAAAACGCATTGTCGAGCAGCTCACCGAATCCGGCGATCTGCTGGCCGAGCCCAAGCCGATCACTCATCCGGTCAAGTTCTACGAAAAGGGCGACCGGCCGCTCGAGATCGTTACCAGCCGTCAGTGGTTCGTCAAGACTCTCGATTATCGCGAGGAGCTGCTCGAGCGCGGCGAGCAGATCTCCTGGCACCCAGCGCACATGAAGACCCGCTACTCCACCTGGGTCGAGGGTTTGAATACCGACTGGTGCATCAGCCGTCAGCGTTTCTTCGGGGTGCCGTTTCCCGTTTGGTATCCCCTCGACGAGAATGGCGAGGCCGACCACGGCTCACCCATCGTGGCCGGTGAGGACGCGATGCCGGTCGACCCTTCGAGCGAGCCGGCGCCGGGCTACTCGGAGGAGGATCGAGGCAAACCGAGGGGCTTTGTGGGTGATCCCGACGTGATGGACACCTGGGCGACCAGTTCACTCTCGCCGCAGATCGCGGGGGGCTGGTGCGAGCCGGAGGGTGTTTTTGACCGGGTTTTTCCCATGGACCTAAGGCCGCAAGCGCACGAGATCATCCGTACTTGGCTGTTTTCCACCATCGTGCGCTCGCACTTCGAGCACGACTCGCTGCCCTGGGCCAATACCGCGATTTCGGGATGGGTGCTGGACCCGGATCGCAAGAAGATGTCGAAGTCGAAGGGTAATGTGGTCACGCCGATGGATCTTCTCGAGCGCTACGGCTCAGACGGCGTTCGCTACTGGGCAACCAGCGCGCGATTGGGAGTCGATACCACCTTCGACGAGGGGCAGCTGCGCATCGGCCGCAAGCTCGCGATCAAGGTGCTCAACGCGGCCAAGTTCGTGCTGTCGCGAAGCGGTGTGACGGGTCCGGGCGGCTCGGGCGGTCCGGCCGGCCCGACTTGCCCCACTGGAGACGTCCGCGAGGCTCTCGATCGGTCGATGCTGGTCGCTCTTGCCGATGTCGTAGAAGGCGCTACCAGGGATCTCGAGCAGTATGAACAGGCTCGGGCGCTCGAGCGCAGCGAGACCTTCTTTTGGGGGTTTTGCGACAACTATCTGGAATTGGTCAAGAGCCGCTCCTACGGCAACGAGGGCGAGTCGGCCGCAGCCTCCGCCAATGGTGCGCTACTCATCGCCCTGGCGGTACAGCTCAAATTGCTGGCTCCGTTCCTGCCGTTCACGACCGAAGAGGTCTGGTCCTGGTGGCAGGAAGGGTCCGTGCACGCCGCCGCCTGGCCGGACGCGGACGAGCTGCGTACCCTGGCGGGAGAGGGGACCGGCGAGCGAGCCGACCGTGCCGCAGGACCCGATCCGGCCCTTGTGCTCCAAGTCGCGGCGGATGCGCTCGCCGAGGTGCGGCGTGCCAAGACCGAGGCCAAGGTCTCGCTGCGGGCCGAGGTCGAAGAGGTCACGGTGCGCGACAGCCAGGAGCGCCTCGATGCGCTCGACGAAGTCCGGGGGGATCTGATGGCAGCGGGCAAGATCGCCAAGCTGCGGTTGGAAGTGGCCGAGACGCTCTCGGTGATCGTGCGCCTGGCGGACGCGCACTACTTAGCTCGCTAGCTATTGGTCTCCCAGGCAGATGCCCATGTCACGCGCACTGCAAACCACGTCGCCGTCGAGCGGTACCGTTTTCATTCGGCGAGTCGCTTCGGCGAGCGGCACCGTGCGCACGATCGGCGGGTCCAGGGCCACCATCACCGAGCTTTTGCCCGCGGCGATCACGCGCACCGCGGCCGCGCCGAACCGCAGCGCGAGAATCCGATCGTAAGGGGTCGGCGAGCCGCCGCGCTGTAGGTGGCCGAGGATGACTGACCGGGTCTCTTTGCCGGTGCGCTCTTCGATCTCTCGCGCCACCTGTTCCCCGATCCCGCCGAGAACAACCTCCCGGCCCTTCTCGGGCTCGCCCTTTGTGGCCATGGAACCGCCCACGCTCCGGGCTCCCTCGGCCACCACCACCAGGCTGAACCTGCGTCCGCGAGCCTCACGGCGAAGAATCTTTTCGCACACGCGATCCATTTCGAACGGGATCTCCGGCATCAAAATGACGTCTGCGCCGCCGGCGAGCCCAGCGTAAAGGGCGATCCAACCCGCGTAGCGGCCCATGACCTCGATCGTAAACACGCGATCGTGAGCTTCGGCGGTCGAGTGGAGCCGGTCGATCGCCTCGGTGGCGACTCGGACCGCGGTGTGGAAGCCGAATGTGACCACGGTTCCGTTCAGGTCGTTGTCGATGGTCTTGGGAACGCCCACGATGGAGAGCCCCTTGGCGCACAGCCGGTGCGCGATCTCCATCGAACCGTCGCCCCCGATGGCGATCAGCGCGTCGAGCCCGAGCTTGGCGAAATTCTCGACTACCAGGTCCGAACGGTCGGTCACCTCGCCGGCTCCGTCGCCGCCGTTGCCCCTGTCGCCACCACTGCTTTCAGACGCCGGATAGTCGAACGGATTCCCTCGATTGCTGGTGCCCAGGATGGTTCCGCCCAGGTGCGCGATACCGCTCACGGAGTCTTTGTCCAGGAGCACGGTCTCGCGGGTGTCTAGAAGTCCCAGGTAGCCGCGGCGAATGCCGAGCACGTCCCAGCCTCGCTGCTTCGCCGAGAGCACGGCCGCTCGGATGACCGCGTTCAGGCCCGGCGCGTCGCCGCCGCCGGTGTTGATCCCGATGCGCTTGGTCTTCGCCATCGGGTCACTCGCCCTGATGTCGTGAGTAGAAGTCGAACGCCTCGTGCTCGGAGGTGAGTGTCTTGACGATGTAGAGAATCTGTCCGGTGTGATAGCCCATGTGCTCGACCGCATGAAAAACCGCTCCGCGGACGTCGATGTCGTAGCCCTGGATATGGAGGGCGTCCGACAGGGCTTCGTCGGGGATGCTCTCGATGAGTGCGCGGCAGTCGGTCACGGTTTTGGAGATGAGCTGCATCAACTCGCTGCTTTCGTGCGTGCGATCGGCGGTGAATTCCTTGCTGCGTTCGCGTCTTACGGTTTGTTTGCCGAGGCCGCTCGAAATCCATAGCGAAAGATTGCCGTGAAGATGCAGAATCAGATTGCCTACGCTCAGCACGTTCTTGTGCGGCCGCCACCACACCAAGTCTTCGGGCAGCCGGCTCGTAGCCAACCGGATCTTGTCCAGGTATTCGCCGAGATAGCGGCTGGCCAGAGCCTGCCAGGACGGTGACCGTCCCTGGGACAGCGCGGTAAGAGGCTCCGTGTCAGGGGTCTGGGTCGGGCTCATGCCGCGAGACTATCCAATTCCGACACTTGACGGTCGCCACCCTGAGCCGCTCTGGCTGGAAACCAGATCCCTTCGTCGTCGGCGTGCTGTTTCCGACTTTCGTCCTCATCGTTCTGAGCCGCCTTGCCGTCGTCGTTTCGAGCCGACGGGCCCTCTACGAACCCGCCGGTCGATCATCACGACGAGCCCGGTACCCAACTGGTATCTAATAGGCCGCGTGACAGGTCTCGACGACTCTGCGACCGCCTCGTTTCCCTTCCGTTCGTGGGTGTGTTCCACCTGCCGCAACGCGATGTTCTGGGGCGTCGGCGTGCTGGCAATTCTGGGCGGTGTTACCTGGCTATTACGGCAGCCGGAGAGCCGGCCGATTGGCCGAGCCTTCGGTGTGTTGCTGCTCTATTCCCTGCTGTTTCTGGGGACGTTGCTGAAGATTTGGTGGACCGCTTCACGCGCTCCGGCCGTCCTGCTCGGAGACGAGACTCTCTCGTACCAGTTACTGCACCGCTTTCGCCCGAAGTCGTTTCCAATCGAGGAGATCGTTTCGTGTGGGATGCGCGCGGGCAGCGAGAGTTTGCGTTTTGTGCTGTTGAAGCCATCCGGACGGGTGCTCGAGTTTTTTCTGAACCTGGGCGTGGTTGACGGCCGCAACGAGTTCATCCACCTGCTCGGGCAGCGACTCGAGAGCCGAGGCCTCGAGAGAACCACGGAACGACCCACGCGCTGGATCAAGCCCGGCTACGAAGAGACATTCTGGGGAGCGCAGACCTAGCAGAAGACGGTCGAGACGGGGCTCGACCGCTACAAACGGGCAGAGAATTCGCTCGAGACGGCCGGGCCAAGGATTGTAGCGGTCGACCTCCGTGTCGACCGGGAATTGCCGAGCCGTTGGCGGTCGAGAGGTAGGAACGTCGAGCAGGCTCTACCGATCGTCCTAGAAAGGCTCGACCTCGGCTGCGGCGAGTGCGCGGCGCACGAAGCTACGCCAGCGGCGGCGGGTCTTGGCGGCCCTCGAGGCCGACCAGCGGGGGCGGACGTACGACCGGGTTTCCGGTCGATACGACAGGGGACGGGTGTTGCCGCTGGCTCCGGCGGCCGCCAGCCGCGCTATCCCGGCGAGTCCGGTTTCCTCGAGTTTCGACACTTCGACCCGGATCTGGCCCGCGTTCGCGAGCAGAGCGACCAAGCCGTCGAGGCGCGTGAGCTTGCCGCTGACGCGCAGCACGCGCGTGGGCACTCCCGCGCCGGCAAGCGCATCGACGCAATCCAGAACCCGCATGGCGAGCGCAAACAGGGTGCCGCCGATCAGATCATCGGCACTCGTGCGTGGGTTGATGGCGGCATAGACCGCTCGGGTCTCGGGTCTCCACCAGGGCGTGGCCAGACCGGCGAACGCGGGTAGGACCGCGGCCAAGGTCCCGGGTTCGACCTCGCGCCCAGCCCAGTCTTGGAGACGGCTCTTGGTGATGCCGAAGATCCAGTCGACCGCGCTGCCGGCGCTGTTGACCGAGCCTTCGACCTGGAATCGCCGCGTTCGGTTCGTGGTCGCAAGCGCTGCCGAGAGAACGCGAGCGCCGCGCTTAGGCCGGCTGCCGGTCGAAGCCAGAATGAACGCACCGGTGCCGAAGTGGGCCGCCGTGACTCCGGTCCGCCAGCCGCCGTGGCCGAGGAGGGCCGACTGCTGGTCGCCGGCCACCGCGGTCAGCGGGATGCCGCGATAGGAGCCGCGGATCGAGGCGCTCGGCACGACCGCCGGCAAGGCCGCCCGCGGCACTCCGAAGAGGCGGCAGAGATCGCGATCAAACGCGCCCCGGTCGAGATCGAAGCACAGAGTGCGTCCGGCATGTCCGGGCTCGGTGAGATCGCGGCCGACCAGTCGCCGCACGAGAAACGCGTCGAGCGTGCCGGCCACGATCTCGCCGCGTTCGGCCCTGCGCCTACCAGCCGGGACGCTACCCAGAAGATGAGCCAACTTGAGCGCTGCGTAGTGGGGCGAAAGCCGCAAACCGGTCCGTCGCCGAATCATGCGATCGTGGCGATGCAGTAGCACGGCTCGCCGTGTCTGGCTTCGGTCCTGCCAGGAAAGCGCTTTCGTGATCTCCTCGCCCGAGGCGCGGTCCCAGAGTAGGCAGGTCGAGCGCTGGCACGCGAGACCGATCCCGGCGACCGAATTGCGGGGCTCCCGAGAAAGAAGTCGGTCCAGGACGTGGACGACTCCTTGGGCAAGGGCGGCCGGCTCGTGGACCACGGAATCACCCGACACCTCGCGCGCGACCGGCACGTGGGTCTCGAAAACAACGTCACCGCGATCCGAAATCAAGGCGCCCTTGGTCGAGGTCGAGCCCTGGTCGATGGCTGCCCACAAAGTGGTCATCGGCGGTCCCTGAAATGCTCGACCAGTTTCGTGGGCATGTCGGTGAAGAATCCCGAGACACCGTCTTCGACCAACTGCTCGGCCTGGCGCGGTTCGTTGACCGTATAGGCGAGCACCCGGTCGAAGCCCTCGACAGCCGCTCTCTCGATAAAGTGCCGGGTTACCAGGCGTCGATGACAGTGCAAGCTGAATGCGCCGAGCGCCTTGCCGGCCGCGAGCAGCTTTCCGGGCTGGTGTCTCTCGATCGGCGCAAGCGGTAGATCGGGGGCGAGTTTGCGCAGCGTCTCGAGGAGCTTCCAGTCGAAGCTCGAAACCAGAATCTGGCCGCGGCCGTCGAGTTGGTCGAGGACCCTTCGGACGAGCTTGACGGGTGGGGCCCGGCGCCGCTTGAGTTCTACGTTGAGCGGTACGGATGCCGGAATCACTTCCAGCGCGTCCCTCAACAGCGGGATTCTCGATCCGTCCGGCGCGATCGTGATCCCGGTCACGAGGTCACTGCTCGATTCTTCGACCGCGTCCGCTCGGCCGCCGAGCCGTGCCAGTGTCCAGTCGTGAAAGCAGACCAACTCCCCGTCCTGGGTCATTTGGATGTCGAGCTCGATCATGTCGGCGCCCGCCTCCAGGGCGCGCCGGAAGGAAGCCAACGTGTTCTCGCAGATCTCACCCGCCGCGCCGCGGTGACCGACGATCCAAGGCGCGCTCGGAAGTTCCAGGTTGGGCACGATGTCCAGCGATCATAGCCGAGCGGTGCGGTGCCGGCTTCGCTGGCCCCGCTGGCTCCGGCAAACCTGTTTTGGGCCTCATTGCGCCGCTGTCGCGCCGGGCATACCATCGGCGCGACATCCGAACCAAGTGTTGATAGGTCCGGCGTGGCTGCGAAGGCTCATCTTGTGAAACTCCGATACCGCTACGGTGTGCTGGGCCTGGGCGTGGTTCTGGTCGCGCTGGCGTGGTGGCTGCCGCAGGGCGCGGCGAGTGCCAAGGCGGTACCCATCGAGGTCTTACTGGTGACACTCGGGTCCGGCATTTTGGGTGCGGCCTATGGGTCTCGGTCGGGTCGTGGTCTCGGCCTCGGCACCGTGGCTTTGCCGCCGCTCTTGTACTTCGGCGGCAGCCGGCTCGCGGCTCCGGCGGCGCTGGTGTTCCTGGCCACCGCGTCATTGATCTCGCGGCTAGACCCTGAGGGCAGCGGTCATGAGCACGGCGGCGGTGGCGCCAGCGAGCGTACGCTCGATGAGTGGGCCGAGTTGCTGGGTACCAGAATGCTGGCGGTGATTGCCGCCGGTTTCGTCTGGCTATCGGTCTTCGCGGGACCGGGCGAGAGCACGTTTCGCGCCGGCCTCGCGGCCGGGAGCACTTATTTTCTGGTGATCGCCGTCGCCGAGGTGATTCGCTGGAGCACCGCTGGCCGCGAGCTGCGCAAAGATGCCTTCAACCGCGACCTGGCCTACGAGATCGGCGCTTGGGCGGTCGGAGTTTTGTCGGTGACGGTTTTTCTGAGCAGCGGCCGGGGGGCGGGCATCGGTTTGCTAGGGGCGGTAGCGATTCTGGCACTCGAGCTGGCGCGGCTCGAGCGTGAGCGCAAGATCGCGGTAGAGGGCGCTCAGGCGATGCGGGAGGTTCACCTAGCCGGTCATCGGATCATCTTCGGTGAATCCGAGCCGCTGGCAATCGCCAGGCAGATTTTCGGAGAGTGCCGGCGCCTGGTTACATTCAGCTGGTTTCAACTCGTCTTGCTGGGCGCCAACGGCGCAGAGCAGAGTTGGTTTTCGGGGCCCGATGGCTGGATCCGCGAGGGCTTGCCCGAGCCACCTCCGAGGCCGGCGGCGCTGCCGGGAGTGCACCGGCGGGTCAAATGGCGGATCCTCGAGCGCGACTTGAGCGTGCCCGGCCGTCGGTTGGGAGTCATCCGCATGTGGTGCGATCCCCGTCAGCAGCGTCCGGGAGCCATCGGGTGGCTGGACGCTCTGCTTCCTCAGATGGCCTCATCGGTTCACAGCGTCGTTTTGGACCGTGAAGCGCGCCAGGATCCTCTCACCGGCTTGGCGGACCGCCGCGCACTCGAAGAACGGCTCCACAACGTCCACTCCCAGGCGGTCGACGCGGGCTTGCCGATGGCGGTCATCATGTGTGATCTGGACAAGTTCAAGCGGATCAACGATCTCCATGGCCATGCCACCGGAGATCAGGCTTTGATGGCCGTTGCCGCGGTGCTAGAGACCCATCGCCGCGAGAAAGATCTTTGCTGCCGCTACGGCGGCGAGGAGTTCGCCGTGGTTCTCCAAGAAACCGACGGCCGGACCGGGTTGCAGGTGGCGGACCGCTTGCGCGAGGCCGTCCAAGACCTGACCTTCGAGTCCCACGGCAAACGAATCAAGTTGCAGCTGAGCGCCGGCGTTGCCGCGTTTCCCGAGCTGCACGTCAAGCAAGCCGATGAGTTGCTCGAGCTTGCCGACGAAGCGCTCTACAAGGCCAAGAAGTTGGGAAGGAACCGCTGCCTTCTGGCTCGGGGAGGAGCCCGGTTCGAGACCGTCAGCGGCGAGATGGTGGGCGCCACCGAGAAGCCGTCGCAGCCGTCGCAGCCGTTGATCCCCAGGCTCTTTGTGTGAGGTGCCTGGCCTGGATTATTCACCCGCCTTCTACTGCTGAGGCGTAAGCCATTGAATCTACAGCGTTGCGCTCGGTCGGACCCCTCGCCGTAGCTATGGCTACGCCTGCGGAGGCCTCGGTCGCGACGCCTTGTATCCTCAACAACGTACACCTCCTCGCTACGAACCCTGGTGAATAGTCCGGGCCAAGCACCTCGGCGCCTCAGACCAGGGGCCAGAGCGGGGCGAGGTCGGCGGGAAGATCGGGCCGCCTCGGCGGCTCGACGTTGCCGAGCGTGTCGGCCGGAGCCTTACGGCCGCGAAGCTCTTGCCATTCCTCGCGATTCGATTCGATGGCTCCGTCCAACCACTTCGGCTTGCTTGCGCCCTCGAGATCGTTGATCAAGTCGAGCGGCAGGAAAAAAAGATCGTCGACCGAAACCAGGTGGCCCTTGGCCATGGCTCGACCTCCGAGCGCCAGGAGAGAAGGGCGCAGGAGATCGAGAAGCCGGCGATACTGCTCACGAAAACCGCCGCGAAGACGATGGCTCGGAAAGCACAGCGCGGCGGGCGCCCACTCGCCGGGCGCCCCGGCCGCGAGCGGCGGCTTCGAGTCCCGCCAGGACGGAAGGATCGGATCGGGCAGGCCGAGGCGCGAGAGATCGGCCCGACAACCTTCGAGAAACCGCGCTGCCTGGAGGCTTTGAACCGGCCCCATGTCTTTGCCCGCGGCTCGTAACTGGCGCCGGTCGAGGGCGGCGATGAGATCTCCCAGAAGCGCTTCTCCGAGCGCGGGCAGGAGTTCGGTCAGGCGTGTCGTGGGGCTACTGCTGCTACGGCTACTACCGCGGCTGCCGGTACTACCGCGGCTACTGATACCGCGCACCGCCGACCTGGCGGTGAGGCGCAGCCGATGAAACCACAGGGCGCCGCGCAGGCGCTTGGGCAGAGGCTCGACGGCGGCGCCGCCGGGATTCAAGAGCGCTCCGAGGATCTCCTGCGAACCGGCCTGTGTCCCCAAGCAGTCACGCAGAGAGGGAGCGTCCAGGTACAGCCTGAGAGCCACGAAGCGGGTCGGCGGCGACTCGGGAACGGCTTGCCCGAGCTGATACAGGGCGTAGCGCAGCGCTGAGTGCACGGCGTAGCGCAGGAGCGTCGCTCCGAGGTGAGAAAACGGTGGGTGGGGCCCGGGCACAAGCAGGCTTCGGTCCGCGCGAATCTCTGGGGTCTGCAAATTGGGGACAGGCACCAATTTCAAAGCCTCAGCGTGTTTCTCAGATCGATGAAATTGGTGCCTGTCCCCAATTTGCAGACCCCGCTTGGGGCACTACGGACGCCAGAAGGAGCGCATGAACAGTGCCGCGATGGCGTAGACCTCAAGCCTTCCGATCCACATCAACACGACCATCAGCAGCTTGTCAAAGGAACCGAAGAAGGCGAAGTTCGCGGTCGGGCCGACGGCCCGCAGGCCGGGACCGATATTGCCGATGGTAGCGGCCGATGCGGTGGCCGTGGTGATCAGATCCGGCCCCCCGATGCTGAGCGCCAAGGCGCCAAGAGCCCAGATGCTGATGTAGAGGATGAAGAAGCCGGAGACACTTCGCACCACGGTGTCGGGCACGCGCCGGCCGCCGACGAAGATCGACAGGACGGTGTTGGGGCTGAAAATCAGGCGGACCTCGCGGATCGCGGACTTGATGCCGATCACCATGCGCATGACCTTCATCGAGCCCGCCGTCGAGCCGGCGCAACCGCCAATGAACATCAGGACCACGAGAATGATGCGCGACAGCACCGGCCAGGTGTCGAAATCGGTGCTGGCAAAGCCGGTGGTTGTCGAAAGCGACACGACCTGAAAGATGCCGTGCCGAGACGCTTCGACAAAGCCTTCGTAGGCCCGATGTCGCATCAGGTCCCAGCTCACGATGGTGGATGCGGCCAAAGCGATGCCGAGGTAGATTCGAAACTCGGCGTCTTTGAGCAGATTCCAACCGCGCTGATCCCAGACGCGAAAGTAGAGGGAGAAGTTGGCGCCGGCGAGAAACATGAAGACGACAATGATGATCTCGATCAGCGGCGAATCAAATGCCGCTACCGAAGCGTTCCTGGGCGAAAAGCCGCCCGTCGAGAGAGTCGAAAAGGTGTGAGTCAACGCGTCGTAGAGGTCCATGCCCGCAAGGCTCAGCAGTATCGTCTGGGTCGCGGTCAGGGCCAGGTAGATTTTCCAGAGAATCTTGGCGGTGTCGTGAATTCGCGGCTGTAGTGCTTCGGCCGACGGGCCGGGCACTTCCATCTTGTAGAGAAATCGCGCACCTGGACCGAGCTCAGGAAGCAGTGCGACGAACAGCACCACGATGCCCATGCCGCCCAACCATTGTGTGAAACAGCGCCAAAACAGGATGCCACGGCCGGCGGCCTCGATGTTGGCCATGACGGAAGCGCCGGTGGTGGTGAACCCGGAGGCGGACTCGAACAGCGCATCGACGGGGCTCGAAATGGTGGCGGTCAGCAGGTAGGGAATTGCGCCCAGAATCGAGGCGAGGATCCAGCTGCCGGCGACGATCAGAATGCCCTCGCGCCGGTAAGCCTCCGTCCGGCGCCCGCAAAGTATCAACGCAGCGCCGAGAATGGCCGCCAGCATCGCGGAAACTCCGAAAGCCCGCGCGTCGGCCCATTCCCTGTAGCAGAGCGAGCACACCAGGGGCGCCAGCTCGGCCACGGCGACCAGCATCACCAGGCGCCCGAGAAAGAAAGCTGTTGAGCGGAGGTTCACGGCGCGCTGGCGTCCAGGCTAGTTTTTTTCCTGGCCCGGGAACAGCAGCCGGACCGTTCCGAGTTCTTCTTCGCGAACAAAGAGGATCACCAGGTCGTTGACTTCGAGCCGGTCCCTGCCGCGCGGTACGAAGACCTTGCTGCCGCGCACCACGGCGCCCACGATGAGGCCCCGAGGGGCGTCCATCTCGGCCAGCGTGACCCCCGCGGCCGGGCTCGCCTCTGCGAGCCGACGCTCGAGAACCTGGGCCGCGCCGCGCTGCAGTGAAACGATATTGGCCGAGAAGTCGCTGTCGATGTAATCCTGGATTCGCTCGGCGGCGACCGCGCGCGGCGAGAACACGTCGTGCAGGTTGAGCCGGCTCCAGAGCTTCGAGGTTTCAGCCCTTTGAACCAGGGCCAAGACCTGTGGCACCTCCAATTCTTGTGCCAGCAGGCACGCCATCAGGTTGTCCTCGTCCTCGCCCGTAAGCGCAGCGAACGTCTGCGCAGCGTCGACGCGCTCGGATTTCAGGAGCTGAAGGTCCGTGGCGTCGCCGTGAATCACTTCCAAATTTGGGAACTCCGCCGCGAGCTGCTTGGCGCGCGGACGGTCTCTTTCGATGATCTTGATTTTGACTCCGACCCGCTCAAGCATCTGGGCCACCGTTTTTCCCGTGCCCCCGCCGCCGGCGATAACCACGGGGCCGATGACCTCGCGGCCGTGGCTGATCATTTTCTCGGCCTGACCGATCGCGTCCGTGGTGCCTAGAATCAGGGCGTCGTCGCCGGCTTCGGCACGGTCGTTGCCCGAGGGAATGATCAGCTCTTCGCCGTGGAAAAACGCCACCACCAAGGTGTTGTTCGGCATGACGAGTTCGCGCAGAGGCTTCTGAGTCAAAGGCGAATCGCTGTCCAGATGAATCTTTCTCAGCTGGACCTTGCCCCCGGCGAGGTATTCGACCGCGACCGTGCTGAGGCCCCGAATCGTGTTGAGAATACGGGTCGTGGTCAGCAGCTGGGTGGAGAGCAGGAGATCGACGCCGAAGAGGTCCTCGAAGAGGCGTCGGTCGGCGATCACTTCCTGGGCCTCGCCGACTCGAACGATGGTGCGAGAGACCCCCATGTGCTTGGCGATACGCGCCGCGGCGAGATTGGCTTCGTCGGACGAGGATACCGCGATCAAGAGATCGGCTGTGCCCACCTTCGCCGACATCAAGACCGGCGGATGAGCGCCGTTGCCTTCGACTGTCAAGACGTCCAGCTCGTCGTCTATGCGCTCGAGCTTGGCGGGATCGGTATCGATTACGGTGATGTCGTGGCCTTGCTTCGAGAGCTTCCGGGCGAGGTGAAACCCGACCTCACCGGCGCCCATCACGACGAAGTTGTGCGGCCCCTTAGCGCTCTTGGAAACCATGGCAGGAGTTGGCCGCTAGTCACGGCTCGAGAGATACTACCTGAGGCCAGGGGCTGCTAGCGATCACCGGCACAAGAGGAACCCCGTGTCCCCGCGCCGGCGTGCCGGCGATGAGTTCGAAGAGTTCTCGAGGTTCTACCTCTCTGGGGGGACTCGAAAGGTTCATTGTCCGTCTTGCTTTAGGGGCCGCGATAGTGAGATATTAGCGGGAGTAGGATCTTTTCTCGACTGTTTGGGAGGCTTTTGGAATGAACCGAAAAATAGGTGTATTTGTTGTCGTGACGTTATGGCTCCTGGCACCCACCGCTTGGGCTCAGAGCAATGGCAAAATCGAAGGACAGGTGGCGCGAGCGAGCGGAACCGGAATCGGCGGCGTGACCGTTGTCGTGAACGAGATCGGAGCCGCGCAGCTCACCGGAAAAGACGGTAGCTTCGCGTTTGACGGAGTGGCTCCGGGCACGTACTCGTTGAGCTTTACCCTTGGCGACAGGGTCAGCCAGCAAGACGGTGTCGAAGTGGTCGCCGGCGAAACCACGTCGGTTCAGGAGAATGTCGATTGGGATTTCAGCTTCGCCGAGACCATTACCGTGACCTCCGCTTCCCGGCGCCCCGAGCGCCTTGTCGAAGCGCCGGCGGCGATCACGATCGTGACCGACGCCGAGATCCAGCGCCAGGCGTCGCATGGCCAGATTCCGAAGTTGCTCGAGTTCACTCCCGGCGTCGAGGTAACGCAAAGTGGTCTCTACGACTACAACTTGAACACCCGGGGTTTCAACAGCTCGCTCACTCGGCGTGTCGCCAGTCTCGTGGACGGTCGGGATCCCTCGGTGCCGTTTCTCGGTTCGCAGGAGTGGCTGGCACTCTCCTTTACGATGGACGACATCGAGAGCCTGGAGATGGTGCGCGGGCCAAGCGCGGCGCTCTACGGCGCCAACGCCTCGAGCGGCATCATCAATATGATCACCAAGCGTCCCAAGGACAGTCAGGGTGGCATGTTTCGGATGACGGTAGGGGAGGTTTCGACCACTAACGCAGAGTTTCGCTGGGCGACTCCGATCGCCAATGAATGGTATTTCAAGATCCAGGCGGGCATCCGCACTACCGGAGATTTCTCGAAGTCGCGAAACGGCGCCGCCGAGTACTCGATTCCGTGTACGGCCTCCGGACAGACCGACTGCCTGCCGCAGGAGGGGGTGCCGCTCAACCCGCTGGATGACGACGAACTCACCTTCTATAGCGTCCGTCTCGACAAGCATCTGAACAACGGCGACCTGTTCACCGTCGAGGGCGGCACCGCCAAGGCCGAGGGGCCGGTCGCTCAGACCGGCATCGGACGAGTCCAGCTGGTAGACATCGAGCGGCCCTGGTTTCGCGTCAACTACAACTCCGAGCACTGGAACTTGATGGCCTATAACTCGGGCCGCGACGCGCCGGTCCAAACGGCTCTCGCTTCGGGTGGCAATATATCTCTCGATACCCAGCGCGACACCGTCGAGGCTCAGACCAACTGGGCGTTCGCCCAGGACAAGGCGCGCCTTGTTGTGGGAGCCTCCTTCTCAGACGAGGACATCGACACGCGGGATCCAGCAACCGGCCGGCAAACACTGATCTTCGAACCGGTCCAAAACGAGAAGAGTGCGATCTTCGGCCAACTCGACTGGAGTGTCAGCGAGAAGCTCAAGATCCTCGTGGCCGGGAGGGTGGACGAAAACGATCTCCACGCTTCGCAGTTCTCGCCCAAGGCCTCTCTGGTCTATTCGATCAACCCCAACAGCACCCTGCGCTTCACCTATAACGAGGCGTTTCAGGTAGCCAACTACTCCGAATTCTTCCTCCTGGCCAACGTGGCGGCGCCCCTCGACCTCTCGCCGTTCGAGGGCTTCTGCGCCCCGTTCGGGGTCAGTTGCGGTTTTGGTGGCCTGACCCGAATCGTGGCGGTCGGCAACGCCGACCTCGAGCTCGAGGAGATCAAGACCACCGAGATCGGCTACAGCGGCATCATTGGCGGCAGGGCCTACCTGACCATCGACGTCTACCAGAGCGACAACACCAACTTCATCACCGACCTCATTCCCCAGCTCGGCGCTTTGCCGGGTGGCGCCCGCACCAACCCCAACTTCGGTCCCTACCAGCCGCCGTCGGCCTTGCCGGCGCCGGCCGCGGCCGCTCTGTTGGCGACCCTCCAGGGCGCGCTCGGACCGGCATTTTTCATTTTGACCAACAACGTCGACGGCGATCCGATTCTTGCCGCAGTCTCCTACACCAACTTCGGCGATGTCGATACCGAGGGTGTGGATCTCGGCCTCAACTACTACGTCGACGAGAAGTGGACGGTCAACTTGAGCCTGTCGAGCTTCGACTTCACCGTCAACAATCCGCAGCCGGGCTTCGAGAACGTCCTCCAGCCCAATACTCCGGAGAGCAAGGGCAGCTTCGGGGTCAGCTATGTAGCACCGCGCTGGGACTTCTCGATCAGTGCGCGCTGGGTCGACGGATTCCGCTGGGCCGTGGGTCCGTTCGTGGGAGACGTTCCATCCTACACTACGGCCGACGTGAGCTTCAATTTCCAGGCCACCGACAACGTCCGCTTGGGTCTCAATGCCGCCAACGCCTTCGACGAGCGGCACTGGGAGTCCTTCGGCGGCGACATCCTCCGGCGCCGTATTTTGGCAAATGCCACCTTTAGCTGGTAGCGGTCGTATTCATCGCACTTTCATCCGGCCCCGCTCGAATCGTCGGGCGGGGTCTTTTTCTTGGGCTGTAGCGGTCGACCTCCGTGTCGACCGTCTGGCGTTGGTGAGGTGCGTGAATTCCGCTAGGCCGCGATGAAGCTCTTCGCCAGCTCGACGAAGGCTTCGACGTCGGCGAAGTTGGAGGCGATCCCGAGGGATACCCGCACGGCGCCGCTGCCCTTGCCCTGGACACAGTCTCTGAAGTCGTCGTAGCTCATCCGCTCGGGCGAGCTGCGAAAGCAGGCGGTGAGTTCGCGTTTGGAGATTTCGAGGGCCACCTCGCCCGCGCCCGGATTGCAGAAGCAACCGGTGCGAATCGAGATATTGCGCTGATTGGCGCGTTCCTGGACTTCGTCCTGGTCGATGATCTCGCCATCGGCGCCGACGAAGTTGACCGCCAGGGTCGCGCCGCGCCGCTCGAGGCCGCTCGGGCCGTAGAGCCGGATCAGGCGCGAACCGTTCGAGTGTTCCATCGCGAGCAGCTGCTCGATCATCCAGCCCGTCAGAGGCTTCAGGCGCGCCTGGATGCGATCGTAGCCGAGCGAATCGAGGAAATCGAGGCCCAGCTCGACCGCCGGGATGTTCGAGTAGTCGAGCGTGCCGTCCTCGAAAGCCTGAGCCCCCGGCGCCAGATAGTGCCGGTCTGCCTGGACCGAAGCGACCGAGATCGTACCGCCGGCAAACCAGGGCCGGTGGAGCTTCTCGAGCGCCTGCCAGCGGGCGATGAGCGCGCCCACGCCGGTCGGGTAGCCGAACATCTTGTAGAACGAGAGCGCAACGTAGTCCGGATGCCAGGCGCCGAGGTCGAGGCGGTTGGTCGGAACGAACGCCGCGGCATCGACCAACACGTCCCAGCCCTTGGCCTGGGCCTCCTCGATCCACTCCAACGGGTGGAGAACACCGGAGAAGTTGGACTGGGCCGGAAAGGCGAACAGATTGTGCCCGCCGGGCCGGGCCCGCTCCAGGTACTCGCCGATTCGCGCCTCGTCGACCTGCATGTCCGGGGGCACGATCGGGATATACGTGGTTCGGGCGCCGTGCGCGCGGGGAAACTCGCGAATGCCGTTGACCGAGTTGTGATTGTCGAAGGTCAGAAGGAACTGATCCCCGGCCTCGAACGGATAGGACTCACCGACCAGCTTCAGAGCGTGGCTGGCATTGGCCGTGAAAATGACGCAATACTCATCGGGCGAGGCATTGAAAAACTCGAGGATCCGGCGGCGACACGACTCGACCCGGTTGGTGGTGTCGAGCGAACTCGGATTCGAAGAGTGAGGGTTGCCCAGAACGTGGGTGAGCAGGAACTCGCCGTGCTGGCGGACCTGGGTCTCCGTGTAGAGGCCACCGCCGGTGTAGTCGAGGTAGACATGGCGCTGGTGGTCGAGGCGGGAGAACTCCCGGGCTCTGAGATCGTCAAAGATCGCGGTCTCGCGGTACCCCGGATTTTCTTCGAGAAAGCGTTCGATTTGCGTGCTGCCGACGCTTTCAGAACAATCCGAGCGCTCCGAGCGATGCGAGCGATCTGAGCCATGGGCGGCAGCAGCGCGCCCGGGAAGGGCGGATTTGGTTTGCGGTTCCATGCGGGCTGGACTCTGTTACAGGCTGATTCTACAGTCGATAGAGGTGAGTTCAGCGTACTTTCTCTCCGGGCCCTGAGCAAGCGATGCTACCTGCGGCCGGATCGTACCGGAAGCCCGCGAATGCGCCTTCTCCGGAATGGCCGGCTTGAGCTTTCAATCGCCCTCCCGTACACTCCCGGGCTCTGACGGGGTGTGGCGCAGCCTGGTAGCGCACCTGCTTTGGGAGCAGGGGGTCCCGAGTTCAAATCTCGGCACCCCGATATGAGAGGAACACATGGCCGCAGCTGCGGTTTTGCGGTTCCATGAGAGGCTGCCTGTAGCTCAGCTGGATAGAGCAGCGGCCTTCTAAGCCGCGGGTCGGGGGTTCGAATCCCTCCAGGCAGGCCAGTTTTTTTGACAATTTGACAATGGTGAGCGTAGCTCAATCGGTAGAGCACTTGATTGTGGTTCAAGTGGTTGGGGGTTCAAGTCCCCTCGCTCACCCCACCTTCTTCTTCGAAACGCGCCCTTAGCTCAGCTGGATAGAGCGACAGCCTCCGGAGCTGTAGGTCAGAGGTTCGAATCCCCTAGGGCGCACCACGTTTCTCCAATAAAACACAAGTAGAACAGGATCTTTCGAATACTTCCGGCTACTCCGGTGAACGCTGCTTTTCGTGCTATGATGGTGACCAAGTAGGTGACCGGCAGGACGAGAACGGCGCGAGAATGCCCCGAGAAGCCAAAAAGCTGACCAAAGCCACTCTGGATAGCCTCAGGCGCAAAGCGCAGGCTGAGAGGGGCTTCTCGGAGTACGTAGCCGATGCTGGGCAGCCCGGCCTCTATGCCTGGGCGCGGCGCGGTCGCGTTCGTTTCATCTTCGCCTATCGCCCACCCGGAGGCGGCCGGCGCCGCAGAGTCAAGATTGACGACTACGGCGCGATTACGCTAGACAAGGCTCGAGGCATTGCCGAGACGTGGCGGGGCCTCGTGGCCGAAGGCCGGGATCCTCAGATAGAGGTTCGAGAAGAAGCCCGCCGAGCGACCACCGTGAGGCAGGCGGTCGATCTGTACCTCGACGATTTTCGCAAGCGCGCCGACTCTGGCGCGAAGCGAGGCCGCCGTTCCAGCTACGAGGAAGCCAAGCGGCTCTTGGAGAGTCACATAGTGCCGAACCTCGGGAGTCTTTGCCTTCGGAGCCTGACCGTCGACCAAGTGCAGCGTCTTCACCGGAGCATGAAGAACACTCCAAGCGCCGCGAACAGGGCGATAGCTGCCCTCTCGGCTGTCTATGGCTATGCTGATCGTCGCGATCTTGTACCGGCGCACTTCAATCCGTGTCGACACGTCGAGGGCTTCGAGGAAAAGGGCGAGCGCCGAGCTCTGACGCCTGACGAACTGGAGCGTCTCGGTAAGGCGATACTCGATGCCGAAGAAGCCGGGAGCATCCACCCGTCCGCCCTTCTCGCCATTCGTCTGTTTGCTCTGACCGGAATGCGCCGCTCCGAGCTGCTAGGCCACGAGTCGAAGAAGCGGCGCGGCAAGCTCGAAGGGCTTCGCTGGGGAGACGTGAATCTCGAAGAAGGTACGATGCGGCTTCGGCAGACCAAGACAGGCGCGCAGACGCGCGTGCTGGGTCGAGCTGCAATCGACCTGCTCGAGAGAGAAAAGCCCGAAGGCACCAGCGACGAAGATCCCGTTTGCCCCGGAACACAGCCGGGCCGACCCTTCGTCGGTATCGACAGGCCTCGAATTCGACTCTACGAGGCCGCCGGCCTTCACGGATTGCGGGGAGTTGATCTGCACTCGCTCCGACATACCTACGCGAGCCAAGGGGCGCACGTCCAGAATGGACGCTATGCGGCCTTCGTAGGGCCGCTCCTGGGTCACGGCTACCAGAAGCGGTCGATCACTGAGCGCTATATTCATTCGAGCGCCGATGCCCTGCGGCCAGCCGCTGACGCTGTTTCTGAAGCGATCGCTACAAGGCTCGGACTTGTCGAATCAGGGCGTGTCCTCGCCTTCAAGAAGTAGGGAGCGCGAGCGCTAGAATGCCTCACACCGAGAGAATACATTCTGCCGACTGGGAGGTAGGCGAAGGATGAAGAAGTGCCCTTACTGCGTGGAGGAGATTCAAGACGAGGCGATCAAGTGCAGGCATTGCGGAGAAAGGCTGGATGCACCCAAGAAGACCGCCAACATAGAGCCGTCGCAAGAAATATGGGGTAAGCCAAAGGAGAAAACAGGCTGGGGGTTTTGGAAGATCGCTCTGGGAGTAGGGTGCGGCGTTCTGCTGGCGATCTTCGCAGTTCTCTTTGGATGTTCATTGCTTGTCGGGCTGGGAATGGTCAAGCAGCAGGAAGCGCTAGCGGCTATAGAGATCGAAGATTGCAGCCTGTCCCGAGACGGGAACTGGCTGACGGCTGAGGGCTCCGTTAGAAACGGCGGGAGCGAGAACGTTGAGTTCGTCAAAGTGGCCGTCGAGTGGCGAAGTGGGCTCGGGAGAATCATTGACACCGACTGGACCTACGCCGTTGGCGCTGAAGGGCTAGCGCCTCGACAGTCGAGCCAGTTCAAAGAGAGGCGACAAGATCCCAGCCACGATATCGAGCGAGTTGTCTGCAGGGTGATGGCCGACTGAGCTGCTCGCTTATCATCCTTCTTGTGACGTGGGGCCTAGGGTTGTATGGGGGAGAATGGTCTTAACCTTGGGGCAACGGTTGAAGAAGAAGAAGAAGTCAGAGCACGTTGAGCGGAGAATCGTAATCGGCGACCCGCGCCCTCTGTGGCCGGAGTACCTGCCGCTACAGGCAAGTCTGCTTGTCCAAGGAATCGCGGCAAGAGATGAAAGGCGAAACGCTCTCGGACAGCTCTCCGTTCTCACGGAATTCCGCTTTGCGAAACGAGCAAACGAACTCGGCAATTGGTTCGGCGTCCTGGGGGCACTCGGCTTGTGCCAGGTCTACGAGCTGGCCTTGCCTCCCTGGTTAAACCAGGCGGTTCTGCAAGCCATCCGAACGAAGCCCGAGAAGGTAATGAGCCAGGATATTAGGGTGCTGCTGCGCTACGAGGCGGTGGCGCTGGCTAGGATGGTTCGAGAGACGGTTGTCAAGCCGTCAGCTGCGCGGACCTCCCACCGGCGTACTAAAGCGATGCTCGAAGAAATGCTATTCCACAGTGCCACGACACAGCAGCGACTCTTCGACAGCGTGGCTTCGGGATTGGCCAGAGCGGGATTCGAGAAGCGGACTTGGGGCACGATTCAAGGGAGCTACAAGGAGGTTCGGCGCCGTGTACGAGAGGACAGCTTGGAGGCTGCGGGCCGTTACTACGTGCCAAGCTGGTTTCCTGGCGAAACACCTTGCAGAGCTGCGTACTTCTGTGACGAGAAGGGGCAGCCCACCGACGGCTGGGGCGTTCTCTTGGACAGTCTGTATTAGGGTAGAAAAAGCGGCTCGTTTTCGCCCCACTCCATTAGTCGGTTCTCTGGCACTCTCGTGTCCGTGGAACCACTACTGACAACGAAGCAGGCAGCCCTCCTTCTTGGGCTCAATCACCGTTCGATAGAGGCGCTTCGCTTGAGGGGCGGCGGGCCAAGATTCGTGAAGCTGGGGCGCGCCGTTCGGTATCGCCCCGCAGACCTAGCAGAGTGGACCGAGGCAGGCCTCCGGCGGTCCACCTCCGATCCCGGTTCAGAGGCGGCCTAAGATGCTCCAGCAAAGGCGAGGCAAGAAACAGGGAAAGCAACCCACACAGGCGCAAGTCCTTGCCGAGTTGGCATCCGACGCGGAACTGTTTCATACACCCCAGGGGAAAGCGTTTGCGACTGTTCGAGTGAACGGCCATCGCGAGACCTATCCCGTAATGAGTACACGTTTTCGCCTTTGGCTCTCGCACCAGTTCTACAGGAAAGAAAAAAGAGCGCCAGCAAGCCAAGCCCTGAAAGACGCTATCGCCACAGTGCAGGCCCAAGCCATATTCGACGGCGTCGAGATCGAGGTCTTCCTACGCGTCGCGGGTGACGACGAGCGGATTTTCTTGGACCTCTGCAACGGGAACTGGGAAGTTGTTGAGATCGCTACTGATGGTTGGAAAATCATCAGTGACTCGCCAATCAAGTTCCGACGGGCCTATGGAATGCTGCCGCTGCCGCACCCTCGACCGGGCGGTTCGATCGATGAGCTGCGCCGGTTCGCCAATGTGAGGACCGACAACGACTTCGTGCTGATTGTCGCAACGCTCGTCGCCGCTTTGAACCCATCCGGTCCCTATCCGATACTCAACCTCATTGGCGAACAGGGTTCGGCCAAGAGCACTTTGCAGAGGTTTCTTCGAGATCTTGTCGACCCGTCGGTTGCTCCTCTGCGAACTGCTCCAAGGGACGAACGCGATCTTGCCATTGCGGCGAATAACGCATGGATGCTTGTCTTTGACAATCTCTCTGGCTTGTCGGGAACCTTGTCCGACGCTCTTTGCCGGCTCGCCACTGGCGGGGGTTTCTCGACGCGGAAGCTCTACACCGACGACGAGGAAGCTCTCTTTGATTCCCAGCGTCCGGTGATGGTGAATGGCATCAACGATTCGGTGCTTCGCGGCGACCTCATGGATCGGGCCATCACCGTCTCACTGCCTGCCATCCCCGAGAACAGACGTCTCACCGAGCGTGAGATCCGGGCGCAGTTTGAGTCGGTTCGCCCCAGCATACTAGGCGGCCTCCTTGATGCCGTCAGCACAGGTCTACGCAATCTGCCAGGCGTCAAATTGGAACGAAGACCGCGCATGGCGGACTTCGCCGAATGGGTGGTGGCGTGCGAGCCTTCGCTGCCGTGGCGGGGAGGCTTGTTCCTCGAGGCTTACGCCGAGAATCGTGATACGGCTGTCGAGACCGCACTCGAATCGGACGCGGTCGGGGTGGCGATCCGAGCCCTGCTGGAGAAGGACAGGATCTTCACTGGGCCTATGAGCGAGTTGCTGCCGGCGCTCTCAGACCTGGTGGACGAGGGGCTCAAGCAGTCGAAGGCTTGGCCGAAGTCAGCGAGGTCTCTGTCGAATCGCGTACGGCGAGCGGCACCGTCTCTCCGTTCGTCTGGGATCGAGTTTGAGGAGATGCCCCGAGAGAGCAGGCGGCGCATGTACCGGCTTGAGATAGTCGAGGGCGGAGCACAAGAAGAAGGCTCGTCCAGTGACGGTCGTGACGCAACCGCCTCGGGTGCCGCGCCTACCGTCACCGCAGAATCGCCAACAAGTACCGAGATTTGTGACGGTAGTGACGGTAGTGACGGTCGAATCCCTACTTATTCTGTGGGTGGTGGAAGAAGAGATGGAAAACCACTACCCGACGATAACGAGGAAGAGGTCGCGGTATGAACGCAGCGCAGTTACTGGAGATGTTCTCCGAACGCGGAATCGGGATTTGGCCGGACGGCGACCTTCTCCGTCTCAAGCCGAAATCCAAGCTCGACAATCGTCTACTCGAAGAGGTTAGAGCCCACAAGCCTGAACTACTGTCGCTGTTGAACGGCGAATGGCCGCAAGAGTGTCTCGACTATGCCAAGAGATTCCAAAACGCCGCAGCAAGGTTGTACCCACTGCTGGGTAAGACGGTTCGCACCTCGCGAGGAAGAGGGCGGCTCCTGCAGGTGCTGGGAAGAGCAGCAGCCGTGGCGCTTGAGGGTAAGGACGACGTGACCTACTTGCCGTGGCAGGAAGTTAATCCGGTGATCTCGGGTAGAAAGAAAAGGTGGGAAAACGACCGTCACAACCGTCACACCGTCACTACGGACGCGTCTACTCGCTTGCCAGCGACGTGAAACGGGTGAAGGAAGAGGAAGCACAGCCTTGCCCACCGTCAGCAAGGGGGGTTACCCCCCGCTGGGGGACGGCCGAGGCTGGAAGGCAGCAGCCACAATGAGCGCGTTCCCGACACCGTGTCGACATCCCGGGTGTTTTGTCGCTGGCTACGACCCCTATTGCAGCAAGCATCATGGGCATCGGGTATCGCCCCCCGACAACAGGCCCAGCCGTCGCAAGGCGTTGCACAAAGGCGGCGCTGGCTATGGCCGAGCGCACGACCGCTGGCGTAGGCTAGTGCTGGCGGCAGACCCTATCTGTAGGTGGGATCTTGGCAGGGGGCGCTACTGCCTAGCCCCGGCAGTGGAGGCCGACCACATAAGGCCGGTGCGCCTACACTCCGAGCTGCGGTATGACCGGGCTAACGGGCAGGGGCTATGCCGCCGTCACCATAGCCACAAGACCATGCTTGAGCGCAACGAGGGAGCTGGAGCGTGGGACATACGACCGCTTGGTCTACAGCCTGCCTCGATCCCAGTGTCGATAGTCTGCGGACCTCCAGCGTCCGGCAAGTCAACCTATGTCGAGCAGCACAAAGCCGCTGGCGATCTGGTCATTGACCTAGATGAGATCCGGGCCGAGGTATCGGGGTGCCGGTTGTACCATGCAACTAAGCGGTGGGTGGGACCAGCCCTAGATGAGCGCAACCGACGCCTGAGAGAGTTGGCCAAGCCACTACAGACAGCCGCGCGCTGCTGGTTCATCGTTAGAGCACCAACGCTGAGTGAGCGGGGGTGGTGGGGTGTAGCTCTCGGCACCGAGACAATCAAAGTGCTGGCAACCAAACCAGTTGACTGCATTGATAGAATAAATCGCGATCACCGCCGACCGACGTGGGTAAAGCTCGAGCATGCTCGCGCAGTTGATAAATGGTGGGCGCTGTTCTCGGTAAAAAACCAAACCGGGGCGCCAAATATTCTAACCACTAGCGAGCTGTGCACCGACGCTTGAGGCGAATCGTGAGCGTCCGCACTAACCCCTTTGTTTTCAGTGACTTACAGCGATCTACTTGCTTGTTTTGCACGCTCGCAACTACTTTAGAGCAAAGGAGTTACAGCTAAGTGCCGCCCCGAGGACGCAAGCCCGCCCCCACTGCGCTCAAGCTCATCAAGGGCGTACAGAAGAAAGACCCCAAGCGGATCAACAAGGACGAGCCCAAGCCTGAGGGTGTGCTTGGTAAGCCGCCTGCCCGATTGGTTGCTGCCGCCAAGGTAGTGTGGAAACGCGAGGCTCCGTTCTATGGTGCCGATACTCACCGGGCAGCTTTCGCGCACTACTGCACGCACGAGGCGGACGCCGATAGGTTCCGTAAAGTGTGCGACAAGGAGGGCTGGTGGATTACGGGTAGCGCCAAGTCGTTAGTGCTGCACCCGGCGGCAAAGCTCTACCAGTACAACCTCGATAAAGCCGACAAGCTGCTGAGCAACTGATCGGATTTCGGATTGCGGATTTTGGATTCGCAAGGATGCCGTTCCGCGCGCTTCGGTTGTTCAGCCGCGACCCCTGCCCGAGCAACGACAGCACTCGTGAACCCGGGCGCGCCGACCCATCCGCCACATGAGGCAACGCGCGGCCTGTCTTGATCGCGGCCTTGGTCTTGCGACGAAATGGCTTTGTTCGGCCACTGAATGTTCGCGGGGTCCGTGAATCGTGATTCGTGGTTCGTGATTCGCTCCCTATTCCGCATTCCGAATTTCGCATTCCCTGTTCCCTTCTTCCCCTGCGCACACCACCTCCGCCCACGGGATCGACCCACGTATATAACTTGCCACCCGATCGCCCAACCGACCCCCGCCAACCGAGCGCCGACCGGCCGCACGGCTTGAAATGAGCGAGCCTTGGGCTTTCGCCCCGACGGGCAACGCCGTGAACTGAAGGGGCGGAGCACAACTCGCCCCAAACGAGCCGCCGCAGAATTCGCCCCGAAGGGGCCCGAACAGATCAGCCCAGGGCAGAGCGCAGCGCCGCCCTGGGAAAACAGGATCGCCTCGAAATAGAGCCCTGAAAGGGCGAAACAAGACTTGCTCCGAGGATGTGCGTTGT
>JADFQD010000097.1:0-13769 GCA_022561975.1 Acidobacteriota bacterium
TCAGGGGCGTCAACAAGCTGTCCGACGCTGTCAGGGTGACGTTGGGTCCCAAGGGACGCAATGTCGTCATCGAAAAGAAGTTCGGCTCGCCGACGATCACCAAGGACGGTGTCACCGTCGCCAAGGAGATCGAGCTCAGCGATCCGGTCGAGAACATGGGTGCCCAGATGCTTCGCGAGGTCGCCTCGAAGACCTCCGATGTGGCGGGTGACGGCACCACCACGGCCACCGTTCTGGCCCAGGCGATTTTCCGCGAAGGCTCGAAGAACGTCACCGCCGGCGCCAATCCGATGGAGCTGAAGCGCGGTATCGATCTGGCGGTCGACGCGGCGGTCAAGGAGATCGACAAGATGTCGAAGCCGGTCACGGGCGCCGAAATAGCCAACGTCGGCACCATCTCAGCCAACAACGACTCCGAGATCGGCGAGATCATCGCCGAGGCGATGGAGCAGGTCGGCAAAGACGGTGTGATCACCGTTGAAGAGGCCCGCGGCATGGACACCACGCTCGAGGTCGTCGAGGGTATGCAGTTCGACCGTGGGTATCTTTCGCCCTACTTCGTGTCGGATCCCGAGCGGATGGAAACCGTTCTCGAGGACGCGAAAATCCTGCTGCACGAGAAAAAGATAAGCTCGATGAAAGATCTGCTGCCGATTCTCGAGCAGACGGCCAAGCAGAACAAACCGCTTCTGATCATTGCCGAAGACATCGAGGGCGAGGCCCTGGCGACCTTGGTGGTCAACAAGCTGCGCGGCACCCTGAACGTTGCCGCGGTCAAGGCACCCGGTTTCGGCGACCGCAGGAAGGCCATGCTCGAGGACATCGCGATCCTTTCGGGTGGCCGGGTGATCACCGAGGATCTCGGCATCAAGCTCGAGAACGTTCAGTGGGACGACCTCGGTGACGCCAAGAAGGTGGTCATCACCAAGGACGAGACCACGTTGGTCACGGACTCCGATGACAAGAAACGTCGCGACGCTATCGGGGGCCGGGTCAAGCAGATCCGCAACCAGATCGAGGAGACGACGTCCGACTACGACAGCGAGAAGCTCCAGGAGCGTTTGGCCAAGCTCGTGGGCGGGGTCGCCGTGATCAAGGTCGGTGCCGCTACCGAGACCGAGATGAAGGAGAGGAAGGCTCGCGTCGAGGACGCGATGCACGCCACCAAGGCGGCCGTCGAAGAGGGCATCGTCACCGGCGGCGGCATCGTCTTTCTGCGAGCTATCCCTGTCGTGGACGCCATCAAGGCCGACGGTGACGTCCAGGTGGGCATCGATGTGGTGCGCCGGGCGCTCGAGGAGCCGACCCGTCAGATCGCCAACAACGCAGGCGAGGAAGGCTCGGTAGTGGTCAAGGAGCTCGAATCGAGCGAAGGTGCGGTTGGCTTCAATGCCGCGACCGGCGAGTACGAGGACCTGGTCAAGGCCGGTGTTATCGATCCGGCGAAGGTGGCCAAGACCGCGCTGATCAACGCCGCTTCGATCGCGGGCCTGATGCTCACGACCGAGGCTCTGGTCTCCGAGATCAAGGAGAAGGATGACGGCGGCGACGGCGGCGGCATGGGCGGCGGCATGGGTGGTGGGATGGGCGGCGGCATGGGCGGGATGTACTAAATCCCACTCGAGGAAAGCACGCTTTCGAACGGCCCGGGGGCGACCCGGGCCGTTTTTCTATGGCTTGTCCACTCCCATCGTCACCGCTCCTGGCGAGCTGCATGGATAGCCGCTCGCGCGGCGCGAACGGCAAAGGCTCACATTGAGCGCCCAGCAATTCGGCGCTGGAGAACTCGCTTTTCGAGCGCCCTAGAACAGGGTGTAGATGAACGGTGCCACGCCGCTGCCGCCGACGATCAGGAGCAAACCGACCAAGACCAGCACGATGAGGATGGGGAGCATCCACCACTTCTTGTTTTCCATCAGGAACTGGGCGAATTCTGAGAGGAAGCTCTGGCGCTTGCCTTTCGCTTCCCGTTCGAATTCGGATGAAGAGCGTGGGGTCATAGGCTGCTTCTTACCTCACGGATTCTAACTCAGAACTGTTGGAAGTGGCGTTTGGCGCCGCGGCGAACCTTACGCTCGATCCAGTAGGTCGCCGCCTCGCGGTCGAACCGGCGGCGTAAGGGGTCGCGCCCGATCAGGCGAAACACCAGTCCGATGGGCGTGATCATGCCGTAGTAGACGAGCATCAGTGCCAGCGTTCCGACGACCATGCCGATCGGAAACGCCAGGACCGAGAGTGCGATGAACAGGGGCTTGATGGCTACTGGAAAGGCCAGTCCGAGGAGTCCGGCGATGGGTCCGCCGATCCAGAGTCCCTGTGACCATGGATTGGGGCCTGTCTTCCACCAGAGGAGTCCGCCGACGATTGCCGTCGCCACGATCAGGGCGATCGAGAACTGGCGCAGTTCTCTCTTGTTGGGGTTTAGATTGAGGTCAATCACTCGAGATCTCCGTTAGGGTCGAGAGCTAGTCGAGGGCGAAACTTTCGAGGTACTTCTGCTGCTCCCGTTGGCTCAGAAGCTCCGGCTGCTCCTCTTTGAGAAGCAGAAAGTTCTCCAGCGCGAGTACGTCCATGTTGGTCGCCAGAAAGCACCGGTAGGCGTCTTCAGGCGTACACACGATCGGCTCGCCGCGAATGTTGAAACTGGTGTTGATCGCCACCGGGCATCCGGTGAGCTCATAGAAGCGCTCCAGGATCGGCCGAAAGGGTCCGTCGCGTTCTGCGTCTACGGTCTGCACACGCGCCGAGTTGTCGACGTGGGTGATCGCCGGAACCGTCGAGCGGGCGACTTTGAGCTTGTCGAGGCCCTGAGCTCGGGCGGCCTCGGCGTCGAGCGGTGTTCGTTTGTCTTCACGAACGTCCGCCACCAGTAGCATGTAGGGGCTTTCCTGACCGGGTTCGAACTCGAAATACTCATGGCTGTGTTCGGCCAATACGATCGGCGCGAAGGGGCGGAAGGACTCGCGGAACTTGATCTTGACGTTCATGGTGAGCTGCATCTCGCGGCTGCGGGCGTCGCCGATGATCGAACGGGCTCCGAGCGCTCGTGGACCGAATTCCATTCTTCCGGCAAACCAGCCCACAACTTTCTCGCTGGCCATGAGTTGGGCGGCCTCGTTGACGAGGTCGGCGTGGTCGTCGAACTCCCTGTAGACGGCGCCGACTTCGTCCAGGTGGCTCCGAATCTCCTCGGCCGAGAAGGACGGTCCGAGGAGGCTCAAGGACTGCCCGTCGGGGGCACCCGGGCTCCTCGAGTTGTCCAGCAGCTGATGCCAGACGAAGAGCGCAGCACCCAGGGCGCCGCCGGCATCGCCTGCGGCCGGCTGGATCCAGAGGTTCTCGAAGGGGCCGTCCCGCAGGAGCTTGCCGTTGGCGACGCAGTTGAGGGCAACGCCGCCGGCCAGGACCAGGTTCTTCTGCCCGGTCTGGCGATGCACGTGGCGTCCCATGCGCATGACGATGTCTTCGGTGACAACCTGCACCGAGGCGGCCAGATCCATCTCTCGCTGGGTCAGTTCGGCTTCGGCCTTCCTGGGCGGACCGCCGAAGAGCTTGTCGAACTTCTTCGAGGTCATGGTCAGGCCCTGGCAGTAGTTGAAGTACGACATGTCCATCCGGAACGAGCCGTCTTCCTTGAGGTCGATGAGGTGGTCCAGGATCACCTGGGTGTATCGGGGCTCGCCGTAGGGAGCCAGCCCCATGAGCTTGTACTCACCGCTATTGACCCGGAACCCGGTGTAGTAGGTAAACGCCGAGTAAAGCAGTCCCAGGGAGTGGGGGAAATGGAGCTCGTGGGTCAACTCGATTTCGTTGCCGCGGCCGCTGCCAAAGCTGGCCGTCGCCCATTCTCCGACACCGTCCATGGTCAGGATGGCGGCCTCCTCGAAGGGCGAGGGGAAGAACGCGCTGGCGGCATGGGACTCATGGTGCTCGGTGAAGATGTAACGCCCGCGGAATTTCTTGCCGAGGCCCTTGTCCATTTGGCGCGGCAGCCAGAGCTTTTCCTTCAACCAGAGCGGCATCGCCTTGCGGAACGATCGAAATCCGATCGGTGCATAGATGACGTAGGTTTCGAGCAGGCGCTCGAACTTGGTCAAGGGCTTGTCGTAGAAGGCGACATGGTCGAGTTCGGAGGCGTCGAGCCCGGCCTCGGCCAGGCAGTACTCGACGGCGTGTTGAGGGAAGCGGAAATCGTGCTTCTTGCGCGAGAAGCGCTCTTCCTGGGCGGCGGCTACGATTTCGCCATCGACGACCAGAGCCGCCGCGCTGTCATGGTAGAAGGCCGAGATGCCGAGGATCGCCGTCATGTCGATTGGACTTCTCTGAACCAGCCTGCCGTTCTCGAGAGACCCTCGGAAAGACCGAGCGGGGTCGGCAACTTTAGCTGCTTTCTGAGTTTTCTTCCGTCAATCGACGAGCGCAGTTGCTCTCCCGGCATGGCCGGCCCGTAATCGGGTTGACGATCGACTTTAGCGGCGCTACAGATCTCTTGATAGAGGTCTAAGACCGAGGTCTCGTGGCCGGTGCCGACGTTGAAGGTATTGAAACCGTTCAGATTCAGAACCGCGAGATTGGCCGCAACGACATCGGAGACATGAATGTAGTCGCGCGTCTGAGACCCATCGCCATTGATTCGGGGTGTCTCGTCTGCGATCAGCCGTTGGAGAAAGATGGCCACGACGCCGGCTTCTCCATGCGGGTTTTGCCGCTCTCCGTAGACGTTGGCATATCGTAGGCAGGTCGCGTCGAGTCCGTACTCTAGGTTGAAGTAGTAGAGGTAATGTTCACAAGCCAGCTTGGAGACACCGTAGGGCGAAAGCGGCCGGCAAGGATGATCCTCGGCGGCGGGGTGACTCTCCTGCTCTCCGTAGATGGCGCCGCCGGTCGAGGCGAAGACGAACGTCTCCACTCCGGCCGTCGAGGCGGCCTGTAGCAAGTTCAAGGTTCCCAGAATGTTGACGTCGGCGTCGAAGCTGGGCTCGCGAGTCGAGCGCCGGACGTCCATCTGAGCCGCATGGTGCAGAATGGCTTTCGGCTTCAGGGACTCGATCAGGCCAGCGGCTTCGGGCGACCGAATATCGAGCAACTCGAGCTCGATACCCGCTGACAGGTTCGCCCGAGATCCGGTCGAGAGATCATCCAGGGCCACGACCAGGTGTCCCTCAGCCAGCAGGGCGTCGCAGATGTGTGAGCCGATGAAACCGGCTCCACCGGTGACCAGGAAAACAGCACGTTCGGCCACTAGCCTGACCTTCTCACCAGATTCGTGACGAGACGCTGCAAATGTCTGAAGGTACAAGGCTTGCGACTGAGTCCGACGCAGGTGTACTCGAAGTACGCCGAGGAGGCCGACAGGAGCGTAACGCAGTAGATTCAGGCATTTGCGGCGTCGCAGTAGAAGCTCGGTGAGAAGGTCAGGCTAGTGCACGATCCCTGATTCGGCGTCGCGGATCGACGATTCGGCCGACACGACGATCTGCAGCTGCGCCTCGGGGAGAAATTCCGCGAGGTAGCGGCGTACTGCGTCGGAGGAGCCCTGGGCGGCAAGCTCTCGCAGGGCGATAACGGCTTCCTTTACGCGATGGCTCGGATAGCCGGAAAGCTTGCCGACGAAGACCTTGGGATGAAGCGTGCGATCGGTTTCTTCGTTGTCCAGCTGAAGTTGCTCAGCGAGCTTCTCACCCGGCCGGAGGCCGGTGAAGGCGATCTGAATGTCGTCATGCGGCTTGTAGCTCGACAGCGTGATCATGTCTCGGGCGAGGTCCAGAATGCGCACGGGATCGCCCATGTCCAGAATCAAGATCTCTCCACCACCACCGATCGCTCCCGCCTCCATGACCAACTGGGCGGCTTCCGAGGGCGTCATGAAATACCGGGTCGCTTCGGGATGGGTCACCGTGAGCGGCCCGCCCTTTTCGATCTGGTGCCTGAAGATGGGCACCACCGAGCCGGTCGAGCCCAGGACATTGCCGAATCGAACGGCCAGGAATCGGGTGTCTCTGAACTCCCGATCGAGGTCCTGGATCACCAGTTCTGCGACGCGCTTGGTAGCGCCCATGACGGAACTCGGCCGGACGGCCTTGTCGGTGGAGATCAGCACGAAGACCTCGCAGCCTGCGGCGCCGGCGACGCGGCCGAGCGTTTCGGTTGCCAGCACGTTGTTCTTGACCGCTTCGCAGGAGTTGGTCTCCATCATGGGCACGTGCTTGTGAGCCGCGGCGTGGAAGATCACTTGCGGCTTCGCGCGGTCGAGAACCACCCGCATCGAGGCGGCGTCGCCGACATCGGCGACATGGGCGCGGATGTCCAATGTCGGGTACAGCTCGCGCAGGTCTCGGTCGATCAAAAAGAGCAACGGCTCGGCGCGGTCGAGCAGAACGATTCGCAGGGGATTGAAACGAGCGACTTGCTTTGCGAGTTCGGCGCCGATCGAGCCGCCGGCTCCGGTTACCAGGATGGAGCGGCCGGTCAGCAGTTCTCGAATCTTGTCTTCGTCCAGTTCCACCGGCTCACGGCCGAGCAGATCCTCGATCTCGACATCGCGGAAGCGGCTGATCGCCACATTCTCGTTGAGAATCTCGTAGTACCCGGGAATGATCCGAACCCGGGTCCCGGCGCGGTCACATGTACTCACGATGCGCCGAATCGTCGAGGCCGGGGCGTCCGCCATCGTGATGATGACTTGATCGATCGAATACTCCGCAATCAGAGCGGCAACGTCTTTCGTGGTTCCGAGTACCGACAGGCCGGCAATGACCGAGCCCTGCTTTTCGACGGCATCGTCCACGAACCCGATGAGCCGGTGCTTGGTATCGCCGCGGCCCTGCATCTCGCGTACGGCGAGCACCCCGGCACGCCCGGCGCCTGCCAGAAGCACATTCCTGGGTCTTCTCTGGTCGCTGTCCCGCTGGCGGCGATCTCGCTCATGGCGCTCGTAGAGCGCTCGGCGCAGGACCCGAATACCGAGTAGCCCTCCGAAAGCGAAGATCGTGTCCATCAGAATGACCGAGAGCGGAACCCTCCACGGGTCGAGCGAGTTGGGCAGGCCCAAGCGCAGCAGAACTAACGGCATACCCGAGTACAGGGCGGCCCTGAGAAATACTTGAATCTCGGCCATTCCAATATAGCGCCAGACGAAGTGATAGACACCGATCATGAGCAGGCAGGCGAACTGTAGTAGGACGACGAAGGGCAGCTGAACGAACGCGTCCCGGAGCTGCTGCTGAGGGATTCGGAAGTCGAATCGAAACAGATAGGCGACAAAAAAGGCCGCACTCAGCACACCCAGGTCGAGGAGGAATTGAACCTCTCTGCGAAGGTGTCTGGTCCAGAAAGGACTGGGTGGGGGAGCCGGCTGAGCCGGGTCCGACGCGAGCGAGTCCTTCATCGGTTCGCTAGTCTATCCGCTGGTGACGAACCCTGCGGGTCAAGTAGTGCATCAAACGACCCTGCCGCGCGGCATCGCCCAGGCGGCCGAGTGCGTGGCGAGTGCGCAGCCGGCGGCCATAGGTCTCATCGAGGTAGCCCGCCAGGATGTGTCTGAGAAGAACGGCCGTGTCCCCGGGAGGAGGCGCCGCAAGATCCGGCACATGTCCAGCCTTCAGTTCTAGCGCAAGCGCGCGCATCGCGTCGAGTTCCGGCTCGTTGACAGAGCGGAGCAAGAGCGGACGAAACTCGCGCTCGAAGTCTTGCCAGGCACCCTCGTCGGGCAAAAGCTCCTGTAGATCGCCCACCAACAGGAGCAGAGGATAGGTGTGCGGCCTCCAGATGTGGTGCGCGAGACCATGCACGAGAAGGTGGGCAGTCTGGGTGCTCAGGTTGGGTAGCGCGCAGTCTCCAGGGTACCCCTCTGCCGGCAGGAGCGCGTCACGATTCCGAAGATCCTCCCAGGTCGCCCAGCGCGATCCCTCGAACGACAGTCCTCGGATGCAAAAGTGAAGGTCGATATTTACTCCATCTGGGGATACGAGAGTCGCCAGATGATGTTCGTTGCCGTAGTTGTCCTGCGCTTGGTAGCCGCAGCTTCGTAGCTCGGCATGAAGACTCTCTGCGCCTTCCTCAGGTGCCAGGAGGTCGAGGTCGGCTATGGGGCGCCCGCCCGCCCAGTCTCGCCCGGAGAGGAACAGGGCGAAACCCTTGAGAAAGACCAGCGGAATCGATCGGCCTTGCGCATTCTCCGCGATCTGTCGGGCGGTGCGCTCGAGCAGGGCAGTTCGGATCGCCGAGTGGGCATGGGCCCGTCGAAAGTCTCCCGCTAGAGCCTCAGGGAGCACGATCGGATCGGCGGCCGTTCGGAGTCGCGCGCCGATGACCGCGCCGAGCCCGAGGCGATGGGCCAAATCCAATGCGGCGCTCTCGCGATCGGGATCGAGGGCATCGGGGAATTGCTCGGAGAAGGCGGCCAGGAGTAGCCAGACGAGTTCGGCCGTCGGCTCGATCGGCGGTGGCCGGAAGCGGACCCTAGCCATCGGACGCGGATTCGTGACAACGACGGACGATCGAGGCGATTCGCTCGAGATCCGCTCTCGTCAGCGCGCTACCGCTCGGCAGGCAAAGACCTCGTTCGAAGAGCCCGGCGGCGATGCCTCGCTCCCGCACCCGGCACGATCCGTAGAGCGGCTGGAGGTGCATCGGCTTCCAGATCGGCCGGGCCTCTATGTCATCGGCCTCGAGCGCCAGCCGGACCTGCTCGGGCGAGGGGCCGAAGACGCGCGGATCGAGCGTGAGGCAGGTCAACCAGCGGTTCGAGCGCCCGTAGCCGGGCTCGGGCATGAACTCGAGCCCGGGAAGATTTCCGAGGAGTTCGCGGTACGCCTCGAAATTCGCACGCCGTGTGTCGACTCGATCGTCCAGCCTTTCGAGTTGCGCCCGGCCGACCGCAGCCAGGAGATTCGAGAGCCGGTAGTTGTAACCGATCTCGGAATGCTCGTAGTGTGGCGCTGGATCGCGGGCCTGCGAGGCCAGGAATCGGGCGCGATCGGTCAGCTTCTCATCGTCCGAGACCAGCATGCCGCCGCCGGAGGTGGTGATGATCTTGTTGCCATTGAACGAGAACACCGCCATACGGCCGAAACCCCCGACCGGGATTTTCCCGTAGCTGGCTCCCAGGGCCTCGGCGGCGTCTTCCAGGATCGGCACGCCGAAGCAGCCGCAGATCTCCTCGATCGGCTCCCAGTCCGCGCTCTGGCCATAGAGGTCGACCACGATCGCCGCCTTCGGCAGCCGTCCGTTTTCTGCCGCGGCCGAGAGCTCGTCCTCGAGCAGGTTCGGATCGAGACTCCAGGAGGCCGGATCCGCGTCGATGAAGACCGGCTCGGCCCCGAGGTAGCGAATGGCGTTGGCCGTGGCAACGAAGGTGAGGTCCGAGCAGATCACCTCGTCGCCGCGTTCCACGCCCAGCAATTGGAGTCCGAGATGGAGAGCCGCAGTTCCCGACGACAGGGCCGCGGCATGGCCGACCTCGACTCGCTCGGCGAACTCGCGCTCGAAGGCATCGACCTGAGGGCCGAGCGGGGCGATCCAGTTGGACTCGAGAGCTTCCTCGAGGAGTTCCAGCTCGCGACCTGCGAGATGCGGCGGCGAGAGGTAGATTCTTTTCGCCACAGTCAACTGGAGGCCTCGAGGATTCGCGCGGGAACCCCCACGGCGGTGCAGCCGTCCGGCAGATCACCAGTTACAGTTGCTCCGGCTCCGACTGTGACCCATTTGCCGGCGGCAACTTCGGGAACTATGGAGGAGCCGATCCCGATGAGTGTTCCGGCGCCGATGTGGACTCCCCCCGCGATCCGGGCGCCTGGGGCGACGTGCACGAAATCACCCAGCTCGCAATCGTGGTCGACGCTCGCCGCGGTATTGACGATGACATGATGTCCGATGAGCGTTCCTGGCTGAATGATGGCCCCGGCGCAAACGACGGAGCCCGGCCCGATCGAGACCGACGGGTGAACGATCGCCGAGGGGTGGGTCGCGGTTGTCCAAGCGAGATCGAGCATCGAGGCCAGATTCGCCCTGAGTCGGTTGTCGCCGACCGCGACGATTGCCGCTTCGGGAATCTCCTCGGCAGCTCTGGTGATGGAGGCGATGGAACCCAGAATGGGGACGCCGAGTAGCTTCGTACCCCACGTCTCCGAGTCGTCATCGAAAACCAAGAGCCGACCTCGACCGGCGGCTTGCAGGATGGCGACTACTACTTTGGCGTGACCGCCGGCGCCGACTACGATGATCGTCTCGGTCACTTTCTGTTACCGCGAAACTTCGGCATCGTTGCGTGTTCGGGAGCCGAGATTCCTTCGCCGCGAAGCACTTTTGAAAACGTGATCAAAAGGATCTTCAAGTCGAGAAAGAGCGAGCAATGGTCAACATACCAAACGTCGTTCTCGAACTTCTCTTCCCAGGAGAGCACATTTCTACCGCGGATCTGGGCCCAACCGGTCAGCCCGGGCCGAAGCTCGTGACGCCGAGCCTGCTCGGGCGTGTACAGCGGCAGGTATTCCATCAACAGGGGCCTGGGGCCGACCATGCTCATGTCTCCGCGCAAAACGCACCAGAGTTCGGGCAACTCGTCGAGACTGGTAGCACGGAGAAATCGGCCGAAGCGGGATAACCGGAGGGCGTCGTCCTCCAAGGTCGTTCCTCGTTGTGGCCGCATGGTTCGGTACTTGGTCAGGAGAAAAGGCTTGCCGTCTTTGCCAGGACGCTGTTGGTGAAAGAAAACCGGCCATCCGTCGGCAACGAGAGAGATCAGGCTCAGCAGCGCGAAAACGGGCAAGAGGAGGCAGAGAAGAGGTACGGCGACGATGAAATCGAACATGCGCTTGCCTCCGTGAGCGTACCAACTGTGACCTTCTTTTCGTGCCCTCACGAGCTCGCTTCTCGCAGGTAGAGCTTTTTCCATTCGTTCCAGATGATTTCGGAGCGGAAGTGATCTTCGACTCTGGACCGTCCTGCCTTTCCGTGTCGGTGGCGAAGATCGGGGTTGATTAGATACGAACAGAGTGCGTCGCCGAGAGCTGCGACGTCTCCTACCCGAACCAAGGTGCCGGTGGTGCCATCTATCACGGCGTCGACGGTACCGGTCGCTGCGTACCCGGCGACTGGAATCTCAGATGCCGCAGCCTCCAGCGGAGCGTTCGGGAAGCCTTCCCGGTAAGACGGAAACGCGAGAACATCCATCAGTCGGTAGTAGGGTGCTGAGTCTTCGACGTATCCGGTCAAGGTGACTGCCGGATTCCGCAAGAGACCTTTTTGGACCGCCACGCCTACCGAGTCGCCAGTTTCGAAATCCCCAACGATGAGCAGTCGCGCCGACGGTATTCGTGGCTGAACCTGCTCGGTGAAAGCAATCGTCAGATCATCGATTCCCTTGTCCCGAGTCAGGCGGCCAACGAAGCCGATGACCGGCGCGTTATCGGGTAGATCGAGCAATCGACGCAGTTCGACGTCTGACGCTTTCAGCTCTCCGTGAAATCTCGATGTATCGACTCCGTTCGAAGAGCCGGCGTCGAGCACCTCGATCTTGCCCGGGGCTACGAGGCCAAGGTGCAGGGCTCGAGCTCGAAGGCTTGTGCTGACCGCCACGACGCGATGAGCGCAAGCCATCGCTATCTTTTCGGTGATCGTGAGGATGCCTTGTTCGAGTCCTCGAGTGGTTTCGAGGCGTAGCCCGCGCAAAGTGTAGATCCGGTTGGGTACCCGGGCGAGAAAGCTGGCCAACATTCCCAGGAGGCCCGCTTTGGGGGTACTCGCATTGACGATGTCGGGACGAAGCTGGCGCAAAGTCCTGAAGATCTCGAACAGCGTCCAGAGGTCGCTCATGAGATGGATCTCTCGGCTCAGTCCTCGAATGGGTCGGTACGAGGCGCCCTCGCCGGCATCGATGTCGTCAAGCCTCGCTCTGGGTCCGGCAAGGATATGTACCTCGAAGCCCCTCCGAACCAGGAACGCCAGCTGGCCCCGCAGCAGGTACTTAACGGTCATTGGATGGGTTACAACGTATGCGATGCGGCCTGACCCACTCGGTCGAGAACTCTCGCCGGGCAACATGGCGGTGGTCATCGCTCTGTGCTTGAAGCCGGGGCAAACGTTGGCGAAACCGCTGCGGGCCGAAAGGCCTTCGCGAGCGAGCCTTGCTTGGCAGCTGGGCCGGTTGAGGTGCCGGCGCTTCGCGTCGAGAGAGCACGGTGCAGCGTATGCCACCGCCGGGCGAAGACGTCGGCTGCAAGGTAGACCACCAAAAGGATCCAGAACGCCCTCTCGGTGATGTGGCGGTTGTAGAGATAGCTCACGCTCATGCTCCAGATTGCGACCGCCAGGGCGAGATACGAATCACTGTAGGGAGTACGACGCATCGCACGAAACAACCTGTAGGAGCCGCCCAGGAGAATTCCCATCATTGCGAGATACAGCCCAAGGCCGATGGCCCCCAACTCGGCCAGGAAACGCAAAGGAGTGCTGTGGACCTCATGTCCGGTCGGAGAGTAACGCGACTTGGGAAACCCTCCCCAGCCGATTCCGAGGATAGGACTGTTGCGAAAGGCTTGCTTCACCCCTTCGCGTTGAAGAATAAAGAAGCTCTTCGTGCCCTGGCTTGATTCGTCGGCACCCACGACCTGGCGGAGGCGGTCGTCGATCTCCCCGACTCTTCCCTTGAAGAAAGCGGTCTGTGGGCTGACGGCATCGGCGACGAAATAGAGGCCGCCCAAGAAAAGGATGATAAAGGATGCCGTGATGAACAACCGTAGCCTCTTGCCGCGGCTCGCGACGAAAATGACCAGCCCCAAGGTGACCAACCCGATGATGAGAGACAGGTAAACCGAACGACGGCCCGAGACCGCGATTGCGTACAATGTCAGTGCCAGATCTGCGAAGCAGACCCATCGGAGTCTCTTTTTCAACCCCGGCCACAGGGCCAGGATCAGGACCAGCCAAAAGGCTGTGAGCATGTAGGATGCCATGTGTGCTCGGTTGCGGAACGGGCCAGCCACCTGAATGTCTCCGCCGGAGCGGGCACCTTGAAGAACGATCCATGGACCTACAATCAAGATGGCATAGGCGACTATTCTCAGAAAAAATTCAGGTGATAATCGATGCTGCAGGAGCACGTTGTAGAGCAGCGTCACAAAGACCAGCAGGAAAACCATGATGGCTAGCTGAATCATCCCGAATTGACGCTGCGCTGGTCCGATCTGGAGCTGCGAGATCGCTGCAGCAAGAGTGATCACGGCCAAGATCTTGATCAGCGGATGGCTGGCCTCGACCGAGTGGAGCCTGAAGGCAGGAAGCAGAATGAGACTCAGAAGGCCGCAAATCTCGAATGGGCCGACGTTATTGCGAA
The DNA here is from genome assembly GCA_022561975.1 of Acidobacteriota bacterium. Classification (GTDB taxonomy): domain Bacteria; phylum Acidobacteriota; class Thermoanaerobaculia; order Multivoradales; family JAHEKO01; genus CALZIK01. Next base: position 13,334 of record JADFQD010000097.1, read on the forward strand.
TCCCCGGGATGACGTTTAGTTGGGTGAGGAACCCGGAGAAGAGCCAAAGAGCGACGAAAACCTGTAGTCCCTTTGGGAGAGTCTCTGGGATCGTTACCTTGGCCCCGACTGACATGGGCGAACTCTAGCAAACGCTGAACTGGCTACTTGGTAGACTGGTTGGGCGTCGCAAGCCCTGCGATCAGGTTGGCGACGGCCAGCGCCTCGTCCATCAGGCGGTCGGGCGCGACGACGTCGTTGACGAGGCCCATCCGCAGGGCTTCATCGGCCTCGATGATGCGCGCCGTGAGGACGAGGTCGAGCGCGTTGGGCAGGCCGACGATCTGCGCGAGATAGGTCGTGCTGGCCACTTCCGGCGTGATGCCGACGCGGATGAAGCGCATCGAGAAGCGGGCCTTCTCGGAGGCGATGCGGATGTCCATCGGCAGGGTCATCG
>JADFQD010000097.1:13779-14601 GCA_022561975.1 Acidobacteriota bacterium
TCCGCCAGTGATCTGTTGTGACCAGGATCCTGCCTCAGGAGGGTGGATACTTGCTCTGCGATCGGCGCGCTCGCGAAGATTCCGAGAGCCGCACCGCCGGGGACGAAATCGTGGAGGAAGCCACGGCCGGGAATCTCGAGAACGCCAAGAGGAACTCCCAGGAGGAGAGCCTCGAGTCCCACGGTAGATGCCAGCACGATGGCCGCATCGGAAAGTTCGAGGAGCGGGTAAAGCGGAGCCTCGCCCCAAACGATCATGTGATCCGAGTAAGGGTGACTCGCGATCAGCGCTCGGTAGTCTCGCAAAGACTCTTGGCGATGGATTTTGAAGATGACCCTTAGTCCGCCATTTTCGAACAAAGGGTCGAGCCCGTTGATGAAGTTCTGGAGCAATTCCATTTTTCCGCGGCGTGAGCAAAATCCCCATACTTCAATTGGGTTCGTAAGCACCGTGACAGTCGTTCTTCCAGGTGGAAGAGACTTTGAGAGAGACTCGGCCTCTGCGCTCCAGTCGGTGGTTTGTAGGCGATCGAACCGCGGACTCCCGGTCAGATGTATGGAATCGGGTGGGGTATCGCGAGCGCGGAAGAATTCGGCGCTGGTTTCGCCCCAGCAGGCGATGGCGTCGGCCCCTGAAAGTCCCTGTCCGACGATCTCGCTGTCTTCGAATACTGTCTCGGCGAACCGGATTCCTTCTTGAAGCACCAAGAAGCGGACTCTTCGGCGGCGGAGCTGAACGCAAATGCGGTCATAGGGGAACGCGGCGTCGTTGGGCACGGTGACAAGGTCGGGGTTCGACTTGAGCGCATTAAGCGCCATGCCG
>JADFQD010000199.1 GCA_022561975.1 Acidobacteriota bacterium
GGGCGTCACAGTGTCGGCTGCCGGGCGTTTTCTCCTGCGAGACGCCTTGGAGCACCGTTGCTAGCCGAGGTAAGGCCCGAGTAGCCGCTCGAAGACCTCTGCCACTTCCCCCGCAGGCCCCTTCGGCAACTTCGAGAGATTAAGATCCTCGATCCGCAATCGTGGGCGACTTCTGAGCACCGCGCCCACCCCGTAGCGAAGAGCATCTCCAGGGTGCTTGCCACGATCCACGTGAGCCCACTCGTCGGTCAGGATGACGCTGGCTCTGAAACTTCTGCCGAATCCGATGTTCGTGGCCTCTCCCACCACCGTTGATGCGTTTTCGAGGTTCACGAACCGCATGTGAACGTCCTCGGTTTTGGGTCTCAACCACTCGGGCTGCGTCTCGTGAATGAAGCGGAGTTTCCCGAAGAGTGACATGGGGGTGCGATCATCGACGAGTTTCTCTTTACGGCTCCCCAGGAGGGCATAGAACCGGGGTGTCGAGAGCCAGAGCCAGTAGATAAGAGCCACGGCAAGCCACGTCGCGCCGATCTCCCGCGCCTTATTGACGAGACGCCTCCGACTCTGGAGATAGCCAGTCAACAGGAAGCGAATCAGCCGCTTCTGTCCTGGCCACGGAATCAGAGGTAGGACTCGGAGTTCAGCCTCGGTGGCTTTCGGATCTTGAATCCAGACGTAGTTGCGGAGCCAGTGGAATGGATTCCGAAGGCATCGGCTACTTTCCGCCTGAAGGATCTGCTCTCGTTCTCCAGAAGGCCTCCGCCGTCCATCGGGCCGATGAAACATCTTCCAGAGGCGCTGGCTGCGCCGAGAGCGTTCGCAGTCAACGAGCCGCTTCCACTCCGGTTCAGGAATTGGGTGATCGTCAGACCCCCAAGATGCCGTGTTCGCGGAGCACTTCATTCTGTTCGGTGAGGGTTTGAGGCTCTCGGCGGAATCGGATCGCGCCGGAGTGTTCGATAGAGACGCGAGGCTGATAGCGCTTGGCCTTGAGCAGAAAGATCATCAGAGTGTCGCTGGACTCCATCGCTCGCTTGTAAGCAATGGCCTCGAGTGTGTCGATGCCATCCTCGATGGCGTCGTCCCAGGCTTGTGCAAAGTCCGGGTACTTCTCCCGGTGGTCATAGACCAAGCGCCGCCCCACTCCGACTGACTGAGACGCGAGACGGACGTTGGCGTGTTTTCTCAGGCCTGTGAGGAAGCCTTCGTGCCAGGAGAAGTCCGGCTGCTTTGGCGGAGGCTTGGGCGGTGTGGTGTTCGGATCATGCTGGTAGCAGAGTTCAGAACCAATGAGCGCATCCTTCCGGCATGGTTTGCCGGTCGTTGGCGCAGTTGCTTTACAGCGGGGCACGGCTTGCCTTCCTGGAGTTGGAGGTGTGGAGCGGACGGGTCGGGATCGAACCGCCCTTTGCCGGCTGGTCACCGGCCGCGACACCAGTCGCCTCGTCCGCATTCTTGGGGTAAGGGAGTGCAGTTGCCGCCAGCTGTCTCCGCGTGGCCTTATCGAAAGGCCAGACATATCTGAGCTTCGGTGCCATCTCGACGCGCTCGGCAAGGGGGTCGACATGCTTCTGTAGCCAGGGAACGGATTGTCCTCCGGGGCCGAAGCGGTCGTAGAGGGTGCGTGGGTGGACGATCTGACCTCGAACCCGCAAATAACTCTGCCTGGATGCGCCCGTGTAGATCCAGCCACAGGCCTGGTAGATCGTTCCGAGATGTCCTTGCCCAAGATCGGCGAAACTCACGACCAGACGCAGGCCTGGCGACTGTCGATGGAGCAGTCTGAGGCTCACTGCAACGCACTGTGAAGTTGGGTGTCGGCGGTTGGGCGACAAGGCAACGCGGACGAGCTCACAGGCCTCGATGCTCTTGAGCCCGAAGGGCCGAGCGAGATGGCGGTTCGCGCCCAGGCCGTAGATGATCGCGCCGCAGAACCCGGATCGGGCTTCTGGACTCCTGGAAGTCCGGCCATACCGGCTTTTCGGCCCACAATTCAGTGACCGTCCAGGCCGATGATCGCGACGGCCTCGAGCGGCTAGGGCGCTACCTGCTGCGGCCGCCGCTGTCGCTCGAGCGCCTCAGCCTCGAGCCGGGACTCGCTGTGTATCGTCACAAGAGGGCGACTCCACGCCGCGGTGAGCCCTTCGAGCCTGCCGAGATCCTTGCCCGCCTGCTCATGCACATCCCGGCACCCAGACTCCACCTCGTGCGTTACTACGGCTACTACTCTCACGTTTCGAGAGGGCGACGCCGCCGGGCTCTGCCCGATGCGGCGGCCGAGAGTGAGGCGGGCCTCGATGCGAGCTCTCTCGACGACGGACCACCTTGCGCCGAGCGGAGACGGCTGAGGCGGCAGTGGGCGCAGCTCATCCGGCGCATCTACGAGGCCGACCCCCTGCTGTGCATCTGCGGAGGCCCGATGCGGATCCTCTCTTTCATCACTGACCCACCGGTGGTCAAGAAAATCCTCGGCCACTTGGACGGCTACCTCGAGGGCCCCGGCACCGACTCGGCTCGGGGACCTCCCGGTCTCGAACTCGAACCCTCGGTTCTCGTCTCCTGAGCCACACCTCGCCGGCCACCGGCCCTTCCGGTAGCTTCGGCACCGGTGCGTTCCATCGACGCCGGATAGCGCCTGGTACGCTTTTCTACCGAGCCACCTTCGCCCGAACATCCCAGGCGGCGGCAGTTTCACCCCACGGCTGGCTGGTTTTGCCCGCAGACCACCGCTCGGGCAGCCGCAAGCCTAATAGGCCGCCCCGGTCCTGCCGTTCTGCGAGAAAGAAAAACCCTATCCTTCGGCACCCGCCGTTCTAATGGACCGGGCCTTGCTCTTCGACATACTCGGCAAGCGCCTCATCCTGCCAGTAAATCTCCTCCCGGCATAGGTGCGGCTACTCCGACGATCTTCGTCACACGCATGGGTCCGGTCGGTGGAGATGCCGGGTTC
>JADFQD010000098.1 GCA_022561975.1 Acidobacteriota bacterium
AGGTATCTCCCGTGGCGGTTCTTCTCGTAGCGGAAGTGTGGCACGCAACGGCGGAAACCGCAGCGCGGAATGTGTCAATGACTTTGGTGAGCCGGCGACAGCTTCGCCGAAACTGTACGGCGTGTCCAATCCCGGGGGGCGCAGTCTCACCGCGCTGTGGCACGACTTCGACGACGACGGACTGCTCGACCTCTACGTCGCCAACGACATCTCGGACAACGCCCTTTACCTCAACCGGCAGGGCACCTTCGAAGATGCCGGCCTGTCGGCCTGGGTGGCCGACTATCGAGGCGCCATGGGGCTCGCCGCCGGCGACTGGAACCGTGACGGCGACGACGACCTCTTCGTCACGCACTGGATCGCGCAGGAGAACGCGCTCTACGACTCGCGGCTGTTGTCAGAGCCCCGCAATGCGGCGGCGGCCGGAGGGTCGGCGGTCGATGATCGACCCCGGCCGCCGCTGACCTTCTCTGACGTCGCGTTACCCATGGGTCTGGGCCAGATCGCTCTCCAATCCGTCGGCTGGGGTACCGAGTTTGCCGACTTCGACGGCGACGGTTGGCTCGATCTGATCGTGGCGAACGGCAGTACCTTCGAGACCAAAGACCAGCCGCCCGCGCTCGAGCCCCAGCTGCCCTTTCTGTTCTGGAACCGGCGGGGCTCCTCCTTTCACGATCTGGCACCGTTGAGTGAGCCGCTGGCGCAGGCCCGAGTAGGCCGTGGCCTGGCGCTCTCCGACTTCGACTCCGACGGTGACGTCGATATCCTGCTCGTGTCGCTCGACGACGGGGTGCGCTTGCTGCGCAACGAGATGCAGCAAGGCAACTGGCTCGAGGTAACTCTGCGCAGCCGGGCCGGTACCGCCGAGTCGACTAGGGGCTTCGGCGATGGCGCGGTCGTCACCGCTCGCCTCGGCAATGTCCAGTTGCGGCGCACCATCAGCAGCGCCTCGTACCTCTCGCAGAGCAGCCGCACGCTGCACTTCGGTCTCGGCGAGGCGACGAGCGTCACCACGCTCGAGGTCAAGTGGCAGGGTGGAGAGACCGAGGCTTTCGGCGAACTCGCGGCCAATGCACGCTGGGAAATCCGCGAAGGAGACCCGGTGCCACGGCGCCTCCCGATGAGCGAGCGCGACCGCGTAACGGCATTCTGGGAGACCCAGCGCGCAGCCATGGACGCGATCAAGCGCCAGGGCGACCTCCCGCTCGCCATCACGCTCCTGCGCCAGGCATTGCAGCTCAATCCACAGCACGAGGACTCGCGCTACTATCTGGCGAACAGCTTGGCCGCCGAGGGCGATCTGGCGGGAGCCCTGGCGGAACTCGAGACGCTCATCGAGCGCAACCCGCAAAGCCATCGTGGGCACAAGCAGTGGGGGCAGCTCAGGGCCATTCATGCCACGGGTCCGGCCGATCTGGCGGCAGCGCAGGAGGCCCTGGAGCGCGCCCTGGCGCTCAATCCCGAAGAGACAGGAAGCCTGCTGGCGCTGGGTGAGGTGGCGTTGCTGCGAGATGATCCCGCGACTGCGCGCGAGCGGCTGGAACTGGCCTGCCGGTCGAATCCGCGCGCGGTCGGCGGTTTCTTCCTGCGGGCCTATATCAGCTGGCGAGAAGGCAACCGGTCAGAAAGCGTCGAGCTCCTGCGGGCCGCCCAGGCGGCGCGTGACGACGACTGGAAGCCGGAGGACGCCGTAGCCGAGGGCGACGTGGCGAGGCGCATGCACAGGGAGGAGAGCCCGCTGGCGCGGTACTGGGAGTCGTGGAGCGGCGATCCCGATCCTGAGGTTGTCTTCGCGGCACTCCAGTCGCGGCTGGCGAGCCGGTAGCTCGAGCTGGTCGATGGCTTTCTCCGAAGAACGCGGCGCCTGATTCACGACCGCGGGCTTCGGGCGCTCAATCGGGCGTCGGCGGCTCCACCAATCGGTGCTTGAACGCGTAGGCCACGACCTGAGCGCGATTGTGCAAATGGAGTTTGTCGAGGATATTTCGGACGTGGAACTTGACCGTGTTCTCGCTGATGCCGAGCTGCTGGGCGAGCTTGCGGTTGGTCGTGATGCCATCGACCATAAGCTCGAGCACTTCCTGCTCGCGGTTCGTGAGCGCATCCGGATCATCTCTCTTCTTGCCGGCCGGCCGGGCAAACTCATCGAGCAGTTTTCGCGCGAGCGATGGAGTCAGGGCCGGCTCGCCGCGGCCGACCGCGCCCAGAAGCGCGAAGAACTCGTCGGCATCGAGGTCTTTCAAGAGATAGCCCTTGGCTCCCGCCTTGATCGCTTCGAAGAGGCTCTCGTCATCATCCGAAGCCGTCAATATGACCACCTTGATGTCGGGGAGCTCGGCGGTCAGATGCTTGGTGGCCTCGAGACCGCCGACCTCCGGCATGCTGAGGTCCATCAGGACGACATCCGGTTTGAGCTCCCAAGCCTTCTCGACGGCCTCGCGGCCATTGCTGGCCTCGCCAACCACGTCGAACTCGCGAGCTGTCAACAGGCTGCCGAGGCTCTCTCGAAACAGTGCATGGTCATCGGCGATCAGAATCCTCATTTTTTACTCCTCCATCTTCGGCACCTCGAACAATACACGGGTACCGACTCCCTGCTTCGACTCGATCTCGAGACGGCCGCCGGCGCTCTCGGCGCGCTCACGCATAATAGTAAGGCCAAATCGCGGCAGCTCGGCCCGCGCCACCGATTCGGGATCGAAACCGACGCCATCGTCCTCGACTATGGCCTCGAGACCCTGGGCCTGGCGAACCACCGTCACCCTGACCTTCGTCGCCCGGGCGTGCTTGCGGACGTTGGCGAGCGACTCCTGAATGATGCGCAAAAGCTGCAATTCAACCCGCGGGGGCACCGACAGTGGCTCGTCGAGAGTCATTTCACCGCTGATTCCACTCGATGTCTGCCATTGCTCGAAGTACTGCTTCAAGACTTCTTCAAGCGACCTGTCTTCCCCGGGCTGCGAGCGCAACGCAAGTATGCCTTCGCGAACGTCAGTGTACGCCTCCCGCGCGGCCGCGGTCAGCTGGTCGAGCTGCCGGCTCGCCTCTTCCACCTTTCCTGTCCTCAGATACTGCTGCACGGTCTGGGCCTTGGTGTTGACATAGGCCAATACTTGAGCCATGCCATCGTGCATCTCACGACCGATCCGGCCCCGCTCCTGTGCGACCGCGACATTCTCGAGCTCATGGTGGAGGAACGACTTGTCGATGGCCACCGCCGCGGTGAGGGCGAAACGGACCAGCGTTTCCTCGTCATCCTCGGTGAACTCGGAGCCGTCGACCTTGTCGCTCAGGTAGAGATTGCCCCGAAACGGTCCCTGGCAGAGGATCGGAACTCCCAGCAGGCTATTCATTACCGGGTGATGTTGGGGGACCCCGTGAGCGCGAGGATCCGAACGCAGATCGGACAGCCTCAGGTGCCGGCCTTCGTGAAGGACGACCCCGAGAAGACCCTTTCCTATGGGCGCGTCTCCGATGCGAGCCCGCTGTTCATCCGTGAGTCCATAAGTGACGAACTCGACGATCTCCTTCTTCTCGTTGATCACCGAAAGAGCTCCGTACTTCGAACCCAGCAGCTGACACGCTTGCTCAACGATCTTTTGGAGGGTGGTGGCCAGGGCCAGCTCGCTGTGGATATCGCGCGCCGCGCGGTCGAGGGATAGCAGTTCTCGATTTCGTTGCTCGAGCTGGTCTTGCGTCTGGGCCAGAACCGTGAACACGGCTCCGACCAGAAACAGAATGGCGCCCGCGACCACTCCTGCCCAGACCAGGCGGCCCGGCCAGGTCTGAAGATACGGACTCAGTAGTTCGCGGGCCGCCTCCAGAAATAGAATGACCAGAACCAGCCCGCCAAGTGAGGCCCACTTGAGTCTCTGAATGTCCATCGGGACCAACGAGTATAACGGCGCTGCTCAGCGCTTGGCTCGCGTGCTCCATCCGAGCACCGCATAGAGGGGCGACCAGCCGAGGAATCCCGTTACCAGCGGATACCAGCCCAGAATCCGACAGGCGACACCCACGAGTTGATCGACCGCACCGAACCAGCCGAGGCCGAGAATCGCCGCGCTGAGCACCAAGCGTACCGCCCGGTCCACGCCGTTTTCATTGGCAAAGGCCACTAGTTGCATTCCCCGTTCGGATACATGGCTCAGTTTCATCGAGCCTGCCTGCCCACACCACACCCGGCAGGGTGGGTTTTCCCTTCCACTCGGGCGGGACAGGTTCGCCCTAGTTACTGGCCGCGCGCTCGGTGCGTTTCCAGAACGACTGATCGATCAGGTCCTGCAAGGCGTCCCAGTCTTTCTGGATCACGCGCTCGCTCATTTCCAGGTTTACTCCGCGGCAGCCACCGAACTGCTGAAAGGACAGACAGCGCTCGCAGTGCGTGAGCGTCTGGGGTTGCTCGGCGTTGGCGGCCTCACAAAGAGCGCAGATCGCGTTGATCTCGGTCAACAGCTCGAGCTCGTCAGGCTCGTTGATCATGCTCGGATCTTCCGCCAGAGCTCGACCGTTTCGTCTCTCGCGGATTTCCAGGTCAAGTTTGTCTCCAGGTGGTCATGCCGCCCAGTCGGGTCGGTGGCGCCGAACAGGAACCGTTTGAGTGGGCCTTTGGCTGGTCGGCCATCGGGATGAAGAGAGTTTCAATATGCGTGCCGACCTTTGGGCACCACGACGTGGAGCAGGATCCACCGCCAGCTGAAGGCTTCGCTCGGAAAGCGGACTGAAGTCGACCGGACAGAGAACGTTTTTGATGGTGCTCATGGGTGTGAACCACAGGCTGGGCGTTCGCGAACAATTCCGGATCAAGCCTGGCGGGGGGTTGGGGTCGACGACGCTACAGCTGAATGGGTGGGTGGAACTGCAGCCCTGAGTGGTAGTGTAAGGGAAGCCTAGCCCAGGGCCACGTCGAGAACCATCATCACGACGAAGCCTCCGACCAAGCCCAGAGTGGCGACGTCGCCGTTGCCTGAGTTCTGGGCTTCGGGGATGACCTCCTCGACGACGACGAAGATCATGGAGCCGGCGGCGAAGGCAAGAGCGTAGGGCAGGATCGGGCGCCAGGTGAGGACGGCCGCGGCGCCCAGCACACCGGCGATCGGCTCCACGATTCCGGAGGCCTGGCCGTAGAAAAAGCTTTTCCAGCGTGAGAAGCCCGAACGGCGTAGGGGCATCGAGACAGCCAGGCCCTCCGGGAAGTTCTGGATCCCGATGCCGAAGGCGAGTACCACGGCGCTGGCGATGGTCGCGGATTCGAGCCCGTGGGCTGCTGCCCCGAACGCTACCCCGACGGCGAGGCCTTCCGGGATGTTGTGCAGGGTGATCGCCAGCACGAGCAGCGTGGTCCTTTCGAGCCTGGTCGGGATGCCCTCGGCATCCTCGATCGAAGCCTTGAGGTGGAGGTGCGGAGTCAGGAAGTCCGCCAGGCGGAGAAAAACCGCCCCGAGCGTGAAGCCGACCGCGGCCGGCAGCCATCTCGGGGTGGGCAGGTCTACGGACATCTCGATCGCCGGTGACAGCAATGACCAGAAGCTGGCCGCGATCATGACTCCGGCGGTGAAGCCCAGCATCACGTCGAGCAGTTTTCGGCTCTCGTGGTGAATGAAAAAGACCAGCGAGGCTCCGAGCGCCGTCAGGGCCCAGGTGAAGAGGGTTCCGACGAGGGCCTGCTCGACCGGTGTGAAACCTAGGAACCGCTGCCAGATCTCGCTATTCATGCCGAATAGCGTTCATGCGCTAGCCACACCCGCTGGTGGCACCGCAGTTCAAGCAGTGGTAGCAGGTCCCGTTGCGCACCATGATCGAGCCGCATTCCTGGCAGCTGGGCGCGTCGGTCTGGAGCTGGGAGGTGGCTGCCGCCGCAGCTTGACGGGCCGGATCCGAGTCGGGTCCGGACTTGGCCTCGTCTCGCAGAACGATGCCGAGCTCCTTTTGCTCTTCGAGGGTCAGGAACTTGGACCCCAGCCAGCGGAAGATGTAGTCGGTGACCGACTTGGCCATCGGGATCTGGGGGTTATTGGTGAAACCCGAGGGTTCGAAACGCGTGTGCGCGAACTTGGTGATCAAGGTGTCCAGAGGAACGCGATGTTGCAACGCGATCGAGATCGAGGTCGCAAAGGCATCCATCAATCCCGAGATGGTCGAGCCCTCCTTTGCCATCACAACAAAGATCTCGCCCGGAGAGCCGTCCTCGTAGAGACCCACGGTCAGGTAACCCTTGTGCCCCTGAATCACGAACTTGTGGGTGATGGCCCGGCGTTCGTCGGGAAGCTTGAGGCGCAGGGGACCGCGGTTCACGGTCCCCTCTTCGTCATCGGGATGCGTTCTGGAGGTCGAGAGCGGTTGGCTGCGCTTGCAGCCGTTGCGGTAGATCGCGATCGCCTTGAGGCCGAGCTTCCAGCCTTCGATGTACGCGCTTTCGATCTCCTCGGCCATGGTTTCCTCGGGCATGTTGATGGTCTTGCTGATGGCGCCGGAAATAAACGGCTGAACCGATCCCAGCATCTCGAGATGCCCCCGATAGTGAATGCACCGGCTACCCGCGGTCGGCTTGAGGGCGCAGTCGAATACGCTCAGGTGCTCCTCGCGCAGCGCGGGTGCGCCTTCGATCGTGTCGTGTTCGTCGAGGTAGGAGACGATACGGCCCACGTCCTCTGGTGAGTAGCTGAGTCGGCGCAAGGCCAGCGGCACGGTTCGATTGACCATCTTCAGCATGCCGCCACCCTCCAATCGCTTGTACTTGACCAGCGCGATGTCGGGCTCGATACCGGTTGTGTCGCAGTCCATCATGAAGGCGATCGTGCCGGTGGGCGCAACGACCGAGATCTGAGCGTTGCGCAAGCCCGAATCGGCGCAGAACTCGACAACCGAGTCCCAGGCCTCCCTGGAGCGCTCGAGCAATTCCGCCGGTGCGTGCCCGGTGACCAGCTCATGCAGCGCATCGCGGTGCATCTTCATCACCCGGAGCATCGGCTCCCGGTTCTTCTCGAATCCCTGGAAAGCGCCCAGGGTCGCCGCAATCCGTCCAGACTGGGCGTAGGCGGCGCCGGACATGAGCGCGGTGAGCGCCCCGGCATAGCCACGGCCCGCGTCCGAATCGTAGGGGAGGCCGCGGGCCATCAAGAGCGCTCCAAGGTTGGCGAAGCCGATACCCAACGGGCGGAAGTCTTGAGAATTTTCGCGAATCGACGGCCGCGGGTAGCCGGCGTTGTCGACCAGGATCTCCTGGGCTGTGATCACCACTTCGCAGGCGTGCACAAAGCCCTCGACGTCGAACCGCTGGGCGCGGGTATCGTAGAAGCTCAGCAGGTTCAACGAGGCCAGGTTGCAGGCCGTATCGTCGAGGAACATAAACTCACTACAGGGGTTGCTCGCTTTGATCGGCGCGGTGTTGGGGCAGGTGTGCCAGTTATTGATGGTGGTGTCGAACTGCATCCCGGGATCACCGCAGACCCAGGTGGCGTCCGCTATCTTGCGCATGAGGGTACGGGCGCTCAGGGTGTCCATCGGCCGGCCGTCGCGGACCGCCCGGGTGATCCACTGACTATCCGCTTCGACCGCGCGCATGAAGTCGTCGGTCACGCGCACCGAGTTATTGGCGTTCTGGAACGAGATCGTCTCGTAGGCGCCGCCGGCGACGTTGAAGCCGCCGTCGTAGCCCGCGTCGATCAGCGCCCAGGCCTTCTTCTCCTCATTGGCCTTGCAGTCGATGAACTCGGTGATGTCGGGGTGCTGAATGTCCAAGATCACCATCTTGGCGGCGCGTCGGGTCTTGCCGCCGCTCTTGATGACTCCGGCGAAGGCGTCGAGGCCCTTCATGAACGAAACCGGTCCGGACGAGGTGCCTCCTCCCCGAAGCGCCTCCTTTGAAGACCTCAACGTGGAGAGGTTGGTGCCGGTACCGGAACCGTATTTGAAGAGCATGCCCTCGGTTTTGGCGAGATCCAGAATCGAGGGGAGCGTATCCTCGACCGAGTTGATGAAGCAGGCCGAACACTGTGGCTGCGGCTCGACGCCGACGTTGAACCAGACGGGTGAGTTGAAGCACGCCATCTGGTGGAGAAGGACGTAGCGTAGCTCGGCCGCGAAGCTCTCCGCATCGGCAGCGGCCGCAAAGTAGCCTCCTTCGGTGCCCCAATGGGTGATCGTGTCGACAACGCGATCGAGCATGTGGCGAAGGCTGCTCTCGCGCTGCGGCGAGCCGACCGCGCCGCGAAAGTACTTGTTCGCCACCACATTGGTGGCCTGCTGGGTCCAGGTGCTCGGAAACTCCACTCCGGTTTGTTCGAAGACGATGTTGCCGTTTTCGTCGGTTATGATTGCGTCGCGCGTTTCCCATTCAACGGCGTCATAGGGGTGTACCCCGTCGGTGGTGTATCTCCTGGCGAAGCGTAGCCCGCGACACTCTTCCGCGGTGGTTTCGTCGGTTGGATGTTTGGGGCTGAGAACCTTGAATGCCACGATGCAACTTCTCCCTCCCGGCTGCGACCGGGAATTCCTTTTTCCCGCCGGACCCAAGCCTACGGGCGGTCGTCGCCGGGCAGAACACCCCAATGGGTGGGAAGCGGCTTGGATCGGGCGCTACTTCGTGCTGTTCCTCATCGAGCCGGAGAGGTGTCGAGACTGTCACCCGGCCGAACCGCGTTCAGGCGGCGCATCTCAAAGGGATCAATGGGACGGGATTTGGCGGCAGACGGCGTGGCTGATGATCTCGGGCGGGAAGCGGTATCGTGCTAGCTGAGCGTCATGTCCAGGTACGAAGGGTCTTTCGCTATCGTTTGCTTCGACTCAAAACGACAGGACACCTCCGGCCCCCGAGCGTTCAGGATCGCCGTTCGCAGAGAACCTTCCATGCCGTGTTGGAAGGCTTCTTCTACCGAGTCAAGGAGCCGCTCATCTAGTTGACCACGACAGACGATCTCTCGATCTTGTCGCTCTTGACGTTACGGACGACGACGGTGTAGTTGCCCGCGGGTAGTCCCGTGATTTCGTAGGCTCCGTTGTCGTTCGGTGTGGCGAAGTGTGGGTTGTCCAGAACGACAATGTAAGCGGACATTTCGGGATGAGCGTCGCAGAGGACTTCGTACGTACCGGGTTCGGTGAAGGTGTGCTGTATGACCTGCCCCTGAAATGGAAGGGCGATGTTCAAGACCGTCTCCTTCCCGGAGTACACATGTACGTTGTGCAGAAACGGATCGCCGTTCTTGATGTTCACTGTGGCCCCCTGCAGGACCGGCAGGACATGAGGAATGAAAACCTTGTCCTTCTGGTCGAAGTCGACCGTCGTTCCTGCTCCGTCTCGAGTCGGCGCACCTTCGACATAGACGACGGTCGAGCCGCAGTCTTCATTGCAGTCGGCGATCCCGACGAGATTGCCGGCAAGAGCGGGAGCGGCCAGTATAGCCAGTGCTAGAGGGACTATCATTTTTCTCATTTGAGTTTCTCCTTGGGTTTTTTCTAGGGTCTTTTCGGGTTCTTCGGCTTCGGATCAGTAGGCCAGTTTGAGCCCGGCTGTGATCTGCCAGTCGCTGTCGCCGAAGTCATGCGAGGCTTCGAGATACGGCCACAACGCGGGGCGCATGATGGTAATCGGGATCGTGAGGTTGGCCACTGCCCGCTCGAAGCGCGCCGCGCCCTCATTCTCCGGCGACAGCTGTTCGTACCTGATGGCGAGACGGCCGACCCGTTGACGGGTGACGTTGAAGCGCGTCGACGCCTCGAGGGCCCAGGCGAAGAAGTCGTTCGCTTGGCGGCCGACGTTCATGAACGCCCTCTCGTGCTCCCACTCCTCGGCATCGCCCAGGTCGTAGTCGTTCTCTCCATAGACTCCGATCAGGTAGAAGCCGTAGCGATCCCAGCGGGTCTTGATCTCTCCCACCAGGCGGGAAGTGTCGGCAATCCGGGTCGGCATGAAGTCGTCGTCGTGGGCCATTTCCTCTCCCGGCTCATCTCCATGCTCCTCACCCTCGTCACCGTGCTCCTCCCCTTCCTCGTCGTGGTCCATGCCCTCCATCGGCTCCATCGGATCGTGGTCCATGTCCTCCATCGCGAGGAAGCTTCCGTCGAACACTTCGTTACTGCCGCTTCCGGCATAGGCCGAGAGCCCGAAGATCACGGAACGCTCCCATTGCTTCGCCATGTTGATCTGCTGCTGGTTGAAGCCGGCTTGCTGCTCGAGGGACAGATCGTTGTAGGCGAAGCCGCTCGCGACCGTCGAGTTGTCGAAACCCCGACCTCCCCGTTTCCAAAAGACGCCGGCGAAGGCATTGTCCTCGATGACGCCGCCGGTGACGAGGACGTTGCGACCGATGACCGATGAAACGTCGCCGCCCCAGTCGGACGCGACCAGCACTCCCGGCCTGCCCGCCGCGCCGCCCCCGTGATGGCCGCCACTATGTCCCGCGAGCTCGCCGGTTGCGCTATCGACGCCACTCCACAGCGGGGACTCGAACTCCCGGCGCATGTCGGTGTTCCAGAGTCGAGTCATGGGTTCCACGTTTCCCAGCCTGACGTTGAGCCGCTCGGGCTGCTCCAGCGGATTGAGCTGCAGGTGACCGTGGGCGAATTCCAGCTCGAGTCCGTCCTCGCCGTCGGCGACCTCGCCGATCGCGAAGATCTTGGCCTTTCCCGCCCGGTCCAGACGCAAGAGCGTGAAGAGCTCGGCGTTCTCGGGTGTCACCATGTCGTCGGCGCCGTCCGCGCTGGTGAACGTGACCAAGTCCGTCAGCAGCGAGAGAAACAGCTTCGGTCGCGGGTTGGGAGCCGTCATCGCCTGGTCGTAGCCGGCCAGCTTGAAGGCGATACCCTCCTCGCCGAGGCTTGTCGGAGCCCCTACGTGGCATGAGGCGCAGCTCGATTCCCACTGTTTCGCAAACTCGGGCGTCGCGCTCGCGTCCGGCGGTGCTGTCAGGAGTACAAGCGTAGCGAGAGCGAGGGTGGTAGCAGAGGCGGTTCTCTTGATTCTCACTGTGTGTCCTCCTTCTTTGGAGTGCCTTTGTCGGCCTCATTGTGCGCACTCCCGCCTCTCCAACGCGACGTTCCGATGGGTAGTCTTGGACGCGCAGGCGGACGGCTCGGGACCTACCGAAAGGGGTGGCAGCCCACGCGGAGTAAGGGAATTGGTTTTCTGCGGTGCGCGGTCTTGGGCTGTGAACTGGCCGCGGAGTGGCACCCGGTGGACTCTCGTGCGGGTCAGGACGCGGCGCAGCCACCTGAAGCCCGGAAGACGCAGCAGTAGGAAATCTCGAGTTCAGGGCTTTACCGTGTGAAGGCGGCAGCGACTCGCGGTGGCGCGCTTCTGGCTCTGGAAAGAGGTGACAGGCTACTCATTTCGCAAGATGTCCGGGCTCGTTTCCGTCTTGCTAGACGATGGCCCGCTTTCCTCGCATCGTCGTCCCGAGCGTACCGCACCACGTAACGCAGCGCGGTGCCCGGCGAATGAGGGTCTTCTTCTCCGAGGACGACTACCGCTCCTACACAACGCTCCTGGCGCGGCAGGCGCGCCGCCACGCCCTCGATGTCTGGGCCTACTGTCTGATGCCCAATCACGTCCATCTGATCGGGGTGCCTTCGAGCAAGCACGGGCTCGCCCGGCCACTGGGTGAGGCGCACCATCGCTATGCTCTTGAAGTCAACCGTCGGCACCGATGGACCGGTCATCTGTGGCAGGAGCGCTTCGCATCGTTTCCGATGGACGAGCCGTACCTCTTGGCCGCCATCCGCTACGTTCTACTCAACCCCGTCCGGGCCGGACTCGCACAGGTGGCGACCGACTGGCCCTATTCGAGTGCAAGAGCCCAAATCCTGGGCGAGCCGCTCGCCTGGTTCCATTCCCAGCACATCGAGCGGCTCTTTCGCGCCGAGGTGCTCCGAATGCTCCTCGGCAAGGAGCTGATCACCGAGGCGATCGTGGAGAACCTGCTGTCTTGGCGCCACAGCGGCTTCTCAGTGCATGGTGCGGTGCGAGTCGAGGACCGGCAGGGCGCCGTGCGTCTCGGCCGCTACATGATCCGCTGCCCGATCGTCCTGAAGCGTCTGAGCTGGGAGACAGATACCGCCGATGTCGTTTATCAAGGACGACCCTCGCGCCGCGCCGGACCCGACGGCGGCGAAGCCCGCTGGGATGTCCTCGAGTTTCTCGCCCGGGTCGTCGACCACATTCCCGAGCCGTCACAGCAGACCGTGCCGGTGCTGACCACCGTGAAGTTGTGGAATTTGCTGCCCTGGAAAGCGACCTCACCCTCGAAGATCAGCGGTACCGCGATCGGCTCCGTGGAACTACCACTACAGCCGGCCATGAAACCGAGCGCCGTCAGCGTAAGCACAAAGAGTGCTGGGAGGAACCGTCTCGTTCGACGGGAGCCTACAACGTCCCCGGCTGGATGCCAAAGAGGCCCCGCCCTTTGGGATGGCTACCTCCCGCCCCGCGGGGTGTGGCGACTTCAGGCCGCGTCCTGGAGCATCTACACACGGCGTGAGTTCCACCCGGGGTTGCGGCGCCGGAAGGAGAATCAGCACTTTGCCAGAACGAGACGGACTTCGAACCGGCTGGTCGGCAAGGCTCACCCGGGTCGCCCTCTCGGCACTCCTGTTTCTCCTGCTGAGCGGTCTCCTGATCACCCTGGCGCCTTTTCACGCGGCGGTGCAGTGGAACCTGCTTTTCCACTCCGTCGTCGGACTACTTTCCCTGGTCCTCATCGCCTGGTACACCTGGAGTCATTGGCTTGACTACCGCCGCTACAACCTGACCGACGTTGTGCTGCTGGGTTATCTCGCCGCCGCGGCGCTCGCGGTGTGCCTGGTTTCGGGAGGCGTCGTTACCTACCAGGGGCTTTTCGCGACTCGCATGTCGCCCGTATGGCGCAACGTCCACCTCTACTCCACCTGGACGCTACTCGTGCTTTCGCTACCCCATTTCCTGCTGGTCTTCTTCCGGATCCGGAAAAAGATCAGCGGACACTTTGCGCGCCCGGTCATGGTATCGGCCACCGTGTACACTCTCGTCGGTTTGGCACTGGCGCTCGGACTCGCCCATCTCTACCCCGGGCCCACCTACGACAACACCTTCCCCGAGGACTACAGCTACCTGTACGGCGAGGACCGGCCGTTCGCGCCCAGCTTGGCCCTGACCTCGACCGGTGGCGCCTTCGATCCCGATTCACTCGCCGGCTCGGAAACCTGCGGCTCGGCCAACTGTCACGCTCAAATTCTGGCCGAATGGAAACCGAGCGCCCACCGCTACGCGGCCATGGATCCACTATTTCGAAAAGTTCAGAACCTGATGGCAGAGCAGAACGGCCCCGAGTCGACGCGCTACTGCGGTGGTTGTCACGATCCGATCTCGCTTTTCTCGGGCGCCAAGAACATCTTCGCCGAAGACTTGACCGCTCTGCAGGGCTACAACGAAGGAATCTCCTGCCTCTCCTGTCACGGCGTCCGCGAAACCGATCTGCAAGGCAACGCCAACTACGTCATAACGCAGCCGGTCATGTATCTCTGGCAGTGGAAAGAAGAAGGTGCAGGCAAGTTCCTGAGCGACTTCCTGATCCGAACCTACCCCGACAAGCACAACGAACTCAGCAAGCGCATGTTCAAGGCCCCCGAGTACTGCGCCGCCTGCCACAAACAGTTCATCGACCAGGAGATCAACCGGGTCGGCTGGGTGCAGCTGCAGAACCAATACGACAACTGGAAGGCCAGCCACTGGTTTGTCGAGGGCGAGCCCGAGAAGACCCTCGAATGCCGCGAGTGCCACATGCCTTTGGTCGCCTCCAAAGACCCCGCCCGGGGTGATTCGGTGGACCACAACCGCACCGCCGACGACGGCATGCATCGGAGTCACCGGTTCATAGCCTCCAACACGATGGTTCCGGCAATGCTCAAACTCGAGGGTTGGGAGGAGCACAACCGGCTGACCGAAGAGTGGCTCAAGGGAGATTTCGAGATCCCCGAGATCGCCGGCATCTGGCCTGACGGGCCGGTCATCGAGTTGGCACTCGAAACACCGGCCACCATCGCCCGCGGCGAGAAACTCCCGATCCGGGTGGTGATGACCGCCCGAAAGGTCGGCCATGACTTCCCCACCGGCCCGCTGGACATCATTCAGAGCTGGGTCGAACTGCGAGTCGTCGATCCGGAGGGCAACGAGATCTTCACGTCCGGAACCCGCGACGAGAACCACTTCATCG
>JADFQD010000099.1 GCA_022561975.1 Acidobacteriota bacterium
GGCTCGTGCTCGCGCACCGCCTGGATGAGCTGCTCGCTGGGCACGCGAATGCCCAGGTTCACAACCTCGAAGCCGTTGTTCGAGAGCACGATATCGACCAGGTTCTTGCCGATGTCGTGGACGTCGCCCTTCACCGTCGCCAGGATGACCTTCCCGCGTGACGATTGATCGGTCTTCTCCATGTGCGGCTCCAGCTGGGCGACCGCCGCTTTCATCACCTCGGCGCTTTGCAGCACCTCGGCCACAATCAGCTCGTTGTTGTTGAACAGGCGCCCGACCTCGGCCATGCCTTTCATGAGCGGGCCGTTGACGATTTGGAGAGGCGTCTCCCACCGGTCGTCCGCGAGCGCTTCGTTGATGTCCGCTTCGAGTCCCTCCTTGGAGCCCTCGATCACCGCCCTCGAGAGACGCTCGTCGAGTGGCATGTCGGTGCGCGGTTGGCGAACGATCGCCGACTCGCGGCCCCGGAAGTGAGCCGCGAACTCAGCCACCGCCTTATCGCCTGCCGCAGTATCTCCAGGCTCGAGGTAGATCAGCGCATCGGCAAGTCCGCGTTCCTCCTCGACGATCTCGGCGTAGCGCGCGAGCCGCTGCGTATTGACGATCGCGGCGTCGAGGCCCGCTTGGGTCGCGTGGTAGAGGAACACCGAGTTGAGGACTTCCCTGCCGCTGACCGGCAGCCCGAAGCTCACGTTCGAAACGCCCAGGATGGTCTTGGTCAACGGGAACGCGGCCTTGAGAGCGCGCACCCCTTCGATCGTGAGATTGGCCGAACCGAGATAGGCCTCGTCGCCGGTGCCGCAGGGAAAGACCAGCGTGTCCCACCAGATATCCTCGGGCGCAATCCCGTAGTCCTCGGTGAGCAGTTCGTAGCTGCGCCGGGCTACTTCGAGCTTGCGTTCGACCGTCACCGCCATGCCGCTTTCGTCGATGGTGCCGACAATGAGCGCCGCCCCGAAACGTCGGGCGAGCGGCACGACCTCATCGAAGCGCTTGCGGCCGTCCTCGAGGTTGATCGAGTTGAGAATCGCCTTGCCCTGAGAGTACTCGAGTGCGCGCTCCATGACCGCGGCATCGGTCGAGTCGATCATGAGCGGAGCCTTCACCAGACGCACGACGTGCTCGAGCAGCGCTTCGACGTCCGCGATCTCGTCTCGATCCGGATCCTGCATGCAAATGTCGATCACTTGTGCCGCGGCCTTGACCTGCGCCCGCCCGACCTCGGCCGCCGCCTCGTACCGGCCCTCGGCGATCAGACGCTTGAACTTGCGGCTGCCGAGCACATTGGTGCGCTCGCCCACAAACAGCGGACGGTTGTCGGCGGTGAGCTCGACACCCTCGATGCCCGAAACCAGACTGCGCTGGTGACGCGCCGGAACCTGCGGTCGCCGACCGGCGACCAACTCGGCGAGGGCGGTCACGTGAGCCGGCCCGGTGCCGCAGCAACCGCCGACGAGATTGAGCCAGTTGTGATCCAGGAACCGGCCGATCACCTCGACGAAGTGATCCGGCCCCTGATGGTAGAGCCCGTCCTCGTCCGGGAGGCCGGCATTGGGAACGCAGGCGACCCGCCTTCGCGACAGCTCCGAGAGAGTGCGCAAAGGCTCGGTCATCAGTTCCGGACCGGTAGCGCAATTCAAACCGACGTAGAGAAGATCTCGGTGTAGAAGAGAAATCGCCAGAGCCTCGGCATCCTGCCCTGCCAGCATCGTGCCCGTGGTCTCGATCGTGACCGAGACCGCCACCGGAATCCGCCACCCGGCCAGCTCCGCGGCTCGGTCGATTCCCAGCAGGCCGGCCTTGATGTTGCGGGTGTCCTGACAGGTCTCGAGCAGGAGGTAGTCGGCGCCGCCGGCCATGAGACCCAAGGCCTGAATCCGGAAGTGCTCGATCAACTCTTCGAACGTCACCCCTCCGGTGACCGAAATCGCAGTGGTCGTAGGGCCCATCGAGCCGCACACGAAGCGCAAACGCCCGGCTTGGTCAAATCGGGCACAAGCCCTGCGCGCCTGCTCGGCAGACAGGCGGTTGAGTTCGAAGGCCTGTTCCGCGAGTCCGTATTCGGCCAGCACCAGAGGTGTGCCGCCGAACGAGTTGGTCTCGACAATGTCCGCGCCGGCCTCTAGATAGAGTTCGTGCAGGCGCTCGATCACGTCGGGACGGGTCGCACAGAGATTCTCGTTGCAGCCCTCGAGATCGGGTCCGCCGAAGTCTTGCGCGGTGAGGTTCTCGTTCTGAAGCGCCGTCCCGGTGGCGCCGTCGAGAACCAGAATACGCTCGTCCAGAGCGTCCGCGAGAGCCGCGGTGCGGGTCTCGCGGTCCTTCTGCTCCGGAACTGCCATCTTCTCTTGACTCTGCTCGCTCATCAGCATCTCTCCATGGAATCTCGGACCAAACAAAAATCCGCCTCGTGCATCACGAAGCGGATCTTCTGACCGCCGGACAATTACTTGCCGCCTTCCGGCGACCGCATCCCCACTACGTTCTTGCGTTCGAAGCAGGATGGCACCTTGGGTGTCCGTCCCAGGTTGCCGCGTTCGGCTTCGTCAACCGAACCACTCCTGATGCCCTTTGAGCCTAGCCCAGGGCCGAAAGACGTGTCAAACCGTGGGATCAGATATCGAGCCCATCGAGCACCATGGAAACCGCCTTCGAGCTCTGCATGACGTAGAAGTGCACCGAGGGTACGCCTCGATCGAGCAACTCCTCGGTTTGGCGCCGGGACCAATCGACACCCGCTTCGAGAATCTCCGCCTTGGACTTCGCCGTCTCGACCGCGTCGGCGAGTTCGGATGGGATCTCGCAGTGGAAAAAACTGGGCAGACTCTTGGTCTGCTTGCGAGTCGTCAAAATCTTGAGGCCCGGAATGATCGGAACCGTAATCCCCGCCTCCCGGCAGCGATCCACATATTTGAAGTAGTGCTCATTGTCGAAGAACATCTGGGTGACGATGTACTCCCCGCCGGCGTCGACTTTGGCCTTGGTATGACGAATGTCGGCCTCGAGGTTGGGTGCCTCGAAGTGTTTCTCGGGATATCCCGCGATACCGACACAGAAGTTCGACGGCTCGGCGTCCAGGAGGATCTCACCTTCTAGATAGTCGCCCCGATTCATATTCGCGATCTGCCGAACCAAGTCCACCGCATACTCGTTGACGCTGCGGCCGGCCTGAAGCGGTTTCTTGAATCCGATGTCGTCGCCCTTGATCGCCAGCACGTTCTCGATCCCGAGATACTTCAGTTCGATCATAAAGTCCTCGGTCTCTTCGCGCGTGAAGCCTTCACAAAGCACATGAGGCACGGCGTCACAGTCGTACTTGTTCTGAACCAGCGCGCAGAGCCCGAGAGTACCGGGGCGTTTGCGCTTGATTACACGGCGGATACCGTCTTTGGTCTCGTGGTAGATCAGCTCGGCGGAGTGGCTGGTGATATCGATGAAGGGCGGATTGTATTTCGCCAGGTCTTCGATGAGCTGCAGAAGCTTCCGGAGATTCGCGCCCCGGAGAGGCGGAATGATCTCGAAGCTGATCAAAGGGCCCTTGGCCCGCTCGAGGTGCTCGATTACCTTCATCGCCGGAGCGGGAGTATACGGCAGGCGCGGCAGGCGAGCCCGCCGACAGCGCCGTTCAGCCGCGCCTCCCGAATCCGAGCACAGCGCCCAGCCAGCCGATCGCGATATCGACGAATTCGAAGCCGCGCCCGGGAATCGCGATCTGGAGAATCTCGAGCAGAACACAGTAGGCGAGTACGGCGGCGAGGACCCCGCTTCTCCACTCCTTTGGCGATCTCGAGCCACCGTAACCGCGAGCGGCCAAGTAGGCCAAAGCCAGGAAAACCGCTAGATGTGCCCCCAGCTCGACGGCCGTCGTAACGGCCTCGGGTAGCCCGGCACCCGGAAGGTCGCCGCCGGGCACCAGCAGCAGGACGGCTCCTACCAGCGCCCAGATCCAAGTCAGCGCGCGGTACTTCCGCCGGTGTGTCCTCCGGACTGTTTGCCTGTGTGTTCGATTACTACGAAATCTCCTCATGGCCTTATGATTCCCTACCAGAGCACCTTATGAGAACCCGACTCGAGCATCTCGTTGCCGGAGTTCTGGCCGTCGCCCTGGCGGCTGCCGGCATGTACTCCTACTTCTCGTGGGAGCGTTCGCGAGATCAACTCCTCGAACTGCTCGCCGAATTCGGCACCGGAGCCCGAGAGCCGGGCGTCGTCTCCGACGTCCGACGTGAGCCCGACGCGGTGCGCGCGCGCCTCTTGGTCGCGCGGGCTTTCCTGGCCGAGGAGCTCGATCGACGCTGGCTCGCCGACCTGGTGGGCGCCGAACGCGAGTCGGCGGAAGCCCTGTCGCTGCGCAAGCTCGAGCTGGCCGATTCCATGGCGCGAGGAGTGCTCGCCGCTCAGCCCGCTTCCTGGCAGGCACGGATGATCCTGGCCGGATCAACCTATCTGAAGATGAGCCGGCTCGGCGATCCCGACCGGTGGCGCGAGCGCTGGCGATGGGAACAGCCACTCCGAGACGCCATGGCCATGGCAACCAGCCAAGTCGAACCGCGGCGAATCCTCGCCGCCGCCTATCTGAACGACTGGTCGCTGATGACCGAGAGCGAGCGCCAATCGGCACGCGACGTCCTGCGCGTGGCATTCCGTGATCGGGTAACGCTCGAACAGCTCCTCCCGGCCTGGCTGCGCCGCGCCGACTCGCTCGGCCAGGCCCTCGATCTGATCCCCGCCGACAGCTCGAGCTGGCAGCACGTGGAACAGTACTTCCGAGTACGGCAGGACTGGGAGCGAGTCTGCGAAGCGCGCACTCGAAGCCTTGCCGTGCTTCCCGAATACCTGGAGAGAACCCTGGCCGACGCCGAGAAGCGGTTGGCTGGGGGAGACAAGCGCGGAGCCCGATCTCTCGCTCTGAATGCGCTGGCAAGACTTCCGATTGGGCCGGTTCATGGCGAACTTCTCGACCGTTTGCTGCGCACGCTGCCCCCCGGGCCGATTCCCGCTCAATACCAACAACGCACCCGGGACTGGCTCGCATGGACGCGGCGTGAGTGCCTTCTGGGTCGCTGCCCGCTTCCGAAGGCGGTCATTCGACGTCTGCGAGCACTCAGCCAGTACGCAACCTCCGCCGGCAGGGCCTGGGCCGCCGAACTCGCGGGAGACACCTATTCCGCCGAGTCTCATGAGAGAGATGCTCTCATCCCCAACGCCTCCGACTGGGCTCCGTACCTTCTGCTCAAGGCCAAGCGCTTGACGGCTTCAGGCGAGGCTGGCGAAGCGGCCGCCGCGCTGGCGATGATCCATCCCGACTGGGCCGAACGGGCGGTCACGAGGGCAGTGCGAGCGCTCGTTTGGGAAGGCCTCGGCGTTTCTTCGCGGGGTCAAGCCGGCGATTGGCAGAGTCCCGCGATCTTGTACGCCGGCGAAACCTCGTTCAAAGAGTACTTCTGGCGGCAGCCACCGGAGAAAATTCGTCTTCGCTTCGGAAGCGTGGCATCGACCGGTGCCGCCGTCCAGATTCTATGGTCCGATCGGATCGTAGGGTGCTACAGCGTCGACTCGGGGGCCGTCATCACCCTCGCGGCCCCTCGGACCAGCGGCTTTCACGTCCTCGAAGTGCGCCCGCTGCCGGGTAGTCGCGCGGCTCTCGCGGACATCCGGGTCATCCCCGAGTTTCGGTCCGCGCGCCCAGCGCCGCGGCCACGATCGTAATCAGAATGAAGGCGTTGGCCGGGAGACTGAGGCCGAAGTCGAAGGTCTCATGGGTTGCCACCGCTGCCAGGCTGCCCAAAGCTACCGCCAGCGCCAGGCGATCTTCGGTCCTGAAAGCGGCTCGCAGCTTTCGGGTCAAGACCAGCAAGAGCAATACCGTCCCGCCTACCGCGATCGCGAACCCAACCAGACCGCCGGTCACCATCAATTCGAGGAAGTCGTTGTGAGCTTTCGCCCAACGCATCCCTTCGAGGCTCGCCGGCTGCACCAGCGGAAACGCGCTCTCGAAAGTTCCCAACCCTGAGCCCGCAATCGGAAACCTGCGCATCAGCCCGAGCGACTCCCACCACACCATCGCACGAGAACCCCACGCAACCTCAAACCAAGAAGTCGCCGCCAATCGGCCAAAGGATCTACCGACTCCAATCCAGGCGAGAAAGCTCACCGAGCCCAAGCTCACCCCACCGACAAGAGCAACCGAAACCCAGCGGCTCTTCCGGTTCGCAGCCACGGCCAGAACAGCCAGCCCCACCAGAGCCGCCAAGATTCCTGCCCGCGATCCGGTAAACGCGATCGCCGACAGCATGAGCAACAAAAGGGTTCCGGCAATCAGCGCTCCGACCGCTCGACGTGCTCCCTGATCCCTCCAGCGCCGGGTCGAGAGAGCCCAGAAGATCCCCCCGAACGCTACGCACGCCGCGATCTCCAGAAGAATGCATAGGTGGTCGGGGTTGGCGTAGGTGGCCCGCAAGCGAGGCACCTGGCCGCCAAGCCAGGGGCGCAGTCCCAGAACGAACTGCAGACCGGCCGTGAAGACGATCGCGCCGGCAAGCCAGAGACGGCGAGACCGGCGGCGCCCAACCCAAAAAGCGGTAATCGCGAGGCTCGCGAAAACCAGACAGTCGAGAGCTACTCGGCGAGACGCCGGAGCATAGAGCGAAAGCGACACTCTGGAAGGCGGCTCGTCTCCGAGCGCGCGTGCGGCTTCGTCGGCGAAGCCGAGATGCTCGGGAGAGACCATCTCGACCAGTCCTCGAGGCCAGGCGAAGCTCTGGAGCAATCCAAAGAGGGCCAACAGCACCAAGGCCGCAAGCGGCTGGCCGAGTCCTTCGAACCCGCGGGTCGCCCGGCGACCGAGCAGGCAAAGGAGAAACACGGCAAGCGCGCTGAGCCGTACGACCATGATTCCAAGGGGCGTCGCCCCGCCTCCAAACAGCGGCACCACCACCACGCAGGCGCAAAGAGCGACGCCGGCAGCCGTGCCAATCGACGGTATGATGTCCGAACCAGGACGCACCGGGCGGAGACTATCGACTAAACCGGCCGAGCCCAACTCCCAAGCCTCAAGCCCTATGCACAGAGTCTTCTTCATCTGCGGGGTTTTGATTCTCGTGATCAGCGTCCCGGCGCACTCTCAGTTCACCCAGTACACCGCAGCAGGATCTCTGGTGGAAGTGCCAGAGAACAAGGCCGAAAGAGTGCAAAAGGGAGCCGAGAGCGCCCGGTGGAGGTTGGGACGGCTTCGCCTAGAGCCCCACTTGACCCTGAGCAATGTGGGCTACTCCCAAAACGTGTTCTCGGCGCCGGATGAGACGACTCGAGTCGACGACTCCCATGCGACCTTGGGAGCAGGTCTTGCCGGCTACGTCCGGTTCGGGGCCAAGTCGATGATTTCGGGGTTCGTCGCGCCCGAGTACTTCTGGTGGCAGAAATCCGAGAACCTCCGCTCACTCGGGGTCAATTCCGGCTTGGTGTGGTTCGGTTCGTTCAATAGGTTGACGCTCTCGGCCAGTGCCAGCAGTATCGAAAGAGAGAGACTTCTCAGCAACGAAATAGAAGCTCCCGTCCAGATCTCCGACGAGGATCTAACAATCGACGCTAGCGTCATGCTCACACGAAGGCTCGCGGTTTTCGCGATACAGACCAATTCCCGAGTGAGACATGGGAGAGAAGTGGAGCGATTCGTCCCGGGCCTCAATCTGGAGACCCTCGACCGCGACAACACTCGACGCACGATCGGGCTCGAGCTGCGGGGATCTGATCTCGAGTTCGGGATCGGATACGAAGAGACGGATGTCGACTTCGTGAAGACCGACAGCCGAGACGATACCGGGGAAGGACCGTCCGTTCGACTGAGCTACGACCGCAACCGGTTGAACGCCTACCTGACCTATGCGGACCTGAAACTCGACTACGAGGACCCAGCCATTCCCGAGGGACGGCAGAGGATAGGCAGGGGGCTCGTGTCCTTTCGAATTCGTCCCGACACCACGGTCAGCGTCTACGCGGCCGAGGGCCTTGCGTTCACCACCATCTCATCCACAGGAATCATCGAAACTGAAACTCGAGGCCTGCAGCTCAAACAGGGCTTCGGCAGACGTCTCGAGGCAAGTGTCTTCGTGGAGGACGGAACGCAGACCTTCGTCGACAGCGACAACCCCGGCCGGGTAGACAACCTCGAGGCCTACGGCCTACGGATTCTCTTCGAGCTGACCGACAACCTTGCTCTGACCGGACAGCTTCGAGAAGAGACCTGGGACTCGACATTCGACGACTTCGACCGTTCGACGTCGAGCGTTGGGTTCGGTATTGAGTTCGGGGGCGACTTGCTGCCCTGGTAGATGACCGCTCGAGGTGTTGTAAAATCCGACGATGAAGCGAAGTCGCGCCCAGATCGAGCCGACCCTAGTCGCCTTCTCGCTGTCTCTTCTGCTTGCCACAGCGGCGCAAGCGCAGGGCTCAGGCACAGCCGCTTCGTACCGAATCGGCCCCATGGATCTGGTTTCCGTGGAAGTTCTCGAGGACGATTCGCTCGACGCCGAGACTCGTGTCACCGAGGCCGGTACCATCGAGCTACCCCATGTCGATCCGGTGACCGTCGCGGGGCTGACGGCCAGCGAAGCCGCGCAGGCACTTGGGAAAGCTCTCGAGAAGTACCTTCAGCGGGCGACGGTGACCCTTCGAATCGTCGAGTACCGCTCCCAACCAATCACCCTTCTCGGCGCGCTCAGGACGCCCGGTACTTTGCCTTTCTCGGGACGCTGGACCTTGATTGACGCGCTTACGCAGGCCGGAGGCCTGACGGGGGCCGCAGGCGGCAACATTCTGGTTCTGCGGCGCGCGAGCAACGGTCTGTCGGATCAAATCCTGATCGATCGGAGGGAACTGCTCGAGCGCGGCAACGCCGACCTCAACATCCCGCTCTTCCCGAACGATCTCATCAACGTGCCCGTGGCAACTGACATCACGGTCTTCTTGATCGGAGAGGTGGCGAGTCCCGGTGCGGTGGTCTTCCGGAGTACCGATCGCATCACCCTGCTGGCCGCATTGGCTCGAGCCGGGGGCCTGACGGGAAGGGCTTCGAACAAGGTCCTCGTTCGCCGTTTCGAATCCGGCGCCGAGCTGCGTGTGAACTACAAGAAGCTCCTGGCTGGGAGTCAGCCCGATGTCGAACTCTCGGACGGCGATCTGATCATCGTCAAGGAATCGTTCTTTTGAGCGAGACCGAGATTCTTCTCACGGCTCCCGAGCCCGCTTCGCCGTCGCAGAGCCCGGCGTTCGACGCTCGCGAATACCTCCACCTTATCGTTTCGCGCTGGCCGCTGATCCTGTTGGTCACGACTCTCTGCGTGGCACTCGCCTTGGTTCACTTCTTCGTCACCCCACCGCAGTATCGCGCGGAAACCTTGCTTCAGATCGAACAGCGCAGTCCGCTCGCCCTCAGCGATGACTCCAACCCCTACCTGCAAGCCTGGCTGACGCAAAAGTATTACCCGACACAGTACCGCCTGCTCCGGAGCCGCGGATTCGCCGAACGGGTGGTCCAGCGGCTCAACCTCGCTCCTCAGCTGGGGCTGGATTCCCCCGGGCTCGACCAGAGCCAGGCAGAGGTGACCGACGAAGTGGTTCTCGCCAACCTCGCGCGGCGGCTCCTTGGAGGGATCAGGGTCGACCCGATTTCAGGTACCGAACTCGTGACCCTGAGCTATACCGCGTCGAAGGCCGAACAGGCAGCCGAAGTCGTCAACGCGTTCGCCCAGGAATACATCAGCTGGAACGTCGAAAACCGCACGGTCTTGATCAACAAGACCTCCAGTTTTCTGCAAAACGAATTGCAAGAACTCAAAGTCGCGCTCCAGGACAAAGAGGTCCAGTTGGAGGAATACTCACGACGCACCGACATCGTGACACTCGACCCGAGTTCGAATCCCACCTTGCAACGGCTCGCCAACCTCAACAGCGAAGTGATCAGAGCGCAGGCCGAACTGCGGGAGAAAGAGGCTCGTTTCCGAGAACTCTCTCAGTTGCCCCGCGACAGCGTCGCCGACGAGGAATCCAAGGGCCTGATCTCGGAATTGCGCAAGGAAAGGCTGCGAAAGGAAGCCGACTACGAGGCCAAACTGCAGATTTACAAACCCGACTGGCCGGCCATGGTCGAACTCAAGGCGGCTATCGAAGACGGCGACAGAGCCTATCAGCGAGCCGTCGATAAACACTACAAGGAGGCCGAGAGTCGCCACAGAGCCGAAGCTCGGGCAGCTCGGAATCAGACGCTCCGGTTGGAGAGCGCGATGGCGACGGTCAAATCCGAGGCCATCGACCTCGGGTCGGTTTCCGTGGAGTACAACAATCTGCAAACGGAACTCACCGAGCTGCGCAGACGCCAGGATTATCTTTTGGAACAGCTCTCGCGAACCTCGATGTCGGCACGGATGTTCGGAAATAGCGAATCCAACGTGCTCGTGGTCGAGAAAGCTCTGGTTCCGTCGACGTCATTCCGGCCCTCGCTTCGATTGGATCTCACGGGAGGCCTCGGCAGCGGGCTGGCGCTCGGCATGGCTTTGGTTCTCCTCCTGCATTTCTTGGATCGCACCGTGAAGACGCCCGAGGAACTGGAAAAAATCCTCCAGCTCCCGGTGCTGGGAGTCATTCCGGATGTCAGCGAGAAATCAAAGGGGTACGGCCTGAGTGGTTACTACGGCTACCGCAAACAATCGCGCCCCACGCCGAGCGATCCGATCCGCCGGATCGAGCTGCTGCCGGCTCTCCACCCGAGGCAGGCGGTCTCGGAGGCCTACCGGTCACTGCGCACCGCTCTCCTGCTCTCGAGCGCCGAAGAACTCAAGCTCATCTCGATCACCTCGGCCGATTCGGGCGAAGGCAAGACCGCGACCGCCGTCAATCTCGGCACCGTGCTGGCGCAACTCGGCAAGCGTGTACTCGTGATCGACGGTGATTTGCGAAAACCCCGCCTGTTCAAGATTTTCAAGGTTTCGAACCGAGCCGGACTCGTTACCTTTCTGACCAGTAACGTCTCGCCAGAGACCCTGGTCGTTGCGACCGACGTCGACAATCTATTCCTCTGTCCGACGGGTCCACATCCGCCCAACCCTTCCGAACTCCTCGCGTCCGACCGCATGCGAGAGTTTCTCCAGTTCGCCCAGGCGAACTACGACTTTGTGATCGTGGACACGCCACCCGTGCTGGCGGTAACCGATGCGGTGTTGGTCGGAGCCATGTGTCACGGCACCATCCTCTGCTTCCGCGCCAACAAGGTACTCCGCGAAGACGTTCAGAGGTGTCGGAATCGGCTCTTGATGTCGGACGTGCGAATCCTCGGTGCCGTGCTCAATCGCTACGCCCCGCCGCGCTCCGGGGCCTACGGCCGTAAGTACTACTACTACGAGTCGTACGGCGAGGACGTGGAAAGCTCCTCCGCCGCTTGATGATCGACATCCATGCGCACATCCTGCCGGCGGTGGACGACGGTGCCGCGGACTTGGACACGGCCGCCGAAATGTGCCGGTTGGCGGCCGACGACGGCTGCACCACTCTCCTGGCGACACCTCATCAACGAACGCCGAGTTGGTGGAACTGCGAAGGCGAGAAGCTCTGCTCGACACTCGAGGCCCTTCGATCCGCGGTCGGCGCCACACCACGCCTCTATCTTGGCGGCGAAGTGCGCGTCGACTCAGGGCTTCTGAGCGCTCTGGCCGAGCCGGATCTGGATGGTACTTTGCCGCTCGCGGGCTCGACCTATCTGCTGCTCGAGTTCGACCGGCGGGGTCTAGGGGGACTCGATGCCGAAGGGCTTGCTCAGGAACTCCGCTTGGCTGGCTGGCGGCCGATCTTCGCTCATCCCGAGTTCATTCCCGACTTGGCCCAAGATCTCGACCTCATGCGCCGGCTCGTCCAGGCCGGAGCGCTATTCCAAGTTACCGCCATGAGCCTGACCAGTGATTTCGGCCGGCGACTTCGGGTACTCGCCGCAAGTATGGTCGAAGCCGGCTTGATACACTTCGTCGCGAGCGATGCGCATGATCTGACCAGGCGGCCCCCCGGACTGAGCCGGGCTCATCGGCACCTCGCCAGCAAGTACGGCGAAGCGCTCGCTCGACGGCTGACCTCGGAGAACCCGCAGGCAGTAGTCGAGAACCGTCCAATCCATTGGCACCCCGATTAGCCCCGGATGACCGTAGTCAAGCTCGGCCCCACTCGTTTGTTGCTGCTTTTCTTGCTGGCGGGTGTCATGCCGCAGCCGGCCGAAGCGGCCGACATCTTCTACACGAGGCTTCTCGAACGCGGCGTTCGAGACCTGGAGCTCGGGATGACAGACGAAGCACAGAAGAAGCTTCGCACCGCTTGCTTCGGTTTTCTCGACGAACCGGTCTTGCTCGCCGAAGGGCTGATGCAACTAGGGCGCGCGCAAGCCCTGGCCGGCAACGCCGCCGATCTCACCGACACGGCCGAACGCCTGGTGGAGATCGAGGATCGCTTCAACGCCTACTCGAGCTTCAACGGCGACTTGAAGACACTCTTCGAGAGCTCGCTCCGAAGCGCGCTCCGGGACGCACTACTCAAGCGAATGCCGCTGTTCATCCATCTAACTGCGGCAATCGAACCGACAGCGCAGAAGGCGAAACCTCTGACTCCGAGGCAACGCCGGAAAGCGACGGGAAGACTTGCGAAATCCGCCGCCACGCTCGCGACGGCGACCGAAGAGCCCTCGACGCAAGCGTCCGCGGAGTCAGGTCAGGAAACGAAGCCTGCCATCCCGCAGCAAATCGAAATCGATCCTACCCTCGAAGAGCGAATGCGCAGGCTCCGTGGGGAAGTTTCCGAGAATCGGTTTCGGGAACAGCTCGAGAAGGCGATGCGGCGCGCAATCGAGTTGGCGGACGAGCACTCGGATTCGGCGGAGGCTCAGCACCTGGCCGCCGAGATCGCCTATCTGTCGTCCGACTGGCCGCTAGTCGTCGATTATTTCGACCGTGGAGGAAAGCCGTCTACCGAGAGCCCCGAGTTGCTCTTCTATCTGGCGGTCGCGATCTACGAGCTTGGCGACGCCCAGGAAGCGGCCTCGATCCTCCGAACGGCTCTCCCGAGCCTACCGAGAAACTCCTTTGTCGACAGTTACATCGACAAAATCCTGACGTCACCGAATTGACGCACCCCCCCTGCTCGGCATAATCTACACTCGTCGCACCGATCGCGGCGCAGTCATGGGAGCATCGAAATGAGTATCAGACAAGCGGCTCTCTATCTCGGGTTGGCCTCGGTCCTAGGCGTTGGATCCGCCGTAGCGGCACAGGAAATCACCACGGAGCCTCTCGAGTGCCTCCCCAACGAGTCCACCATCGGCTACTCGGCCCAAGTTGCGCCCGAAATCGAGGGCAGCGAGCAAGTCCGACTCTATTTCAGACGGCTCAACAAGACCGGGGCCTTCTACTGGGTCGAGATGAATCCGAAAAAGGGCGACGGCGAATACTGGGTCGTCTTCCCCAAGCCCGAAGAGCGAAATCAACAAGAGCTCACCGACGAATGGTGGGAGATCCTCCAGGATCGTGACTGGGCGCAAGACCATGACCGCGAGTGGCTCGAGGATTGGCTGGAGAACCAGGAGCACGAGGCTGCCGAGTACTACGTGTCCGTCACCGACGTCGCGGGCGCCGAGGTCGGCCGTACGGAAACCCGGCTGGTCGAAGTGCGCGACTACGAGGATTGTCGCTTCGGCCTCGACCCGTTCGAACTCGGTCAATCTAAGAATCTCGTCGTGGGCGAAACCACTGACTTTCAGCGCGGCAAAGAAGTCTTTCACTGGCTCTGCGATGGCCTCGTGAGCCGTATCGATCCGGTCGGTGTTCTGCGCGCCGACGAAACCTGCCGCTCGTGCGTCGTCGCCGGCTGGCTGCCGATCGCCAGCACCGCAGGTGCTCTGGTGGCCGGCACCACGATCGAAAAGAGAGAGCCGCGTCGCGCCTCTGACACCCAGCCCTGAACTCGGAGCCGGCACTTTCATCCGGCCTAGCAGCCCGTGGTAGAAGTCCTGTGGGCCGCGCGACCAGGGATTACGGTGCGTATGCAAGGCGTGAGGAGGAGGCGATGCCGGGACATCGTAGACGACGAGCA